>DASVVJ010000854.1:0-17775 GCA_036389955.1 Myxococcaceae bacterium
GAGCACCGGCGGCCAATCAGCTGGTCCTGGCTGTCGCTCAGCAGGATGACGTCCAGGGACTCCTCGATGGCCGTGCCGTTGCAGCCGTTGCCGCAGCTGGGCAGGGTCGCGGCCGCGCGGTGGAGCGATGAGACCCGCTGCCCGTCGTACCCCGCGTCCCGCGAATAGCCCTGCACGGTGAGGAAGCCCGTGCGCTCGTCCGAGTTGCGCGAGAAGGTGCCGTCGAAGCGGAAGACTCCCGCGTCTCCCAGCGCCGCGAACTCCGGATTGCGCAGATCGCAGTTGGTGCGCTGGCGATCCACCGTGGCGTTGAAGCGGAAGGTTCCCAGGACCTGGTCTCCCGGGAACACGGGGTCCGTGAAGCAGGCGACCGCCAGCAGAAAGGCGGGGATGGCGAGGAGGGCGAGGCGTCGGAGCATCATGAGGCGCGGAGCCTACACGAGCTCGAGCGCCGCGAGGGCTACCGCGCGGAAGATGGGGCTGGCAGACAGCACCGCCGCCTCATCCACGTCGCTCGGGTCCCCTCCGCGCATCTCCGGGTCGAGCCGCGCCAGCACCCGTCCCGCGGCCAGCGAGGCCGGCACCGCGCGGAAGGCCTCCACCGCCGCCTGCTCCAGCGCGGGCACCGGGCCCGGCCGGGCCAGGCCAATGCCCGCCTCGCCCAGGCTCAGCGCCAGCGCGCAGAGGTAGCCCAGCTCCACCGGGCCAAAGCTCGTGAGCGCTCCGGCGCCCAGCACCAGCTCGTCCGGGCTGAGCAGGTAGGCCTCCACGCCTCCGGCTGGGTCCAGCAGCAGGCGCAGCTTGCCCGCGCCCAGGCCTTCCAGCGTGGGCCGCAGCGCCGCGTACAGCCGGGGCAGGCTCTCGGTGGTGATGGGCAGCGCTCCGGCGGGAGCCGGGTGCTGGAACGGGGCCGGCAAGGGCAGCGGCAGCACGTGCGCGGCGGGCGAGGCCAGCTCGCTGGAGGACAGCGCCGCGGCGATGCCATCCACGCGCTCGGCGGCCTCGTTGCGGCTGAGCAGGCGCAGCGCCTCGGCGTACAGCGTCCACCCGTCCACGTCGAACGGCTGCCGCTTCAAGAGCTGCGGCCACAGGCGCGAGGCCAGCGGGGCTCCCTCGGGCATGGGCGAGAGCCGCTCGGCCACCAGCCGCGTGAGCTCGGGCGAGAGGGCCTCGCGCGAGAGCAGCCGCTCGGCCAGCTTCGCCGCGAAGGGAATGAGCTGGGCCTCCAGGTAGCCCCGGAGGATCGCCTCGAGCGCCGCGGGCTCGTCCGTCAGCCGCTCGCGCAACTGCAGCGCCTCGCCCGTGAGCCCCCGCTCTTCCGCCAGCCGGGCCCGCCGGGCCAGCCGCTCGGGCGTCTCCGGCAGCGCCGCGAGCTGAGTGGCCGCGTCCGCCAGCCGTGAGAGCTTCTCGTAGGCATCCGCCAGCTTCTCGCGGTAGGGCTCCAGGGCCTCGGCGCCCGCCAGCGGCTCCAGGCGCTCGGCCAGCACGGCGAAGGACTCGTGGTCCTCGGACTCCTCGTACAGCGCGAGCAGGTGCTTCACCGCCGGCAGGCAGGAGGCATCGTCCGCCAGCGTGCCCTCGAAGGCCTCGCGTGCCCGCGCCCGCTGCGAGAGCGAGAGCAGCAGCTCACCGCGCTGCAGCCGCAGGGCCACCCGCGTGGACTTGTCGTCCTCGCCGTCGATGAGCTCGGCCAGGGTGTGCTCGGCGTCCTCGCGGCGGCCCTCGCCCAGCTCCAGCTCCAGGCGCTCACGCAGGAAGGCGGTGCGGCGCTCCGGCCAGGCCTCGGCCAGCACGCCCAGCGCTTCGATGCGTTCCGCCGGGGACTGCTTCCGGACGTGACCGAGTACGGCTTCGGAGAGCGCCCCCGGCATCTGCCCCAGGCCTGGCAGCAGCCGGGTGAGCCGCTCACCGAAGTCAGGACCGAAGGCCAGCGCCTCGAGCGCGCTCAGGCGCAGTTCCACCGGCGCCTTCGCCGCGTCGAGCACCTCGTCCCGCAGCGTCACCGCCAGCTCCGGGTCGTGCGTGGCACGCAGCTCCGCCAGCCGCAGCAGCCCTTGGGGATCCTCTTCCTCGCGCAGGCTGTCCACCAGCCGGCTCACATGGGAGCCCGCCGCGTCCGGCACCGCCGCAAGCGCCCAGAGCGCCTCGCGCACGCGCCCCGTGTCCCGCGCCTGCTCGGCCAGGGACAGCGCGCCGGTCAGGGCTCCCGCCGCCATCGCGGGAGCAAAGCCCACGTCCACGGCCCGGGCGGGGGCTCCGAGCCGCAGGAAGCGCTCGGCCAGCAGCGCGGGCGTTAGCGACCCGGGGGCCTCGAGCGCAATGCGCTCAGTGACTTCCAGCGCCTCGGCCTTGTCTCCGGCCTGCTCCCACAGGTCGGCGGACTCCAGCAGCAGCGCGGGCTTCTCCTCGGCCGTGGCGGAGCGGACCGCCTGCAGCAGTGCCTTGGCCGCGCGGGAGGGATCTCCCGAGCTGCTGTACAGCCGCGAGAGCATCCGCAGCGTGGGCACCTCGGGAGACGTGGACGCCGCGGCCTTCGCCGCCTTCAGCGCGTCCTGCGTGCGCTCGGCGGACTCGAAGTCCTGCGCGGCGGAGACGAGCAGCTCCGTCTTCTCGCGGCCCTCGACGAGCTCCGCGCGTGCCACCCGGATCTCGGCGCGGCGGGCGGGCTCCCCGGTCAGCAGCGGCTCCAGGGCTACCAGCGCCTCGGAGTAGCCCGCGCCCCTGGCTCCGCGCGCCACCACCATCTCCAGCACCTCGCGGGCCAGGGCATCCTGGCCGGCGGTGTGCGCGAGCGCGGCGAGTTCCAGCCGCAGCAGCGAGGCCTCGTCCGCATCCTCCGTGCGCGCCACCAACCTCGGCAGCGCCTCGAGCAGCCGCTCGGAGTCGCCGCGCTCACGCAGACCCTCTACCAGCTTGCGCAGCGCGGGCTCGTTGGACGGATCCGCCTCCGCGGCCTGCTGCCGCAGCTCCCAGGCGCGCTCCGGCGCGGACAGGTTCACCTCGGCCACGCTCGCGGCGGCCAGCAGCAGCTCCGCCGCGCGGGTGCCTCCGGCCGCGTTGGCTCCGGCCTGGTAGACCTCCATCAGGTCGTCGTGGCGGCTCAGCGCGCGCAGTCCCTCCGCCGCCCGATCGATGATCGCGGTGTCAGCGGGCCGCAGCTGCGTCAGCGGCAGCAGCGCATCGATGGCCTGCTTCGGATCGCCCACGAGATCCGCGGCGCGGCGGTAGAGCACCTCCGCCGTCGGAGGATCCGCCTTGCGGGCGAGTTGAATGGAGGTGCGGTAGAGCCCGGACGTGTTGCCCGTACGCGCGTAGGCCTCGGAGAGCAGCGACAGCGCCTCCTTGCCGCGCTCGCCCTCGGGGTCGAGCTGGACCACCGCCTCGAAGGCATCCGCCGCGTCCCGGTACGCTCCCGCTCCGAGCGAGGCATGCCCCAGGCGCAGCCAGGTGCGGACCCGGACGGGCACGGGGAGCTTCTCGGCCACGGCCACCAGGCGCCGGTCATACGGCTGCGCGGCGCTCGGGCCTCCGCCCTGCGCGGCCAGCTCGGCGCGCGCGATGAGGGCATCCACGTCATCGCCCGCCCGCGCCAGGTACACATCGAAGGCCTCGGCGGCCAGCAGGGACTCACCGGCCTCCAGCAGCCGCTCGGCGCGCTCACGCAGCAGTGGCAGCGCCTCCGGAGCCGGCACGGCGGCGGCGCGCTGGGCGAGCAGCTCCGCCAGCTTCCGCACGTCTCCCGTCAGCCGCTGGCGCAGCAGCCCGAAGGCCTCGGCGTTGGAGGCGTCCAGCTCGAAGGCCTGGTCCTCGCACAGCAGCGCGCGCTCCTGGGCACCGGCCTCCCGGAAAGCCTTGGCCGCGATCAGGTAGCTCTCTGCGGCCTCCTGCGGCGGCTGGCGCTGAGCCCGGCGCAGCATGAGCGCCGCCAGCGACTGCGAGTCCCCGGTCGCCACCAGGAAGGCCCGGTGGCGAGAGAAGGTGGGCTCGCGGAAGGGATTGCCCTCCAGGAGGATGGCGTCGAACTCGGCGGCATCCTCCGCCCGGCCCACCTCGTAGAGCAGATCCGCGGCCTGCCCGGTGAGCTCCAGATCATCCGGCTCCGCGGCGCGTGCGGCGAGCAGCGCGGCGGCGGCGGCATCCGGCCGGCCCGCCCGCTCACGGTACAGCGTGGCCGCGCGCCGCAGCAGGTTCCCCCGGCGTGCCGCGTCCGGCTCATCGGCGGCGCAGTCCTCGTACCAGGAGGCCAGCTCCGCCACGCGCCCATCGCGCTCCAGCAGCTCGGCGAGCAGCTTCTCCGCCTCGGCCAGTCCCCGGTCCCGGCGCAGCGCCTCGCGGAGGAAACCTTCCGCCTTGCCCGAGTCCGAGAGCACACCCAGGTGGAGCCGCGCCAGCCGCAGCAGCACCGCGCCCTGCTCGCGGGCTCCGGCGTGCAGCGGCAGCGTGCGCTCCAGCCAGCGGGCCTGTCCGGCCGCATCATCCCGGCGCGTGGCGAGCGCATCGCCCATCTGCGCCGTCTCGAGGTCCGCGGCCAGCCGGAACGAGCGCTCCAGGGACTCCTCGGCCGCGGGCAGGTCCAGCTTCACGTCCAGCAGCAGTTCGGCGCGGCGGCGCTCGTGAGCGGCGGCCGCCGAGGGCTTGCCCTGGGACACCAGCAGCTCCCTCAGCGCGGCGAGCCCCTCGAGGGCCTCTTCCGTCCGGCCCGTGTCCTCGGCGAGCCGGGCCGCCTCGGTGTACGCGGAGATGGCGGCGTCCGCGTCTCCCACGTGGACACTGAGCGTGGCCACCCGGCGCAGCTCGGCGAGCAGGTCCTGCGAGCGGCCCTGCTCCCGGTAGAGCGCGGCGAGCGACTGGCGCAGCGGCAGGGGCTCGGCGGCCATCTCCGCCGCGCGCGCGAGCAACGAGGCGGCCACGTCCATGTCCGCCAGCGAGGCGCGTGCCCGCTGCGACAGGGCCACCAGACGCTTCGCCGTGTCCTCCGAAGGGGGCAGGGCCTTGGCGTGCGCGACGAGCACCTCGAAGGCCGCGCGCGGGTTGTCCTTCTCCAGCAGCGCGGCGAGCCGCTGAACGGCCAGCTCGTTGAGCGGCCGCTCCCGGGTGAGCGTCCGCCAGGCGGCAGTCGCGCTCTTCGTGTCTCCCGCCTTCTCGGACAGCTCGCCCAGGCGCAGCAGCGTGGCCTCCGCGCGCTCGGGCTGCTGGGCGAAGTCGGCACCCGCCGCGAGCTGCTGCTGCAGCGGCAGTGCCTCCCTCACGTCTCCGTGGAGGAAGAGCAGGTCGGCGAGGAACTCCAGGTCCTGGCCCTGAGCGGGCACCAGGGCATGGGCGCGGCGGGCGAGCCGCAGCGCGCGATCCGCGTCGGAAGCAGCGCGGGCATGGGTCGCGCCCTCCCGGAGGAAGGCCGCGGCCTGTGCGGGCTCGGTGTTGTCCGCCGCGGCCTCGAGCAGCCCGGCGGCCCCGAGCAGATCGCCCCGGGCCACGACGAGCGAGACGAGCCGGCGGCGAACGTCCAGGTCGCCGGGAGCCAGGCGCAGGGCCTCGCCCAGCGCAGCCTCGGCGGGGCCCGGCTGGTTCAGCCGGTCGAGGTAGAGCGTCGCCAGCTCCGCGTAGAGCGCGGCGGCGGCGATGGGCGGAGCGTGAGGCGCCTCGGAGGCGAGGAGCGCGGCCAGCCCCGCCCAGTCCTCCAGCTCGCGCAGCACGCGCTGGAGCGCGGTGGTGGCGCCCGGGTGACGGGGAGCGAGCGAGAGCGCGGCATCCAGGCTGCTCGCCGCCTCCTCGCGCTTGCCGTGCTGCTCCAACAGGGTGGCGCGGGCGAGCAGCGCCTCCACGCGGCGGGGAACGGGCCCCTGGCGCGAAGCCTCCGCGAGCGCCTCGGCCTCGGCCTCGGGCTGCCCATCTCTCCGGGCCAACGTGGCCAGGGCGAAGAAGGCCTCGCAGCGCTCGACGGCGGGAAGCTCCAGGGCGACGGCGGCCCGCAGGGCCTCGCGCGCGGCGCCCCGCTCATCCTTGTCCACCAGGGCGGAGGCAAGCACGAGCAGCCGCTCCCGGGCCTGGGCTCCGAGGCTGGTATCGGCGGCCACGGCGCGGCGCCACGCGGACAGCTCAGCCACCTCATCACCCGCCTCGCGGGCCAGCTCGGCCAGGGCGAGCAGCAACGGCGAGGGACGACGGGACAGCCGGGCGGCCTCGGCGTAGTCATCGCGAGCGGCCTCGGGACGGGCCGCGGCACGGTGGAGCGCGGCACGGCGGGCGAGCAGCTCGGAGCGAGCCTCACCCTCGGCGGCGGCGATCTGCGTGCTCAGCAGCGCGAACCGCTCGGCCTCCTGCTCCGGCGTGCCCGTGCCCGGGGAAGGCAGCAGTGACAGCAGGGCCTGCGCCGCCCACAGGTCCCGAGGCTCCTCGGAGAGCAGCGCGCGCAGGGCCCGGGCCGCCTCGGAAGGACGGCTCAGTGCCAGGGACAGCTCCGCCAGCTCACGCCGGGCGTTGCGCTGCGCCTCGCCGGACAGGCGCGGCCACAGGTCGGTCAGCAGGTCCGCCAGCGCCTCGCGGGCGCCCGCCTTGCGGTGCAGGGCGGCTAGCTCGAGCTGCGCGTCGAGGTCCGCCGGAGCCTGAGCGGTGTACTGCGACAGCAGGCGGCGGGCGGAGTCTCCTCGGCCGGCACGCACCGCGGCGGCGGCGGCCTTGCGGGTGAGCGAGAGCAGCTCTCCCTCGCGCGCGGCATCCGGATCCGTGGGCGGCAGGGCCAGCACCGCCTCCAGGTCCTCCAGCGCGCCCCGCGGATCCGTGGGCAGCCGCAGATCGCCCCGGCGCATGCGGGCGGGCGCAAAGGTGGCATCCCGCTCCAGGGCCTCGGCGAGATAGGACTCCTCGCGGCTGGTGCCCGCGGCGAGCAGCGAGGCGCGGTAGAGCAGCCGGGCGCCCGCGCGCGCATCGGAGACCAGGGCGGCCTTGCGCGCATACAGCTTGGCGGCCTCGAGCTTCTCGCCGCGCTCCAGCTCCAGCTCGGCCAGGGTGTCGAGCACCTCGCCGGCCATGGGGCCCTGCGGATCCGCGTCGAGCGCGGCCGACAGGCGCAGCAGGGCCACGGGCTTCTCGCCGCGCTCCAGCAGCAGCCTGGCGCTCTTGAGGAACAGCGGCGCGGCCTCGGCGGAGCGGTCCGCGGCGGCGAGCGCCTGGGCACGGGTGCCCCACAGCTCGGCCAGCTCGTGCGTCTCGCCCAGCTCGGCGTAGAGGACTTCCAGCCGCCCGGCGAGCACGTCATCCAGCCGGCGCAGCGGGAAGGCCTGCGCGTAGGCGGCCACCGCGGCCTCGCGGTCTCCCATCAACTCACACGCACGTCCCAGGCGGGCGCGGATGTCCGCCAGCCGCTCGGGAGCCGCGGTGCGCGGCAGGGAGGACAGCAGTCCCTCCAACGCGCGCCGGGCATGCTCCGGCCGCTCGCAGCGCAGGGAGAGGTCCGCCAGGTCCAGCAGCACCGCGGGGTCCGGAGCCAGGCGCGCGGCCTTCTCCATCGCCACCAGCGCCTCGCCAATGCGGCCCAGCCGCGCCTCGAGCACGCCAGCCAGCTCACGCAGCGCCGCCGAAGCCAGCCGCTTGTCGCCCTGAGCCTCGGCCACCCGCGCGCGGTCCTCCAGCGCCGTGGCCAGCCCCGCCATGTCCGAGCGCTTGCGCTGCAGCGCGCACAGCTCGCCCAGCGAAGGCAGGTCCTCCGGCTCGGCCTTGAGCACTTCCTGGAGCGCGTGGACGGCCAGGTCCAGATCAAAGGTCAGGTCCCGCGCCGCCACCGCGAGGCGCCGGTACTTCTGTGCCCGCTCACGAGGCTCCAGCGTGAGCCGGGCCAGCGCCGCGAGGCAGCGGGTGAGCTGACCGCCATCGCGCCGGGCCTCGGCGAGGGCCAGCATGGCCTCCAGCGCCGCCTTGTTGTCCGGGTCCGCCTCGAGCGCGGAGGTGAGCAGCCGCTCCGCCTTCTCCGGCCCCTGGAGCCGGCCGCGGTACAGCTCGCCGGCCTCGGCCCACAGCGCGGCGCGCTTGGCGGGCTCCTCGTACACGGCGGCGGCCTTCTCCAGCGCGTCCGCCAGTTCCTGGGCGCGGCCGGTGGCACGGAAGTACGGAATCAGCTCCTCGAGGGCCACCGCGTCACGCGGATCCAGCGCGAGCGCGGCCTCCAGGTGCTCGCGGGCGCGGGCAGGATCTCCCAGCTTGGTGCGGCTCAGCCGGGCCATGGCGTGGTGGCTGGCGTGCGCGGCCTTGCGCACCCCTTCCGAGCGCGGCGCGGGCCCCGCCAGCTCCAGGGCCTGCTGGTAGCCCGCGAGCGCTTCCTGCACCTTGCCGAGGCTCTCAGCCACCCGGGCGGTGGCGAACAGGGGCTCGGCGTCTCCGGGCAGCAGCGTCACCGCCTCGCGGTAGCGAAGCAGCGCGTTGTCGAGCTGCTGCAGGCCCTCTTCCCACACGCGGCCCGCGAGCAGGTTGGCCTGCCCCACGCGGTCCAACTCGTGCCGGGCCAGGGCCACCTCGCGCAGCCGGTCTAGCGCCTTGAGGGCGCGCAGGTGCTCACCGCCGCGGAAGCACAGCTCTCCCAGCAGCAGCAGGGCATCCGGCTGATCCGGCGCGAGCCGCAGCGCGGCCTCGCAGTGCAGCCGGGCTCCGGCGATGTCGTCCTCGGTCTGCGCGCACAGCCGGGCCAGGTGGACGTGGGCGTCCGCGGCCTCGGCCGGATCCCTCGCCAGCGCGGCCAGGCGGCGGTAGGCGCGCACGGCACCGGCCCGGTCCTTCGCCTGGTCCGAGGCACGCGCCAGGGCCTTGAGCGAAGGCAGGTGGTCCGGCTTGAGGCCCAGCAGCTCGTGCAGCGCCTTCACCGCCACCTGCGGCGCGGTGTCACGCGAGCAGCGAGCGGCGGCCTCGGCGGCGTAGAAAGCGGCGGCGTCCTCGGAGGTCCGGCGGGACAGCGCGCTCAGGGCCAGGTAGCGCTCGGCAGCCCGGGCTCCCTCGCCCCGGCGCTCGCGCACCACGGCCTCGCCCCAGAGAGCGGCGGGGCTCTTCTCGCGGCGGCGCAGCAGCGTGGACGCCACATCCAGCGCCAGGTCGTGCGCCTGCGCATCCGCCACGAGCAGGGACAGCAGCCGCTCGGCGGCGAACGGGTGCGCCTCCTGCGCGTCCCCGGCCTGGAGGTACGCCTCGCGCGCCTCGGCCAGCCGGTTCTGCGCAATCAACGCCTCGGCCTCGGCGAAGGCCCGCGCGCCTTCGAGCGTCATCAACAGCTCATCATCCGGAGCGGACGGCGGAGGCAGCCCACCCGAGGCGAAGCGCAGGCGCAGGCCCTTGCTGGACACCTCGGCGGCGGCCAGGCGCGCCTGGTCCAGGTCCGGCATCTTGAAGCCCCGCGTCACCGCCGCCAGCCGGCACAGCTCCGGCAGCACGCGCGTGGTGAAGCCCGTGGCGCCGTGGGCCTCCAGCTCCGGCAGCAGCCCCAGCGCCCCCACCGCGGTGGTGAGAATGCCCGGCACTTGCACCGAGGCCGTGGGAGAGAACCCGTACAGCCGCACGTCATAGATGTAGACGGCCAGCTTCTCGCCATCCCCATCGAAGGCCACCTTGAAGGTGACAGGGGTGCGCTCCGGCCCCTGCAGCCGGCCCTGGCCCTCCAGATAGCCCGGGCGGAAGTGCAGCTTCAGCTCCTCGAGCCCCGCCAACCGCCCGGCCAGCTCCGACACCTGGCGCGTCACCAGCTCCGCGTCCAGCGTCAGCTCCAGGAAGCCGAACAGCAGCTTCTTGCGCTGGTAGCGCGAGGCTCCCGCGCTGACGTTGAAGGGGAAGGAGACGTCCGGAATCTGCAGCGCGAAGTCCGCGATGGTCAGCCCGGGCGTGAGCGGCAGGGACGGAAAGCCCACGAAGGCGCGCCGGTCCAACAACCGGAGCTCGGGAGCGGGGGCACGCGCGTCGGACGCGGGCTTGTTGGAGGAGTCGCTTTCGGTGGCCATCGAGGTGAGGGGCGAGAGGGTACCATGGGGGCTAAGCCCTCGAAATTTTTACCGATCCCCCGGCTGGAGAGCAGGCCGCAAGGCGTCCGCTCCTCACGGATGCGCGGTGCATCATTCTCGGCCAAAATGCCCGGCGGTGCCCCTATCCCCCGACTCCCTGGTACTCGAAGGCCGCTTCCGGGTGCTCCGCCCGCTGGGTTCCGGCGGCATGGGAGAGGTGTACCTGGGTGAGCAGGTGTCGCTGGGCCGCAAGGTGGCGATCAAGGTGCTCCACCATGACCTCCACATGCAGCCGGGCATGTCCGAGCGCTTCAAGCGCGAGGCGCGCCTGCTCTCGGCGGTGGATCACCCCGCGGTGGTACGCATCGTCGACTTCGGCGAGTCCGGTGACGCGGCGTGTCTGGTGATGGAGCTGGTGGAGGGGGTGAGCCTGTTCGAGGCCCTGCAGAACGGTCCCCTGGCCCCCGCCCGGGCGCTCGCGGTGCTGCACCAGTTGGCCGAGGGGCTGGCGGCCATCCACGACAAGGGGATCATCCACCGGGACATCAAGCCGGAGAACGTGTTCCTCACGCGCACCCCGAGGGGCGAGCAGGCGCGACTGTTGGACTTCGGCATCGCGCGGCTGGTGGAGCCCGAGGCGGACAGCGCCGTGAGCCAGGTGGGCGTGGTGCTGGGGACTCCCGAGTACCTCTCCCCGGAGCAGGCCATCGGCGCGCGAGTGGACACGCGCAGTGACCTGTACTGCCTGGGGGTGCTGGCCTACCGCATCCTCTCGGGGCGGCTGCCGTTCGATGGGCCGAGCCCGCGCCAGTTCATCGCGCAGCACGCCAACGCCACGCCGCTGCCGTTGGACCGGGCCGCGCCCGCGTTCTCCACCAATACCGGTCTGGTCGCGCTGGTGATGCGGCTGTTGGAGAAGGAGCCCGCCAACCGCTTCCAGAGCGCCCAGTCCCTGGCGGAGGCGCTGGTCGCCGCGGCCGCGGGGCCTCTGCCCGCCGCCATCGCGCCGCCCGGGAGGCTGGCCCCCTCCGCCACGCCGCCGGTCTCCAGTGGCACGGCAGTCTTTGGCGGGGCGCCCGCGCCGGTGTCGGGCCATCAGCCGCCGCCCGGCAGCGGCACGGCGGTTTTCGGAGCGGAGGCACCGGTTGCTTCAGGCCAGGAGCCTCGCGGGCCTACCCAGGTCCTGCCTCCTTCCGGCAGCGGCACGGCGGCCTTCGGCGTGGCTCCCCCGCCGTCCAACGCGTCGCTGCCTCCTCCGGCCAGCAGCGGCACGGCGCTGTTCGGGGCTCCAGCGCTGCCACCCGCGCCCGTGTCCAGCGGCACGCTCTCGAGCAAGCCGCAGAACCTCACGCTGATGCTCACCAGCATTCAGGGCTTCGCCGAGCTCACCAGCCGGCAGACGCGCGAGGCGCACCTGCGGATGCTGGAAACGTACGAGCAACTGCTGCTGCCGCTGCTGCGCGAGTACAGCGGCAAACTCGTGCAGAAGCGGGGAGACTCGCTGCTCGGAGTGTTCGAGTCGCCCACGGGCGCGGTGCTCTGCGGCATGGGAATGCAGGACCGGCTGTGGCGCCACAACCAGGGCCAGCCGCCCGAGATGCAGTTGCACATCCGCATCTGCCTGCACGCGGGCGAGGTGATGCTCACCCGCGACACCGTGCTCGGCGAGCCGATGGAGGTGGTGAAGGCCACCGAGCAGGTGGCGCTGGCGGACGAGGTGACCTTCACCGAGTCGGTGAACCTGGCGCGCAACCGCGCCGAGGTGGTAGCCGAGCCCTGCGGCACCATTCCCCTGCCCGGCCTGGGCGAGCCGCTCCAGCTCTACCGCAGCAAGCGCGCCGCTGAGGGGCCTCCCTTTGGCGGAAGGGACCTGGGCAGCGCCGCCACGGAGAAGCGGCCCCTGATTCCGGTGAAGCCGTCGCTCGCGGCGCTGCGCGAGAAGGCCTCGTCGCTCACCACGGGTTCGCGGAGGCTCAAGAGCATGGGCGTGGCCACCGGTGTGCTGCTGCTCATCGGCGTGGGGCTGTGGATACGCAACCAGAGCCCGGCGCTGCAGGCCCGGCGGCTGCTGGACGCGGGCAAGCCGGCCGAGGCCATCAAACGCCTCGACGCGGTGCCGGCGGAGGACCGCAAGAAGCCCAGGCTCCGGCAGGTGCGCGCGTTGGCGTTGCACGCGCTGAACCGGCACGAGGAAGAGCACGACGTGCTCACGGCCCTGGACGCGGAGGCGCGCAAGGACGTGGAGGCGCGGGTACTGGACGGGCTCGCGGAGGACTTCGGCCGGGACGAGGGAGACAAGGGCCTGCGCAAGCTGCTGGGCGCACTGCCCAAAACGGGGCTACACGAGCACTTCGAGGAGCTGGCGGAGAGCCACTACTCGCCGAAACAGTGGGGCGCGCTGCGCTACCTGGAGTCCGCGCAGGACACCGAGGGGCTGGACCTGGTGGAGCTGTACTCGGCGGCGCTGGCCTCGGAGGACTGCGGCGTACGGGCCAAGGCGGCACGGCGCCTGGGAGCCCTGGGTGACACGGACGCGGTGTCCGCGCTCGCGCAGCTGGCAGAGAAGCCCAAGGAGAAGCAGCTCCTCGGCTCGAAGAACTGCGGCCAGGACGAAGCGGAGGCGGCGCTCCAGACCCTGAAGAAAGCCCCATGACCGCGCCGGCCACGCGAAAACGCCGTCCCGTGCTTCGCGCACTCCTGGCGTTAGCGCTGCTGGGCGCCTTGTGCCTGGGCTATGCCTTCTTCATCGAGCCGCACTGGATCGAGGTGACGCACCACCGGGTTCAGGTGACGGGGTTGAAGCAGCCCCTCAAGGTGGCCCACCTCACGGATCTGCACCTTCGGCGCTGGGGGCGCCGGGACGAAGCGCTCCTGCGGCTGTTGGACGAACAGAAGCCGGATCTGATCGTCATCACCGGAGACACCTCGTCTCCGGGAGTCACCGATGAGGACCGCTACCGGCTGCTCTCGAAGCTCCAGGCTCCGCTGGGGGTTTATGCCGTCCGCGGCAACTGGGAGCTGTGGGCTCCAATGGAGGATGAAGCGGGCCTGTACCGCAAGGCGGGGATTCACTCCCTGATGAACGAGAGCCAGCCGGTGCGCGACACCGTGTGGCTCGTCGGGCTGGATGATGCGCTGGCGGGAACTCCGGACCTGGAGAAGGCCTTCAGCGGAATGCCGCCCGGACAGCCGTGCGTGACCTTGATGCACTCCCCGGCGATCTTCGATGAGGCCGCGGGCAAGTGCCCCCTGGCGCTGGCGGGGCACACGCATGGAGGCCAGGTGCGGCTGCCCGGAGTGGGCGCGCTGTGGCTGCCTCCGGGCTCTGGGAACTACGAGGCGGGCTGGTACGAGCGCAACGGCTCGAAGCTGTACGTGAGCCGGGGCCTGGGAAACTCCATCCTCGACCTTCGCTTCCTGTGCCGGCCCGAGCTGGCCATCCTCATGCTCGAGCCGTGACCACGGGCTACTCCGGCTCCTCGGAGGTGGGGGCGCGTACGGCGTTATTCATCAAAGCAACGTAACAACGCCCTCCGAACTTGTACTCGTCGTCTGCATCGCAGGGAGCTGGACCCGTTTCCCCTCCCAGAAGACGCCAGCACCCCCCATTGATCACCACCGCTGCCCGGTGGTTGCAGGGAGGACGTTTCTGTCCTGGAAGCGGTGTCTCGGGCACCTCACGTGTAACGCCCCCTTTGGAGATTGGAGGCGTCTGGGCCGGTGTAACCGAGGCCAACCCTTCCCCCCCCACAGTGGTGCCTGCATCCGGCTTGTCAGGGACTTGCGGTTCGCTGTCCTGCTCCGTGGAAGCCACCTCTTCGCGGTGCACGTCTCGGGTCGGCAGCACGCACCACAGCGCTAGCACGAGGCCGCTTCCAGCCAGAACCAGACGGGGCACCCACGTTCTCCACGCGGGCTCGTCAGACACGGGCGGTGGTGTGGGCTCGCGAGGTACCGGCGGCGGTGCAGGCGGGTGAGGCGCTGGTGGCTCCATCTTCGCCGTGGGCTGCCGAGAGGCATCCGCTACCCAGGGCTCGTCCAGCTCAGGGCGCGCGTACTCCAGCAGCGCCTCCAGCTCCTCGGCCACCTCGCCGGCCCTGCCTCGTGCCTCGGGGTCATCGGGGGAGAGCATCCGCACGATGAGTTCGCTCAACTCCGGGCACGCCTCGTTCAGCCCCCGGGGAGCCTCCAGCGGCACCACCTGCTCAGAGCCATCCGCGTCCGAATCGTCCGGTGGGTAGCGGCCCGCCAACAGCCGGTAGGCCGTCACTCCCAGCGCATACACATCATCGGCCGCCCGGGCCTCGTAGCGCTCTCTAACACCTTGTGACAGAGCGAACTCGAAGAACTGCAGCTGCGGGCTGCGGTACTTGTCCGTGACAGGCGGCATGGCCCTGCCAGTCAGCGGGGGGGCCTCCGGGTACCAACAGCTGCCGAAGTCCAGCAGCACCGCGTGGCCCTGGTAACTCACCCTCACGTTGCCGCCCTTCACATCCCGGTGCATTCCGTGCCGGTGCACCGCTTCCAACGCGCGCGCCACCTGCGCCAACAGCCTGATGGCCTGGCGCAAAGTGAGCCCGTGCTCCACCGCCCACGCATACAGGCTCATGCCCTCCACCCACTGCATCACCAGGTAAGGGTAGTCCTCGCCATCATGGCTTCTCCAGCTACCGCTGCCCTCCAGCCGCGGCACCGAGGCGTGGCGCACACGGGAGAGCAGATGCGCCTCCCGCTCGAAGCGCTCATCCCCCGCCTTCCTGGCCACCTTCAGGGCGTAGCTGCCAGCCTCGGGCCGGTCCTTGTGCACCGCGCGGAACACCACGCCGTAGCTGCCTTTGCCCACTTGCTTGCCCACAATCCACGAGCCGACGAGCGAGCCGTATTCAGGCAGATGCGAGTCCGGGGGAGCAGAGGGCATGACGATGTCTCCGGTAGGGTTGCCCCCACCCTACCTCATGAGTGGGGCTCGCGCATGTAGGGATCTCCATCCTCGACCTTTGCTTCCTGTGCCGACTCGAGTTGGCCATCCTCACGCTCGAGCCATCAGCCCATATGGGAGGCGAACATGCGCGCTGAGCCACGAGGCCGCAAAGGCGTAACAGTGTGGATAGCTGCCGCAGTGCTCGCCGTGGGCTGCGCCAGCACGCGTCCCGGTGAGAGGGGGCTGCACGAAGACACTTCCGTGGTCCGCTCCTCGACGCAAGAGTCCGAAGCAGTTCCCACACGTTCCCCACCGCACCGCCGCCATCGGCTGCGGCACTTTGCCACCTGGCTGGCGATTCCCGCCTCCTCCTCGCCAGGTGCCTCCGCGCCACTGCCGAATGTGAACAAGGGGTGGCCAGAGCTGGAGGACAGCCAGCAGGTGCTGGCCCCCTTCCTCACCTGCGCCTCGGTGGCTCAGTTCCTCGAACTCCAATCCACCGTGGACATGGTGGCGGTGGTCGATCGGCTGGATGAGTGGAGCGCCGTACGCCTGGGCGCGGTGGGCCCCATGCTCAGCACCGCAGCCGCCGAGGCCCTCGAACGCAAGCGCCACGCTTTTCTGCGGTCGGCCAATGAGCGCTACGGCCCTGTCCATTCCGAAGTGTTCATCCTGTTCCTCCTGCACTCGGCGCATGACGACGAGGTGCAAGGGCTGCTGCGGCAACTGGCCGGGGACAGGCAGCTGACGCGCACCCTGGGACACTTGAGCGCGGTGCGCCACTACTTGGCCGAACGGGGCCTGCCCCTGTCCTCCTTTCCAGAACGATCGCAGCGCGCCGGGGACGTGATGCGAGGCCTGGGCCGTGCCACCTCCGAAGCACTCTCCTCCAGCCCCCTGGCACAGGAGGCGCGCTACCTGAACATGTCCCGGCAGCGCGCCCACCTCCCGCCGCCCTACCAACTGGCCCTGGAGGAACAGGAGCGCGCCCTGGCCCAGGCACATTTTGCTCCCGGCAGCACCGCCCTGGGCTCTTTCGACTCAGTGACTTTCGGGGTGCCGCTGGGCTTCTACCACCTGTTGGCGGGCACCACGCAGGGGCTGTCCACCCTGGCTCAAGGAGAGTTGGAGGAGGCCACCTACCAACTGGCCCCTGCCATGCTCCTGGCAGGCCTGTATGCAGGCGGCAAGGGACTGCGCGCAGCTCACGCCCGTGCCAGTGGAAGGCCCGGAGCCCTCAGCAACGAGTTGTACCTGAAAGGGCTGCGCGAGACGGCCGAGCGGCTCCGTGAGCACCTGGGCCAGGAGGGACTGGAGAAGCTGGCACGGTACATTCAGTCCAGCCGCGAGGCCGCGGTGTGGGTGGGCGCGGGCGGGGAGAGTGCCGCGCTGGCTCTGTACGAAGCCGGAGGCAGCGTACCTCGCGCTCAGGCCTGGCTCTCCAAGGCCCGGCCTGGCAGCACCGGTGCTGGATCCACGCCGGGTGGTGCGACGCCTCGAGCGCCTCCGGAGGCCCAGGCCACTGCCAGCCTGGCCTCGTTGGTGGACACCAGCGTGGGCCACACCGTCGAGGTGCTCGGCGCCAAGCTGCGCCTGGCCGAGTGGGAGTCCTCCGGCGCGCGGCTCGCCGGCGAGGTGGCATTGCTGGAGCGGCAGCGGCCAGTGTTGGATGCGCCCCCACCGGGAGCCCAGGCTCAACCACTGTGGGGCGAGTACGTCACCTACTTCGAGCGTCGCCTGGTGGAGTTGAAAGAGGGCGGCTCCGTCAAGGCTCCGCTCACCTGGCGCTCGTACTCGCTCATGCGTGGGCAGTTCGCCCGGGGCCTGGCCTTCGAGCGTTCCATGGTAGCCCTGCTACGTGAGGATGCAGCCTTACCCAAGGCTCAACGCCGTTGGCTCCAGGACTTCGACGAGCCGCGCATCGAAACGTGTGTGGGGGTGGCCAAGGAAGGCCAACCCGGCGTGCGCTTCGCGGACGTACTCGTCATCGAGCAGCAGCCCCCCGCGGGCCAGCCGCCGCGTGTCGAGGCCTTCAGCTTCAAGAGCCGAGATCTCTCGCTGCTCGACGAGAAGGTGATGACCAGGCTGATGACGACGGACGCGAGCGATGCCCTGCGGTATTACGGCGAGACGCTGAACATCCGCCGTCCCGTGCTCAAATACCTTGGCCCCGAGGTGCAGATCCAAAGAGTCCGCCTCATTTATGAGGGCGGTAAACTCAAGCCCAGGGAGTCAACGACGTTGAAGAACGCCGTGAATGAGGCTCGGAAGAAGGTGGAGGGAGTGGAGGTGCTGGTCCAATGAGGCGGTTGAAGCTTCGCGAGACGAGGCCGGACGACGAGTTGGATTTCCGTTTCGAGGCTGCCTTCAACCCGCAGGCTCCGCTCGAGCGCGAGTTGGAGCCCTTCCTGCAAGCGCTGGAGACCTTCGCGGGCGACTGGATGCCGGACGTCGTCGAGGGCAAGCGGCGGCGCAAATACTCCCGGGCCGCTTTCTGGAAAGCCCTGGAGGAGGAACGCGACGAGAACTGGACGACCATTGGGCTCTATCGAACGAAGGCGCCCGCATTAGACATGACGTTCAAGCTTTGGTTCCGGCGCGACGAACCTGAACTCTCCATCAGTGTTGTCCTGCGACCCCTCTCCTTCTTCGCGGAGGAGAAGCGCAGTCGTCACTTTGTGGAAATGGTCCGCGCCTGGGCCTCCCACTATCCCGTCACCTACGCCAAGGCCCACAGCGAGGCGGATGCTCAGTTGGCGGGCGCTCCCAACTACGGACGCGACGACGAAACCTTGTACCGAGACTGGTTCGACAAGATCTACGAGGTGTGCTGGCTCAACGTCTTCGGCCCCAAGCTGGTGAAGACCGTGGGCCGCGAGCGAA
>DASVVJ010000855.1:0-10761 GCA_036389955.1 Myxococcaceae bacterium
CGGAGAAGCCCGGCCAGAGGCTGCGGGCAGGCGGGACGCACCTTACGTTTTCTATGTGAGCGACTCAGGCATCGGCATTCACCCTCGGTTTCACGAGGCCATTTTCGAGCTGTTCCGACGCCTGCACCCTGAGCAGGCGTACGGAGGTGGGACGGGCATTGGGCTGGCCATTGCGCGCCGGTTGGTGCGGCTGCATGGGGGGGAGCTCTGGGTGAGCTCCGCGCCGGGCCAGGGCTCCACTTTCTATTTCACGCTCGGGAACGGGGCGGGCCCATGAGCGTGCGCATCCTGCTGGTGGACGACAGCAAGGCCGATCTGCTCAGGGTCCGGCGTGCACTGGAAAGGGATCCGGACACGAAGTGGGAAGTCGAGCAGGTATCCACCGCCGAGGAGGGGCTGGAGCACGTGGCCCGCCACGCGCTGGACGTGGTGCTGATGGACTTCCACCTTCCGGGCATGAACGGGCTGGAGTTGCTGCACCAGCTCCGGGAGCAATGCACGGACCGGCCGCTGGCCGCCGTGGTGCTCACCGGCACCGGCAGCGAGCGGGTCGCGGTGGAGGCGATGAAGGCCGGCGCCCAGGACTATCTGCTCAAGGAATCCTTCAGCCCGGAGCGCCTGCGCCACAGCCTGCACGCGGCGAGAGAAACGGTGCGCCTTCAGCACGAGGTGGAGCAGCGCCGCCGGCAGACCGAGCGCGCCGAGCGCGCCGCCCGCGAGGCCCTGGCCGTGCGCGACGAGCTGTTCGCCCTGGCCACGCATGACCTCAAGGGCCCGTTGCAGATCATCACCTTCAATGCCCGGCTGCTGGAGTCCCGGCTCCCTCAGGAGACGCCGCCGTCCGAGCGCAACCGGCTGGGCAGCATCGCGCGGGCGGCCATGCGGATGGGGGAGCTCATCGACCACTTCCTGGAGGTGACGCGCAGCCAGGAGCAGCCACTGCGGCGAGAGCGGATGGACCTGTCCTCACTGGTGCGCGCCAAGGTGCAGGAGCTGCAGGGCACCAGTCCCCGCCACACCTTTCAGGTGTGCACGGTGGGCGTGAACTTCTGGGGACAGTGGGAGCGCGCTTCGCTGGAGCGGGTGCTGGACAACCTGCTGGGCAACGCCGTGAAGTACAGCCCCGCGGGAGGGTGCATCACGGTGACGCTCACCGAAGAGCCCGACGGCTCGAGCGGCCTGATGCAGCTGAGCGTGGAGGATGGGGGAGTGGGCATTCCCCAGGCGGACCTGCCGCGCGTCTTCGAGCGCTTCCACCGGGGGGGCAACGTGGTGGGCTCCATCGCGGGCACCGGCGTGGGCCTGGCGAGCACGCGCCGGCTGGTGGAGCTGCACGGCGGCACCATTGAGGTGGAGAGCACGGAGGGGCACGGCTCGGTCTTCACCGTGCGGCTGCCCCGCGCGCTCATGCTGCAGGAGTCCGTGCACAGCAGCTCCGCCTAGCGGCCGCTCAGGGCGAGGCGGGAAGGCTGCCGCGCAGCATGAAGTAGACGAGCACGCCGGTCACCGACACATAGAGCCAGATGGGCGCCAGCCACCGCGTCACCTTGCGGTGCCGCCGGAAGTCCTTGCGCCAGGCGAAGTAGAAGGCCACCAGCGCCAGCGGCACCACCGGCATGGACAGCAGCACGTGGCTGGCCAGCAGCACCAGGTACGCCACGCGCAGGGCTCCCTCGCCCGCGTACTTCGTGTCGCCGTGCACGTAGTGGTAGGCCAGGTACCCCACCAGGAAGAGCGCCGAGGCCGCGAACGTGGACACCATCAGGTACTGGTGCACC
This sequence comes from Myxococcaceae bacterium, assembly GCA_036389955.1. Classification (GTDB taxonomy): domain Bacteria; phylum Myxococcota; class Myxococcia; order Myxococcales; family Myxococcaceae; genus DATHBR01. The sequence continues at coordinate 1,779 of DASVVJ010000855.1, forward strand.
TTGCGCGCCCCGCGCTTGATGGCCACCCACCCGGCCACCAGCAGGCTCGCCGCCAGCGCGTTGAGCCCCGCGTTCACCGCCGGCATGAAGCGCAGGTCCACGCCTTCGGTGGCACCACCCCGGCGGATCAGCAGCAGGTACGCCAGCAAGGACAGCGCCACCACGGACACAATGCCCGTGAAGACGTAGAAGGTCCGGTCCGTGACGCGAGACGTGGCAACAGGGGTCGCATTCGACATGCGCCTTGAATGTCTGGAACCACGCACACTTGCAACCTCTCCGGATCAGGTAAGGCATGCGGGCACATACACGCTGTGTGAAAGCCCACTAGCTAAAGATCGGAATTCCGGGCATAAGTGGCCGCCGAGTCATCAAGCACCCCCCCGGAGGTCCATGTGCCTCACGTGAGAAGCTGCATTACCGCTCTCGCGGCTTTCGTCCTCATTTGGGCAGTTCCCGCCTCGGCAGAAGAGGCGGTCTGCGGCCCCGTGACGAAGGTCCCCCTGGAGCGTCACCTGCGTCAGCTGTCCCTCGACCTGCTCGGCCGCCCGCCCACCGTGGAGGAGTACAAGGCCTACCAGGACAAGGGTTCCGTCACCGCCGAGGACATCCGGCAGATGATGAACTCGGAAGAGTTCTATGCGCGCATGCGCGGCTACCACCGCTCGCTTTTGCGCTCGAACGTCTCCGCCAGCGTGTTCGACAACGGCGACACGCGCCTGCAGGGCACGGGCGGGGCGAACAACCCCCTGGGCCTGCGTGGAAACACCGCCACGGGCCTGCGCGGCGTCAACGGCCAGAACTGCGACGCCTACATCGAGCAGGACACCTGCAACACGCAGCGGCAGGATCCGCACGCGGAGCCGGCCTCCAAGACGTGCCGTGACGCCATGGGCGTGCCGATGCCGGTGAGCTACGACTACGACACCAACTTCTACGCCTGCACCCGGCTGAACACGACGGACACCACCATCACCAACTGTGACCAGTGGGCGGCGAAGGACCCGACGAACCGGAACAAGTACCTGAACTTCTGCGACATGCGCCGCATCGGCACCGCGCTGCAGCCGCACCTGTGCATGCCGGACCCGGCCAAGAGCACCACCGGCGCGCTGACGCAGGAAGAGGTGGACTCGGGCAGCGGCAGGGTGGTGGCTTTCGTGCACCCGGCCCCGCCGGCGGGCACCTCGCTGACCCGGCTGGACCGCTGCACGCTGGACCAGCCGCTGCGCAACGGGGTGAAGGGCGCGTACACGCCTCAGCGCGGCTGCATCCAGCGCGAGGGCTACGTCACGCGGCCCGCGCCCTTCTTCGCCGCGGACCAGGCGACGCCGGTGACGGTGTGCGCCATCGAGGCCCAGGAGCGCGACTACAACCCGTGGACGATGGAGTCGTGCGAGACGACGCGCTTCGCACGGGACCGCTCCTGCGGCTGCGGCACGCGCATGCGCCGCTGCGAGGTGGCCACCACCCACACCGCGCGCATCGACGCCATCAACGAGGAGCCGGAGCTGATCGCCGACTCGGTGATTCGCCGCTCGGAGCCGTACTTCAACCTGCTCACCACGCGCCGCTCGTTCCTCAACGGCACGCTGTCCGAGTTCTACCGGGAGCGCCAGGGCGTGGGCATCTTCACCATCACCTCACCCGCGCACCTGGATGTGCTGCCCGCCATTCCGTACGCCGAGGTGGACAACTGGAAGGAGTACACCCGGGATGCCTCGCACTCGGGCGTGCTCACCACCCCCTCGTTCCTCTACCGCTTCCCCACGCAGCGCGCCCGCGTGAACCACTTCTACGAGGCGTTCCTCTGCAAGACGTTCGTCCCCTCGTCCGACCCGCTGCCTCCGCCGGAGGACAACTGCAACCGCGAGAACAACCTGGCCAAGCGCTGCGGCTGCAACTACTGCCACGCCACCATCGAGCCCACGGGCGCGCACTGGGGCCGCTATGACGAGCGCAACGCGCTGTTCCTCTCTCCGGACCGCTTCGCGCGCTTCGACCCGAAGTGCCGCGACTGCGCCCTGGCGGGCGACACCAACTGCGGCGGCGAGTGCGGCCAGTACGTGATGCAGGCCTTCGACGGCGACGGCGCCAACTCGCTGGGCATGCTCAAGACGTACCTGTACCGCACCGCCGACGAGGAGGCGAACATCGAGGCGGGCCCGAAGCTGCTCGTCGAGCGCATGCTGCAGACCGGGGACCTGGAGCGCTGCACCGTGCGGCGCATCTGGACGGAGTTCCTCGGCCGGCCGATGACGGCGGAAGAGACCCGGCTGTACCTCACGCCGCTGGCTCAGGACTTCTCTCGCAACAACCACAACCTCAAGGCGCTCATCGAGAAGCTGGTGATGACCGACGCCTACCGGAGGATCGACTGATGCGCCGCCTCCTTGCCCTCACAGTGCTCGTGCTCGCGGCTGCCTGCGACTCCTCTTCCTCGAAGCCCGAGGAGAAGCCGCTGCCGCCTCCCGTGGATGGGACGCTGGACCCCATCCCCAACCCGCATGAAGGCACGGTCACCCCGCTGCCGGACCCGGAGCAGCAGGCCGGTTCGGTGGGCCGTGCCCCGCGCCGCATCACCGTGGCTCAGCTCAAGACGTCCATCGAGACGACGGTGGGCCGGCCCTGGGCGCAGCTGGGGAACCTGGCCGCGTCGCTGGGCCAGGCGGACTTCGCCAACGTCGTCACCGAGAACACCGAGCCCAACCTGGTGTTCGCCAAGTTCCTCGAGGACGGGGCGCGCGAGGTGTGCCTGGCTCAGGCCGCCGCCGAGCTGACGGTGGCGGACCCCAACGCCCGGGTGCTCAGCCGCAAAGTACCCACGCTGGCGGGCACCGCCGGCAACCTCACCACGCTCACGGATGCGCAGGTGACCGAGACGCTGGTCTACCTGTCCACCCGCTTCTGGGGCGCGCCGCTGGCCGGGGACGAGCTGACGAAGTGGAAGGGCTTCTTTACCCAGGCGGCCTCCCGCGCCGAGACCATCAAGAAGCGTGACCACGCCTTCGCGGCCATGTGCATCGCGATGATGACGGACTCGCGCTTCCTCACCTACTGACGCATTCGGGGAACCCTGCCATGAAGAAGAACCCGAGCTCTCCCAACCTCCAGCGCCGCACCTTTCTCAAGGCCGCCGCTGGCTTCGCGGGCGCCACCCTCTTCGGAGGCGTGCCCTTCCGTGCGTTCGCCCAGGCGACGAACCTGGCGCCGCCCGACCGCTGCTTCGTCTTCGTGTACTTCTCCGGCGGCTGGGACCAGCTGCTGGCGTTCGACCCGAAGGACCCCACCGTCTTCACCCCGGAGCGCATCTCCGAGACGCGCATCCTGCCGGGCTACAACCTCATCAACGACGCGCGCTTCTCGCAGATGCCGGTGGTCCCGGAGAAGGGCGGCGTCCGCTCGAACATCTCCTTCGGCCCCGCGGTGGGCCGGCTGGCGGACCACTTCGACCTGATGACGGTGGTGCGCGGCATCAACATGACGACGCTGGGCCACGAGGTGGGCTTCCGCTACTTCCTCACCGGCAAGCGGCCCATCGGCAGCGCGGCGCGCGGCTCGTCCACGGCGACGGAAATCGTCGGCCAGTTCGCGCCGCTCGTGCCCATCCCGTCGATTGCCTACAACATCGAGACGTACAACGACCGCTACCCCGGCCACGCCAACGCGCTGCGGGTGAGCCGCTCCAACGACCTGCTGCTCACGCTGTCGCCGAGCACGCGGGCGCTGGACAGCGAAATCGAGAAGCAGTTGCTGGACTTCCGCGGGCAGCCCATCTCCTGCGAGGCGGCGGCGTACGGCGCGCGCGGCGTGGGCGAGACGTACGAGAACAGCCGCGACCAGATGTCGGCGGTGCTCTCCAACCGGCTGGACAACACGTTCCGCTTCGAGCGGCCGGAGCATGCGGCGCTGCGGCAGAAGTACGGGCTGGCGAATGCGGGGCCCTACGACAACGAGGCGGGCCGCGCGGCGCTGGTGGCCACGGCGCTCAAGCAGGGCATCAGCCAGTGCGTGTCGATCAACCTCACGGGCGGCCTGGACACGCACTTCGGCACGCAGCTGTCGCACGCGAACAACCAGCGCCGCGGCTTCGACGCGCTGGCCACGCTGGTGGATGACCTGCGCGAGACGGCGCACCCGTCGGGCGGCAACTTCATGGACCACACCACCATCATGGTGTTCTCCGAGTTCTCGCGCACGCCGCTGATCAACGGCTCGGGCGGCCGGGACCACCACCTGACGAACAGCTGCCTGCTGATGGGCGCCGGGGTGAAGCACAACTACGTGTTCGGTTCGAGCGGAGACATCGGCATGTCGCCGGGCACGTTCGACCTGCGCACGGGTGAGGCGACCCCCACGGGCGAGAACATCCTGCCCGAGCACATCATCGCCAGCATCCTGGCGTCGGCGAAGCTGGACTACAGCATCACTCGGGTGGAGCCGCTGCGCTCCATCCTGGCCTGATCCGGAAGCAGATGAAGACCAACCCCCTCTCCCCGCGGGAGAGGGACGGGGTGAGGGTATCCGTCCCCGTCCTTCTCATCCTGTTCACCGCCGCATGCGGTGAATCCACCCCCACCTCCTCGCTGCCGCTGGATCGGCCGCAGCCGGCGGCGTTTCCAGCGACGCAGGTCCGCTCGCAGGTGGCCCTGGCCTCGGGCTCGGGTTTCGCGGACCAGACAGGCGGCGGCGTCTTCGCGTCCGCGACCGGGCAGGCGGTGCGGCTGCGGCTGGACGGCACGCGCGCGGCGCTCGAGAACCACCCGGGCAACCCGGTGGCTCCGGGTGCGGTGAGCGCGGCGTTCCGGCTGGGGCCTCGCACGGCGCTGGTGGAGACGAGCACCGGTCTGTTCCTGGCGGACGGGGGCTGGCTGATCGCTCCGCCGTGGCGGGGCACGCTGGGGCTGGGCATGGTGGCCACGGTGCAGGCCACGGACGGCGCGGTGTGGCTGGCGCACCAGTCTGGCCTCTTCCGGCTGCATGACGGCAAGCTGGCGCAGCTCAAGGTGAACGATGAGGCGCTCACGGGCATCACCGAGCTGGCGGCCGCGCCAGCCGAGGACACCGCCCCCGGCGTGTGGATGATCAAGAACGGCGAGTTGCACGTGGCGGTGGCCACGGCGCCCAACGTCTTCCAGGTGCGCCCGGCGGCGCTGCCGCTGGCGGAGAAGGAGACGCTGGTGTCCATCGCGGGCCTGGGCGCCACGAAGGACCAGCCGGCGGAGCTGTGGGTGCTCACCTCGGAGCGGCTGCTGCGGCGCAAGGACAACGAGTGGCGCCGGGTGGAGTTCAACCCGCGGCCGGTGCAGCTCTTGGGCTCGGGGCGCTACCTCTGGGTGAAGTCCAGCGATCAGCTGCTGGTGTACGACGCGGACGCGGACACGTGGGGCATGGCCACCGGCGTGGACACGCGCGAGTTCCGCTTCCTCGCGGCGGACGAGAGCGGCGTGGCCTGGGTGCAGCTGGGCGCGGACTCGGTGGCGGTGAGCCGCGCGCCGGTGCCGCGGGTGATGGGCGTGTTCCAGGGCATGCGGGTGGTGGAGGACAGCCTGGTGGTGCGTGCGGTGCCGCCGCCGGGCCAGCCGCCCACCATCCTGTTCCGCATCGCCGGCGCGGAGATTGCCACCGAGGCGCCCGACTACAGCATGGGTGGCCTGGAGAAGGACGGGACGGTGCGGCCTTTCTCCTTCGCGGCGCTCGAGCCGGGGCTGAACTCCCTCGAGGTCGTCGCGCGCTTCCTGGACGGCACCGAGTCCTCGCGCCGGGTGCACTTCGACTTCCAGCCGGTGGGCCCGGTGGTGCTCGGCTGGGACAAGGACATCCGTCCCATCTACGAGACCCGCTGCGCCAAGTGCCACGTCTCCGGTCCGGGCCGCCAGCTCTCCACCTATGAGCTGTGGAAGGAGAACGCGGACCTCATCACCGCGGCGGTGCGCGACCAGCGCATGCCCGCGGACGGTCCGCTGGACGCGCAGCTCATCACCCTCATTCAGCGCTGGGCTGCCTCCGGCGCCAAGCCCTGATCCTTCGGAGGCTCACTGCCATGTCTCGACTGTCCGCTCGCGCGGCCTCCCTGCTTGCGCTGTTCACCCTGGCCTGCGGTGACGACGAGGGGGAGGAGCCCATCGTCCCGCCGGATCCCCCGGTCGTCAACGAGTGCGAGGGCCTGGAGCCGCTCGCCCTCAAAGCCGAGCCCTCGCGGCTGCGCGTGTCCGGAGTGGTGACGCTCACCGCCACCGGCGGCAGTGGCTTCTACCGCTACCGTGTCGAGCCCGGTGGCTCGCAGGGAGAGATGCGCGGCGACCGCTACGTGGCGGGCCTCATCCCCTCCTCGGATACGCTGGTGGTGGAGGACGTGAAGTGCCCCGGGGATGCGCGTGCCTCGGTGCGGGTGGAGGCGGCCTTCGACGTGGCGCCCTCGCAGGCGATGGTGCGTCCGGGCACCTCGTTCCAGGTGACCACCGCGGGTCTGCTGGGTACCCCCGAGTTCAAGCTGGAGACGACCTCGGGCAGCACGATGTCGCCCTCGGGCCTGTACACCGCGGGCGCGACGCCGGGCCTGGACCTGGTGCAGGTGCGTGACACGATGACGGGAGACGTGGCGCGCCTGGAGTTCCAGGTGAGCCCCACCGCGCGGCTGCGCGGCAGCCCGGCCTTCATGGCGCTGCCAGCGGGCTCCTCGGCGCCGCTGGGCACCGCGGGCGGCAGCGACCGGGTGACGTGGACGAAGGTGTCGGGCCCCGGAACGATCGAGGCTGGGCGCATCAAGCTGGCGCCGGGCGACCGGGGCGCGGTGGTGCTGGAGGCGGCGGACCCGTTCACCGGGGACAAGGCCCGCATCTCCGTGCGCGTGCTGGACGAACTGACGCGGCCCGTGCAGCCGCATGGCCGGCTCTCGGACCTGTCTCACATCGTCACCGCGGACTTCGACGGAGACGGGGTGCAGGACGTGGCGGTGGGGCAGCGCGAGAGCGACCTCAACCAGCCCGAGGGTGGCGCGGTGTTCATCTTCAAGGGCAGCCCTTCGGGCCTGCCCACGCAGCCCACATGGGTGCTGACCGGGGCGACGAACACGGCGAACTTCGGCGAAATCCTGGTGGCCGGAGACCTGGACAAGGACGGGAAGGCGGAGCTGGTGGTGGGCTCTCCCGGCGCGGACATCACCGGCGCGGACTCGGGCGCGGTGTACCTGTACCGCTTTGGCTCCAACGGGCCGGAGCCGCTGCGCGCTCCGCTGACGAGCATCACCCGTGGCGGACGCTTCAGCACCGGCCTGGCCCTGGCGGATGTGGACGGCGACTCGGATCTGGACCTGCTGGTGGGCGCGCCGTTGGGAGACCTGGCGCCCTCGGCCACGGTGAGCCGCCGCGGCGTGGTGGACATCTTCCTGCTCACGCCGGGACAGCCGGTGCCGGACCTGGCGTCCATCCGCCTGGGTGGCTCGGACCTGTCGCGCAGCGGTAACCCGATGTCCCGCAGCAACACGGACCTGGGCCGGTTTCTGGCGGTGACGGACTTCAACGGGGATGGGCGCATGGACCTGGCCGCGCTCAGCCGCGTGTCGCGGCACCTGGGGGACGGCACCACGCAGGCCACGGTGTTGCAGGCGGTGTCGGTGTTCTTCGGCCGGGCGGACGGCCTGCGCTTCCGCGCCACGCCGGACGTGTACCTGATGCCGGGCAACACCTCGGACGGTAACGAGGGCACCTGGCGCCTGGGCACCACGCCGGCCGAGAACGGCCGCCAGCCGATGCTGATCGCGGTGGCGGACCGGGCGGACTCGCCGGACCTGCGCCCGAGCGGCGGCCTGCAGTCCGGCGCGGACGCGGGCGGAGCGCTCATCTTCGACCTGAGCGCGCACACGCCCTCGGGGGATCCGTCGAACACGCCGGTGCAGATCACCCGCGACTCGGCGTTCGCGCGCATCTACGGCGAGGCGAGCGGCATCTTCGCGGGCCGCAGTTTCACGGTGGCGGACGTGGACGGGCAGCCCGGCTCGGAGCTGGTGCTGGGCGCGCCGTACGCCAACGCGCCGGCGCCCAACAACACCACGCTGCGCATGTCGGGCCGGCTGCTGGCCTACCCGCTGGCGACGCTCACCTCGGCCAGCGTGCTCAACCGGCCGATGTCGGTGATTCACGGCCAGAACCGCTCGGATGTGCTGGGCGTGGGCCTGGCCACGTGGGCAGGGCCAGCGGGGCAGAGCCTGGTGGCCTTCTCCGGACGCGCCTCGTCGGAGTCGGGCGCCTTCACCGGACGGCTGGAGGCCTTCAGCCGCGGCGGGGCCTCGCTGGCGGAGTGGGGCCGGAGCGTTTCGGCGGTGCCGGCGCGCTCGGCGGTGGAGCGCTTTGGCGAGGTGGTAGCCGCGGCGGTGGGCGTGGGCGGCCGGACGGTGGCGCTGGTGGGCTCGCCGGGCTACGCGGGGCCGGGCACGCAGATGGACGGCAACGAGCTGAACGCGGGCCGGGCCTGGGCCTACAACGTGACGCAGGGCACCGCGGCGGAGATGGTGGCCGAGGGCATCTCCTCGCCGCTGGTGCGCGGCCGCACCGTGGGCACGGACGTGACGTTCACGGACTTCAACGGAGATGGGCGCACGGACGCGGTGGTGGGCGCCTCGTCCTTCAGCATTCCGGGCGGCAACCAGACGGCGGAGCTGGCCAACTACGCCTCGCCGCTGCCGACGGGGTGCGTGGTGGGCACCTCCACCACGGCGGGCTCGAACGTGGGCGGGCTGCTGGTGCGGCTCGGCCAGGCGGACGGCACCTTCAAGGATGCCTACCGGTTGTGGGCCCCGCTCGTCATCCCGGGCTGCACGCCGGACACGGACGCGCGCTGCCGCCGGGCCCAGATTGGCCGCGGGGTGGTGGGTGGCTTCGACTTCAACGGTGACGGGCTGCAGGACATTGGCGCGCTGCGCAACTTCGGCTTCGAGGTGTTCCTGGGGCGCGCGCCGCAGGACGCCACACTGGCGAAGCTGTCG
>DASVVJ010000856.1:0-10971 GCA_036389955.1 Myxococcaceae bacterium
TCAACATGGGATGCACGGACGCTGATGACTGTGCGCCTGGCTTGCAGTGCAACGCTGGCAAATGCAAATAGGCAGTCTTGGACTCAACCCCTGCCCTCTTTGTGAGAGGGCAGGGGTGAGGGGGCTGCGCAACAACCGTGGTCTTGGGACTTAGTACGTGCCCTTCATCGTCACGGCCGAGTACGCGCGGTAGCCGTACGAGCAGGCATACCAGGTGCCAGCGCTTGGGTTGCTGAGGGTGCAGGTCTCGGTGCTGCCAGAGGTGTAGGGACGGCAGGTGTAGCTGCTGGTGGTGGGCTGCGAGCCGAACCGGACATACAGGTCCGCGTCACCCGTGGTGCCCGTCTTGCCCGTCTGGTTGAAGACCAACGAGGTCTTCCCCGCCGGCACGCTCAGCGTGTAGCAGTTCCACGAGCTGGCGGCGCCCGAGTACTGGGCCGTCTCCACGCCGTTGGTCAGCGCGTTACCGCCTCCGCCACCTGTGGAGTACGCGCCCTTCAGGCTCATGCCCGAGGCGGCCGCGTACCCATAGATTTTCACGTGGTACGTGCCGGCGTTCGGGGTGGCGAAGGTGCACTTCTCCGTGTTGCCCGAGGCGTACGGACGGCAGTCGTACGAGGCGCTCGTCGGCTCGGAGCCGAACTTCACGTGCATGTCCGCGTCACCCGTGCCACCGCTCAGATCGAAGGTCAGGTTGCTGGCGCCCGCGGGCACCGCCAGGGTGTAGGCGCAGCTCCACGCGCCCGTGCCCACGGAGACGCCGGTCACCGTCACTCCGTTGGTGAGCGTCACCGGCGTGCACCCGCCCGTGCCCCCTCCGTCGGTGGGCGGCGGGGTGTTGCCCGTCGTGGCGCCCTTGGCCACCTCGCCCATGAAGGCTGCGCCCAGCGTGGCGAACTTCACCGAGTTGCTCGCGTTACCGCTCGTCACCGACAGCGTGTCGTTCGCCGTGTGGATGTTGGGGTTGCCCGTGCTCATCGTTGCCTCATGGGGCATGGTGGCCGGGAAGCCGGCGCTGTGCCACGGCGCGTGATCCGACCAGGCATAGCCGCAGGTGATGTTGGTGGTCGTCATCCCCGGCAGGTAGGTGGAAATCAGGCTGGTGGTGAAGCTGTTCAGCGTAGGGTTGGTGTTGTCGGTCACCATGGCGAAGTCGTAGCTGGAGCCCTTGTAGTTGGTCATGTCCAGCAGCATCACCCCCACCACGTTGACCCCGTTGTCCCGGTGCCAGTTGGCGATAGCGGTCGAGCCGTACAGGCCCACCTCCTCGGCGGCGTAGGCGATGAACTTCACCGTGCGCGCCGGCTTGTAGCCATGGGCCATGGCCACCCGGAAAATCTCCGTCACGGAGGCCACGCCCGAGGCGTCGTCATCCGCGCCCGGCGCCGCGGCCGTGGAGCCGCTGCGCTAGGGCCAACCATTTGGAAAAGACCAGCCCGCGCAGGAATTGCCCTACGTGCCTCCGTCCTTTTGGACAGTGCGTTGAGATTGCTGTTCGCATCCGGGTTCGGGGGGAGCCTGGAGCGCTTTTCCTGCGTCGCGGACGAGCAGGTCGTCGGGCCACGGGTTGATGAAGGTGTAGCCCGGGCCTTTGACGAGCTGGCGGTCCTCCCAGAGCCGCTCGCCGGCCTCATCGAAGTAGATGCGCAGCTCCAGGGCGGAGCCATTCACCGCGCCCCCTTTCACGAACAGGAACCGCAGGCGCCCCTGGCCGTCGTAGTGGTGCTCGGCGGTGTACGCGGAGTCCTCGCCGCCCATGCGGGTGAGGTACTGGCGGACGCGCCCGGCTCCATCGCGCAGCGCGGTGCGCTCGGTTTCCATTCCCGGTCCATCGCAGCTGAACTCCAGCCGCTCGGCCTTCAGCTTGTGCTCGCGCTCGAGCTTCTCGTTCTCAGAGTAGAGGGCGCGCACGGCGGCGAGCCGGGGATGCGTTCGCCAGTTCTTCCGGGTGATGACAGGCTCTGCCTTCGCGGTGGTGCTGGCGATGAGCACGAGCACGGTGACGAGCAGGGCGCGAGCATCCATGGACCCAGGGTAACAGCGCGCCAGGCGCCCGAGCTACTGGGGGGCTGGAGGCCCTCATCCCGGACCCGGCCCGTGTAGACTCGCGGCATGCCAAGCCCTCCTGCCGCGAGCTGCCCGCGCTGCGGTGCCCCGCGCATCCTGGCGCCCGAGTGCCCGCAGTGCGGTGTCTACTATCTCAAGGCGCAGTCCCGCGTGGCGCAGCCAGCCCCCGCGCCCATGCCCGACCTCCCCGCGCCTCCTCCCGAGGAGACGGTGTCCTGGCAGGGCGGGAACGAAGAAGCCCGGCTGGAGTGGCAGATCCGCCTGTGGGCCCTGCCCGTGGCGCTGTTGCTGACCTGGGGGCTCCACTCCACCGGCATGGGCCATCGGCTCCTGCGCATTTTCCTCTCCATGTGGATCCACGAGTTCGGCCATGCCCTCACCGCGTGGCTCACCGGCTTCGTCGCGTTCCCTGGACCCTGGGCCACCTCCATCGCGGAGGTGCGCTCACCCTTCTTCTCGGTGCTGCTGGCGGCGGGCTTTGGCGCCCTCGTGTTCCGTGGGTGGAGGCACCAGCACCGTCCCACGCTCATCGCGGGCCTGGTGCTGCTGGGGCTCCAGGGCGTGGGCACGCTGATCGTACGCCCGGGAATGGCCCGCTCGTTCATCACCTTCGGTGGAGACGGCGGCTGCCTCGTCCTGGGCACCCTGCTGATGACCACCCTCTACGCCAGCAGAGATAGCTCCCTTCACAAAGGCTGGCTGCGCTGGGGCTTTCTCGTCATCGGCGCGGCGGCCTTCACGGATGCCTTCAAGACCTGGTGGAGTGCCCGGAGTAACTGGGGCGCCATTCCCTTTGGCCGCATCGAGGGCGTGGGCCTGAGTGATCCGGCCCGGCTCACGGACTGGTTCGGCTGGAGCGTCAACGCGATGATCTCCCGTTACGTGACCCTGGGGTGGCTCTGCCTGGCGGTGCTCGCCGCGGTCTACGTGGCAGGAGCGCTCAAAGCCCGCGCGGCCCTCAGGACCTTGGTTTAGATTCCAGCCACCATGGTCACGCGAGAGAAGAACCTTCAGTACCTGCTGGATCGGAGTGCCATTCAGGAGCTGGCCGTCGAATACGGGCAGGCCATCGACTACGGCCAGGACACCGGCGACTGGAGCCGCTGGGAGAACGTCTTCACCCCTGAAGTCATCGCGGACTACAGCCGCTTCATGAAGTCGGACGTGCTCACCCTCAAGCGGGAGCAGATGCCGGAGATCGCCAAGGCGGGCCTGCGGTCCTTCAAGCGCGTCCAGCATGCCACCGCGATGAGCGTGGGTATCCACTTCGAGAGCGACACCCAGGCCGAGGTGATGTCGTACGCGGAAGTGGCGCACTACTTTCCGCTGGGAGGCGTGCCGCAGGAGTGGACCATCGTCGCCCGCTACACGTTCTCCGTCGTGAAGACCCCCGGCGGATGGAAGATCCGCAAAGTGCTGCTGGACCCCGTGCACTATCGCGGCAACCCGCTCGGGCTGGAGTTGGTGCAGGGCAAGCGGCTGGCTTGAAGCAGGGTCAGTCGCCAGCTTGAGCCAACTGATGGTCGTAGCTGATGACCCGCGCCAGCTTCCAGCGGCCATCCTGCTGCTTCCACACGTCGATGAACTTGCCGGTCTCAGTCAGCCGGTCCGGGCGCCCGGGCTGCAGGGCGAAGAACCGGTGAGTGCCCAGCTGCATCGCGCCGTAGCCTTTCAGCACGTGCACCGTCATCGTGCCTGGCACCAGCTCCCGTCTGGCGGTGAAGTTCTCTCCGGTCTTCTGCTTCTCGCAGCCCTGGTGCACCGCCTCCACGAAAGCCGGGCCCGAGGTGGCGGTCTGTCCCCATTTGTCGTGCAGGAACTCGAAGTCCTCGGCGACGAGCGACGCCAGCGTGTCGATCCGGCAACCGAACACCGCGTCGAACAGCTGGCGATCCAGCTCCGCAAGCTGCGCCACCAGCTCGGGCGATGGAGGCTCGGCGCCGGGATGCAGCCGGATGGGGGCGGCTACAGGCAGAGCCACTGCGTCGCCAGGCGAAGCGGTGGCGCACCTGACGCCAGAGATCAGAAGGAGCACGCCAGGCAGCAGCCGCGTCATGAGGGTCGTCTTCGCAGTCATTTCAAAACTAGTTTAACTGACTTATCTGGGAAATCATGTTAGCAGGCCGCCTCCTGTAGTGCTTACCGCGCTCGGACCGGAGCTGGAGTCCTCGCGCTCGGAGGTCGTCCCTATGAAGAAGCACTTCCGCCTGCTGGCCTTGGCCTTCACGGGTACCGTCTCGGCATTCGCGTCTGGCTGTGGCGATGAAGGTCTCGACGCCCAGAACGTCGACGAGGCCCTGGCCACCCACAGTGAGGCGCTCGCGTGCAGCACGCGCATCACCTACGGCGACCGGTGGCTCCGCCCCTCTGGCCACACGGCCCAATATGACGTCGCGGCGGACCTGGTGACGTGGGACGGCACCTGCGTCAACGAGGGGACCAACTCCTACGCGGTCCTCTCCAACGGCTGGAAGCCGTACTTCAGCGGCAACAACGCGTGCGTGCTGGCGCTCGACACCGACTGCCCCGGAGCCACCGCATGCTCCACGCGTATCAGCTACAGCGCGGCGTGGCTGGCCCCCGCGGGGCACACGGCCCGGTTCGATGACGCCGCCGGGCGCGTGTTCTGGGACCGGGCCTGCGTCAACGAGGGAACCAACTCCTACGCGGTCCTCTCCAACGACTGGAAGCCGTACTTCAGTGGCACCAACAAGTGCGGCATGTCGTTCCGGTACACGGGCTGCGGCGGGCTGTACCAGAACCCCGTCGTTCCCGTGGACTGCGCGGACCCGGGCGTCGTCCATGACGGAACGCAGTACGTGGCGGCTTGCACGTCGGGCGGCGCCGCCAACGCCTTCCCTCTGCGGACCTCCCGGGACCTGGTGAACTGGACGGCTGCCGGCAACATCTTCCCGTCCACCGGCAAGCCCACGTGGGCCACGGGGGATTACTGGGCGCCGGAGATCCACAAGGTGGGCACGCGCTTCATCGCGTACTTCACCGCGCGGCACTCGAACGGGAAGCTGTCCATCGGCGCGGCCACCTCGGCCAGCGCGCTGGGGCCTTACACCGATCTGGGCCGGCCCCTGGTGCATGACACCACCATGGGCATGATTGACGCCACCTACTTCCGGGACACCGCCGGCACGCCGTACCTGGTGTGGAAGGCGGACGGCAACGCGGTAGGCCAGCCGACTCCCATTTACGGCCAGCAGCTGTCGGCGGATGGCCTGTCGCTGGTGGGCACGCGCCGCACGCTCATCAGCAACAACCTCGCTTGGGAGGGCAGCGTCGTCGAGGCGCCGTGGGTCGTCGCGCGGGGCGGCTACTACTACCTCTTCTACAGCGGCAACGCGTACTACAACAGCACCTACGCGGTGGGCGTGGCGCGTGCCACCAGCCCGCTGGGCCCGTACACGAAGCTCGGCGCGCCCATTCTCAAGACGGGCGCCGGGTGGGTGGGCCCGGGGCACAACTCCGTCGTCACCGGGCCCGGGGGTGACACGTACATGGTTTACCACGCGTGGGACAGCGCTCTGACCAAGCGAATGATGTTCGTGGACGCCATCACCTGGCCGAACGGCTGGCCCGCGGTGCCCGAGGGTCCCTCGGCCGGCTCGCGGCCCATGCCGTAAGGCAGGAGCATGCACGTGCCCATCGTCATCCCCTGAGGCCCGTAGTCCCAGAGATGAAAAGCGAGGTTCCATTTCTGGGATGCGCGTTTCCTTCCAGAAGACGGCGTTCTCACAGGGCCGAGGCATCGCCTGCGCTGCGGCATTGGATGTGCATCCGTGCGGCGCTTGTCTCGTTACAGGAAGGAAGCCACGTGAAGACGAAGATGATCGTTGCGGTTGCGGCTCTGGGCTTTGGAACGTTCACCGGGTGCGGCGGAGTCGAGGACGCGGAACTCTCCGGGAGCGACGCGGTGCAGTCGGTGGAGCAGGCGCTGTGCGAGTCGCCTCCGACGGGGATGTGCGAACCGGGCACGGTGGCTGCCACTCCGGCGGGACAGACGTGCAACCACTTCGGCTGGAACTTCACGTGGACCTGTATGGAGAAGTTCCCGTCGACGTCGGGGTGTTTCCTGTGGCGCTGCTCGTCCACGGGCACCTGGTCCTGGAAGAAGATCGGCGGCGATTGCACCACCGCCACCGCCAACTACTGCTCCTGACGGGCGAAGCCCGTCGAAGGATCAGGTGCCGCTTCACCGAGGGCGGGGCCCAGTTCCCTCCTCGCCGGGGGGCCAGAGCCAGGCTGCACCGCGCACGCCGCTGGAGTCGCCATGCAGCGCCTGACGCACCGGCGTGTCCACCTCCGTTCCGAACACCCAGCGGGGTAGCAGCTCTGGCACCCGCCGATAGAGGGCGGTGACGTTGGACATGCCACCGCCCAGCACGATGACATCGGGGTCCAGGAGATTGATGACGTGGGCCAGGCCCCGTGCCAGCCGCTCCGCGTAGCGCTGAAGCGCCGTGCTCGCCGTGGGCTCGCCAGCCTCGGCGCGGGCGGCGATCTCCGGTGCCTGGAGCCGGGTGCCGGACAGCCGCGCGTAGTCGTTCTCGAAGCCGGTGCCGGAGACCCAGGTCTCCAGGCAGCCCTGTTTGCCGCAGTAACAATCCGGGCCGGGAAACTCCTCGGGCGTCGCCCAGGGCAGCGGGTTATGGCCCCACTCACCGCCCACGCCGTTGCGGCCCACGTGGGGGTGCCCGGCGAGCGCCACCCCCGCTCCCGTGCCAGTGCCGAGGATGGCGGCGAACACCACCGCCGCACCCGAGGCGGCACCATCGCTCGCCTCCGAGACGGCGAGGCAATTCGCGTCGTTGGCCACGCGGACCGGACGCCCCAGGACCCGGGTGAGGTCGCGGTCGAGCGGGCGTCCGTTCAACCACACCGAGTTGGCGTTCTTCACCAGCCCCGTGCGGGACGAGAGGGTGCCCGGGATGCCAACGCCCACGCTGCCACGCTGGCCGGCTTGCCCCTCCAGGTGCGCAACCAGCTCGGCCATGGCCTGGAGGGTGGCCTCGTAGTCATGGCGCGGTGTCGGCACGCGGAGGCGTCCCATCTCCCGTCCATCCTCCGCGAGGGAGATTGCCTCGATTTTGGTCCCGCCGAGATCGATGCCGATGCGCATGTCCTGCTCCTCTCCAGACTCAGAGCCGCCAGAGCTCAGAAGCTGTACGCCTGACCATCCGCCGGCACCAGCACGCGCTGCGGATCCAGGCCCTTTTCCGCAATGTACTCACGCAGCTCCTCGCGTGACTGCGTGGCGTGGTTGACCGCTTCCATGTGGGTCCCCACCACCGTGGCCTTCGGCGCGGCCTGGGAGGCGCGATAGAGGTCTTCCTTGCCCATGATGATCGACCCGTCGTAGCCGAGCACACGGGCATAGCCGGTGTTGAGGATGATCACCTCCGGTTGGTACTTCTGGATCGCCTCTTCCACCTGGCGGTTCCATACCGTGTCACCGGCCACGTACACGGTCTTGTAGCCGGGGTGCTGGAACACCACACCCGAGACCTTGCCGAGGAGCTTGCCGAGATCTGTCATCAGCTTGCCGTCGCCATGCTGGCCACCGGTCTTGCTCAGGCGCGTGCCGAGGAAGACGGTGTCCTCGGTCAGCACGCGCACGTCCGTGAAACCGTCCTTGCGGATACTCTCGGCATCTTCATCGTTCTGCGCGAAGATCGGCATGTCCTTGGGCAGGCTCTGCCTGGCCGCGTCATCCCAATGGTCCAGGTGCGTGTGGGTGACGATGATCGCATCCGCCTTCATCACTTCGCTCACGGGCAGGGGCAGCTCGACCAGCGGGTTTCGCAGGTGGCTGTTGTACGTGCCCTCGAAGCCAGGGTAGGCGCCCTTCTTTGCCAGCATGGGGTCGACCAGGAAGGTGGTGCCAGCGTATTCCACCTTGAGGGTGGCGTTGCGGATCTGCTGGACCTTGACGGTCTGTGTGCTGGGGGTTGCCGCACGATCTTGATTGATGCTGGCACCAGGAGTGCTGCAAGCGCCCAACAGAAGGGCGTGGGTGGCGATAGTGGTGTTGCGCAACAGGTTCGAGATTTTCATGGCGTCCTCGGAGGATGGGAGCGCTGGGGTTCGCGCTTCGTCTGGGCAGGTCATAAAGACGGCGCGAGGGGAGGGGAACCGCTAGAAATGGAAGCCAGTCATCCATTTTTGGATGGAGGTCTGGATGGAGTGGGAGCTGTTACGTACGTTCGAGGCGGTGGCGCGCCTCGGGAGCCTGACGGCCGCCTCGAAGGCGCTGGGCGTGAGCCAGTCGACCATCAGCAGACACCTGGCCCGGCTGGAAGAGCAGGCCGGTTCTCCGTTGCTGCTGCGCGACGCCCCGCAGCGGCTGACGGAGCGTGGGGCCTCGTTGCTGGCGGCGGTGCGGCCCATGGTGGATGCCGCGCTGGCGGCGAGGTCCGCACTGGAAGACACGCCGGAGCTCAGCGGTGAGGTCACGCTGACCACCGTGGGTGAGATGGTGCGCTGGGAGCTGGCTCCCCGCCTGCCGGAGTTCTACCGGACCTATCCCCACCTGCGCTTGCGCATCCTGGCGGAAAACCGGGTCAGCAGCCTCGCGGCCGGCGACGCGGACGTGGCGCTCCGGATGTTCCGCCCTGAGCGTGGCGAGCTCGTCGCACGGAAGGTGTTCTCGGTGTCCTCCGCGTTCTTCGCGGCCTCCTCGCTCGAGCTCCACCCCGGGGTTCCGTGGATGGGACTGACGGGCTCACTGGCGGGCATCGCCGAGCAGCGCCACGCCGAACGCGCCTTCGCCACCCGCCCCGCCCGGCTGCTCGTCGAGGATGTCGAGTCTCTCGGGCTCGCGGTCAAAGCCGGCCTGGGCGTGGCGCTCCTGCCCCGAGGTCTCGCCGCGCGGCTCGACGGTGTCGTGGAGGTGGCTCCGCAGCGAATCGGCGTGAGGGGCGGCGAGCGCATCCCCTCGCGCGAGCTCTGGATGGTGGTCCATCGCGCGAAGCAACACGTGCCCAGGGTGCGAGCGGTGATGAGCTGGCTCAGGGGGTGACCACTCGGGCGTGAGCCCACCGTGAGTCCGTTCAGGGCTTCAGGGCCACCCCGAAGTCGATGCCTTCGTGACTGCGCCCTTCCAGCTTCAGCACCTGCCCCGCCTCGAGGCTCTGGAGGGGGCTCTGGACGGTGCCGCCGTACCAACCCTCGAGGTCCCCGGGGCCCAATCGCCAGCCTGCTCATGTGCGACACTCAGATTGGGTGAAGAAGCGGGGGAGACGACCTGTTTCTGCGCGACAGCCCATCGAGCGCGTGCTGGGCAGGGGCCCGGTATAACTCCGCCTCACCTGGCGTGGGCGGGCCCCGCCACGGGTAGGATGGTGACCGCATGACGCTACAACCTGGAGAGCGGTTCGGTCGCTACGAGATGGTGTCCCGGCTGGGGCGGGGGGGAATGGCCGAGACCTACCGCGCGCGGTTGGTGGGCGCGGAGGGAGTCACCAAGCCCGTGCTCATCAAGAAGGTGTTGCCGGAGTACGCGAACGATCAGGCGTTCACCCAGATGTTCGTGAGCGAGGCGCGAATCTCCGCCACGCTCTCGCATGGCAACATCGCGCAGGTCTACGACTTCGGCCGGATGGACGGTGAGTACTTCCTGGCCATGGAGTTCGTGGAGGGCCAGCCGCTGCACCGGCTCATGAAGCAAGCGCAGCAGCAGGGGCTGACGTGCCTTCCCGCGCCGCTGGCGGCCTTCATCGGCATCGAGATGTGCCGGGGGCTGCACTACGCGCATACCCGGGGGGACGAAGGCGGCAAGCCGCTGGGCATCGTCCACCGTGACATCTCCCCCGACAACGTCATCATCAGCTACGAGGGCCAGGTCAAGATCGTCGACTTCGGCATCGCCAAGGCGCGAGAGCTGCGTGGCTTCAACACGGAGCCGGGTGTGGTGAAGGGCAAGTTCCTGTTCTTCTCTCCGGAGCAGGCGCGGGGCGAAGAGGTGGACGCGCGCACGGACGTGTGGGCCACCGGCATCGTCCTCTATGGAATGCTGTGCGGGAGGCTTCCGGTCCAGGCCGCGCAGTACGTCGCGGTGCCGCAGCTCATCAACGGGGAGTTCCCGCGTCCCCGCGAGCTCAACCCCAGGTTGCCCCAGGCGCTGGAGGCCATCGTCATGCGGGCGCTCACGGTGGATCGGGCGCAGCGCTACGAGTCATGCCATGCCTTCGGGGAGGCGCTGGCGGGCTTTCTCTACTCGGCCGAGCCGCGCTTTTCAGGAATGGCGCTCGCGCACTTCGTGCAGCACCTGTTCCAGGCGGACCTGGCCAGCGCGGGCCGGGCCGTGCGGATACCTGGCACGTTCCAGGAGCAGCTCGCGCGGTGGCAGGATGCGCCACCCGGACCGTCTCAGGCGAAGCCATCGCCGCGCACGGCCGTCTTCGAGGAGACGGCGGCTCCCGCCCCTCGAGCCCCGGTGCCGCCGCGCTCCACTTCCCGGGCGGGAATATGGGGCGCGGCCGTGGTCGGCGCGGTGCTCACCTTCTTCCTGGGCCTCTCCGCCATCGCGCTCTTCCGGGAGGAGCCACGGGCTACACAGGATCCCTCCGAGCCCAAGCCGCTGGTGGGCGTGGAGCCGCCATCCACGCAGGAGCAAGTCGTGGCCCGGAGCGCTGTGGAAGCACCGCCGCGCGAGCCCGTGGAGCCCGCTCCGAAGCCCGAGGAGGCGCCCCCGCGCGAGTCCGTGGCGCCGGCCTCGGAGCAGAAGCCAGCCCCGGCTCCGAGCCCGGTGGCCAGGGAGCCCGAGTACCAGCAGCTCCTCAAGCAGGCGAAGACGCAGATCGTGAACGGGCGTTACAAGGCAGCCGCGGCGGATTACCGGGCGGTCCTGGCACTCGAGCCTGATTTGTTCGAGGCCCAGGAGGGGCTGGGCTT
>DASVVJ010000857.1:0-9594 GCA_036389955.1 Myxococcaceae bacterium
CCCGCCGTGAAGAGGAAGCCGTGCTTCTCGAAGACGCGCCGCGCGGTGTCTCCCTTGAGGAACTGCACGAACGCGGCGCCCGCCGTGGGGGCCTTGCCCTTGGACAACGCCGCCACCGGGTAGACGATGCGCGGCCCGTCCGCCTCCGGGACGGTGAGCACCACACGCACCCGCTTCGACATGGCCACGTCCGTGGCGTACACCACCCCGGCATCCACCCGGCCCGCCTCCACCGCCGTGAGCGCCGCTCGCACATCCAACGCGGGCACCAGGCGTGGCTCCAATTCCTTCCAGACCCCGGCCTTCTCCAGCCACGCTTTGGCGTAGAGGCCCGCGGGCACCGCCGCCGGATCCGCCAGCGCCACCCGCTTCACCTTCGTCAGGTCCGCTGCCGAGCCTACCGTGCGCTGGGAATCCACCGGCACCACCACCACCAGCCGGTTCGAGAGCAGGTCCGCCCGCGTGCCCGCCTGCACCAGCCCCGCCTTCTCCACCTGATCCATCTTCGCCGTGTCCGCGGACAGAAAGGCATCCGCGGGAGCCCCCGCCACCGCCTGCCGGGCCAGGTCACTCGAAGCGCCGAAGGCGAACTCCACCGTGTGGCCCTGCTCCTTCGTGAACGCGCTGCCCAATTCCTGGAGCGCCTCGGTGGTGCTCGCCGCGGCGAACACCAACACCCGCTCCGCCCGTGCGGGCAGGGAGACGGTCAGCAGGAGAGCAAGCAGGGCGATGCGCATGATCAGACTCCCGGCAGGAGAATCCATTGACCCATATCTGGGTGCCCGATAAATCAAAATTCCGTGTCACGGAATACCCTTCCCGAGGACGATCTCTCCAGCCAGGCCGCGCGGCTCCAGGAGATGCTGTACGCGCTGGGCCGGCTCCGGTCGCTCCGTGACCCGATCGCGAGCACCTGCGATGAGTTCCAGCTCACGCCGTCCCAGGTCCACGTGCTGCTGTGGCTGGGCAAGGACGGCACGCTGGCCATGGGCGAGCTGGCACGCCGCCTGGGCGTGACGGAGAAGACGATCACCGGCCTGGTGGACCGCCTCGAGCGCTCGAGCTACCTCCAACGCGAGCGCGTGGCCCCGGATCGCCGCGTGGTGCGCTGCCGCCTCACCCCCGAAGGCCTGAAGATGTTCGAGCAGCTCGATCAGTCGCTGCTCGAGGCCACCGGGGTGATGCTCACCTTCGTGGATGAAGAGGACCGCAAGGCGCTCTTCCGCATCGTGGAGAAGCTCGTCCGCAAGCTGGAGACGCCCGCCCCGGAGCCCGTGAGTCCCGCGCCCGAGAAGACCGTCTGAGCCTCAGGCTCCCCCGGGCTCCGTGGGCGCACGCGCCAGCAGCACGCGCGGGTGCACCAGCAGGGCAATGGCCTCGCGCACGGTCCAATAGAAGCGGTCCACGGCGTTGAGGTTGCGCTCGGTGAGCAGCGCCGGGCTGGTGGTCACCTCGAAGCCCTGGAGCCGGAAGTACTGCCGGGCGCGCAGCAGGTGGTACGGATCCGACACCACCACCACGCGGCGGGCCCCCATGGCGCGCAAGAGTTCGGCGCTGTAGCGCGCGTTCTGCTCGGTGGAGTGGCTCTGTTCCTCCAGCACGCACGCCTCGGCGGGCACCCCGAGCCGCACCGCCTGCTCGCGCATGACCCGGGCCTCGGAGGGAGGATTCACCCCGACACCGCCCGAGAAGACGAGCCGGGGCGCCATCCCACGTTGGTAGAGCTCCACCGCCTTCTCCACCCGCGCCAGCAGCGCGCCCGAGGGCACCCCACCCGGCATCACCCGCGCGCCCAGCACCACCAGCGCGTCGGCCCGCTCGGCCCGCTCGCGCTGCCCGAACCGGTCCACGCGAAAGGCCAGCCCGAACACCCCGCACGTGAGCACGCCCACCAGCGCCAGGAGCAACCGCTGGAGCGCACCGAGCCGTGTCTTGAGCGCCGCGAGCCTCATGTCCTTCAGGCTAGGCCAAGGCTCACCGGCGCTCCACTCCAGCGCCCGAAGGCCCCCCTGGCCAACACTCCGGCGGCCTTCCGCGCTCTTTGCGATGACCGGCGCGGCAGCGGGAGCTAGAAGCCCGAGCCCATGGATCTCAAGCTCATGGGCACCACCTTCCTCGCGGTTTTCCTGGCCGAGCTGGGCGACAAGACCCAGCTGGCCACCCTCACCTTCGCGGCGAGCGGCCAGTCCCGCTGGGCCGTCTTCATCGGCTCGGCGGCGGCGCTGGTCGCCACCTCCGCCATCGCCGTGCTGGCGGGAGAGGCCGTCACCCGGGTCATCTCCCCCGCGCTCCTCAAGCGCCTGGCGGGCGTGGCCTTCGTCGTCATCGGCGCCTGGGTGCTGTGGTCCTCCCGGGGCGGCACCACCACCTGAGCGAACGCTCAGGGCGCCGCGCTCACCACGGGCGCGGTGTGCTTGGGCTCCTCGAGCCGCACGTCCGCGACGAGGGGGTAATGGTCCGAGGCGTCCACCCGGAGCACACGGCTGCGCAGGGGCACGAAGGCGTCGCTGGCCAGCACGTAGTCGATGCGCAGCGCGGGTGAGAACGGCAGCGGCAGCGGGTAGGTGCCGGCCGGGCCCTGGCCGCTGGCGGCGAACACGTCCGTCAGGTCACGCCGCAGCAGCCGCACCGGGCGCGAGCCCGGATCATCATTGAGATCGCCCATGAGCAGCTTGGGCCGTGGATCCTTCGCCAGCAGCCCGGCGATGAGCGCGCTCTGTCGCAGGCGGCTGTCTCCATTGAAGGGCCGGCGGATGAGGTGCGTGAGGTACACGCTCACCTCTCGCCCGGACACCTGCAGCACCGCGTGGACCACGGTGCGCGGCTCGGCGCCCCGGGGCACCGGCAGCGGGTACTGCGCCAGCGCCTCCAGCGGAAAGCGGGACAGCAGGGCAATGCCGTAGGCGCCCCCGTGCAGGTCCGTGGTGCGGAAGTGCGCGTGGTGCTCGAGCCCCGTCCGCTGGGCGAGCACCGCCGCCTGGTCCAACCCGCTCGCGCGCTGGCCGCCCAGGTCCACCTCCTGCAGCGCCACGATGTCCGGCCGGGCCTGGCGGATGACCTCGGCCACGCCCTCCAGCCCGCGTGCGCCGGACTGGATGTTGAAGGTCATCACCCGCAGCTCGCCCTCACCGCGAGGCGCCGGCGCCTCCAGCGGAGACAGCGCGCGCGTTCCCGAGGAGGACGCGCACGCCAGGGAAAGCGAGCAGCAGAGAGCGAAGAGCAGGCGGAGAGGGGGCGAAATCAAGGGGCCGCGATGCTAGAGCGCGGCGCGGCCCCTGTCGCATCCCCCCTCCGGGCCTGTCCGCTGAGCAGACAGGTGAGTTCCTGCTCAGTCGCGGCGGCGCGCGAAGCGGGCGGCAACCAGGGCGAGCAGCATCACCATGGGCGCGCCACCGGCCCCGGCGCAGCCGCAGCCACCCTCGTCGTCCTCATCGCCATCACCGCCCCCACCGCCACCGCCATCCGGGTTACCGGAGCCCGCGTCCGGGGTGCCGGTGCCCGCGTCGGGCGTGCTGGCGGCGTTGACCTGGATGGTCACCTGCGTGGACACCGCGTTGTCACCAGAGTTGGCGCCGTTGCCGTTGGTCGAGTTGCCGCTGGCGTACATCACCACGCTGCCAGGGGTGGAGGGCGCCACCAGCGTGAAGTCGAAGCGGGACTCGCCGCTGGTGAAATCCCTGGGAGCGGTATGGGCCAGCTCCGTGCCACCGGCGAGCTTGGAGCCCGCGCCCGGATTGAGCGTTCCGCCGCCGTTGCTCACCGCCACGTTCATGCCCGCCTTCACTCCCGGGCCGCCCTGGATGACGAGCGTGTAGTTGCCCGTGGCGCCCGCCGTCAGCGACGTGGGACCGTCGATCCGCACCGTGGGCGCGGTGGGGCCCGGGTTGGTGGCATGGCAGCCCGACGTCATGCAGCCCTGGCCCTGCTTGCCGGAACGGCCCGAGATGCCGGCGGTGTTCGCCTGGGCGGAGAAAGAGAGGAAGCATGCCGCCACCAGCGTGGCGACACCGAGGGAGTAGTGCTGCAGTCGCATTCGACCTCCAGAACAGAAGCGTGGATTCACACCACGGGCGCCCTTCTTACCTCGGGCAACCCACGTCTGTATGCAATGCGTTAGCAGCCTACGTCGTCCCCGCCCGCAGCAGCAGCGCACAGGCCTCGTCGCGAAGCTGGGCCAGGGTGTGGCGCGTGTTGCCTCCCGCCCGCTCCAGCCCCGCGACCAGCGAGAGCAGCCCGTGGGCCGTGGTCCACGCCAGGTTGGCCAGGCGCCGGGGCTCGAAGCCGGGCGCCAGCCGCCCCTGCCGTGCATCCTCCCGGAGCCGCGCCTCGAGCGCGTCGTTCACACGCTGGCTGAGCGGGTACACCCGCTCGCGCAGTAACTCGGGCGCCAGCCCGATGAGCTGCGGCCACAGGTACGCCACACGGAACGCAGCCAGGTCCTCCGCGTAGAAGTCCACCTTGGCGCGCGCGAGCGCCGCCAGCGCCTCCACCCCGTTGGCCGCCGAGGCCACCGCCGCCTCCAGCACCGCCACCTCTGCCTCGAGCTGCTCCACGGCGAGCTCCCCCACCAGCTCCTCCTTCGAGCGGAAGTAGTAGAAGACGGCCGGCTTGCTCACGTCCGCCGCGGCGGCCACCGCCTCCATCGTCAGCCCCGCCACGCCCTCTTTGGCCAGCACGGCGCGCGCGGCGGTGAGCAGCTCACCCCGCCGCTCCTGCTGCCGCCGCTGCTTGCGCGCCTCGCGCTCCTCCCCGGGCGCGCCCGTTGCCTTCTCCCGCCTAGAGCCACGAGAAGCCATCGCGCAGCGCCTCCCGCCCGCCGCGCTCGAGCACCTGGCCGTGGCACACCACCACCCGCTCGAAGTGCCAGCCCAGCACCGTGTCCAGCGAGGCGCGCAGCGCCGCCCGGTCCTTCACCATCGACTTGAGCAGCATCGTCGGCGCCAGCTTCCCGTAGGCCCGGTTCAGCTTCATGTACGCGCGCGTCAGCCACGAGGCGGACTCGCGGATGTTGAACGCCAGGTCCGTCACCAGCAGCGTGCCGCTGGGCCGGTGCAGGAAGAGGTACTCGTCCAGCTTCGGCATGCCGCGCATGAGCTGCTGCGAGAACACCGCCGCGTAGCCCGGATCAGGCGTGTCCGTCAGCTCCACCTGCAGCCGCAGCTCGGGGCGCTTGGCGCGAAGCCCCGCCGGAGCCACCACCTTCGCCTGCGGGTACGCCGCCGCCCACGTGCCCAGGTGCACGTGGTGCATCACGTTGGGCGCCACCAGGAAGCGCACCGGCCCCAGCGCGTCCACCGCGGCCCGCGTCGCCTCGTCCAGCCGCACCGGCGAGTGGATCCACAGGCCTCCGTCCGGCAGGCGCACCACCGTCATCCGCCCGCCCAGCTCCAGCCCTCCGATGCGGAACGACACCTCCTGCACGTGCACCTCTTCGCTCAACCGGCTCAGCATGGCGGCTCCTTTTTCTGACCTCATATCAGAAAACCAACCAATGGTCAGAAAACTGCCCGCCTGGTCCTGTAGCAGGCTGTCGCGGAGCCTCTGGGTGCGCGCCCACCTCACGTGTAGGAGGCATGCGGTACCCGCCTCGCAAAGTTTGCGGGTCGCAAAGTTTGCGACGTGCAGAGCCCTGCGCGCGGGCCGGAGCGGCTGATCCGATCCCTGTACTTCCAGAGGCTTGCGGTAAGCTGGGCGTGGGGCTCGACTTTGCAGTGCCACCGGCTTCGCAGGAGGACCCCCTTGCTCGCTCGCTCCCGATCTCGCAAAGGCTTCACGCTCATTGAGCTGATGACCGTGGTGGCCATCGTCGCCGTCCTGGCCACCCTCGCCGTTACCCTCATGGTCTACGGCACGGGCCGTGCCCGGATGAACAACACCGTGTTCGACATGGCGGCCATGATGTCCACCGCCCAGTTGAGCGCGATGAGCCGCGGCTCGCCTCACTACGTCATCATCTACCGCGACCCGCAGGGGCAGATTCAGTCCGTGCTGCTCGAGCGCCCGGATGCGCCTCCGCAGATTGACTGGACCGCGCTGGACCTGTCGCACGTGCCGGGCGATCCGGGCGTTCCCAACACCGGCCAGGAGGGCCCCTGGAACTCGCCGTCCCTGCGGTTCCAGACCCAGGACGCCGCCGGCGTGCCGGTGGTGTTGCCCCCCGTCGAGCTGGACCGGCTGAAGATGGCCATGGCCTCGGGGCCGGACACGGGCGGCATCGCCTTCCTGGACCTCGACTCGGATCGCATCCGCCGGCCGCTGCCGGCGCCCTTCAACACCATCGATCTGAACACGCTGGCCGCGGCGCCGGACCTGAACCTGCCCACCACGAACCTGCTGGCCGGCTGCTCCTTCTGCGTCGAGTCGGCCGGCGTGCCCTACGGCGCCATCCGCTTCAACACCGACGGCACGGTCGACATCATGACCGGGCCCAACCGGACCGGCGGCGTCATCGCCTTCATGCCCAACACCAGCGAAGAGACTGGCTTCCAGCCGAAGCTGCTGATCATCTCCTCGCCTGCTGGCGCCATCAAGACCCTCTAGGAGCCCTACCCATGAGCCCTGCACGTCTCTCTGTCCGCGGCTTCAGCCTCATCGAGTCCATGGCGGCCCTGCTGGTGTTCACCATCGGCATCCTCGGCGTGATGCAGATGAACGTCATCGCCAGCCAGCAGAACAACGTGGCCCGCAACCGCACCAACGCCAGCAAGGTGGCGCGGGACCTCGCGGATGCCTTCGAGCGTCTGCCCTTCAATCACCCGGTCTTCGCCACCATGGCTCCGCCCACGCTGCAGCCCACCGACCCGGACTTCATCAAGCTCGACGTCGCCGGCGGGCTCTTCCGGCTGAGCAATGTGGCCGGCGCGGGTGGGCGGCCGCTGCTCGGCGCCGCCGATGCCATCGCCACCTCCGAGAAGCTGGAGGTCGCCTGGCGCGTTCAGGGCACGCCCGACCCCGCTCTGCCCTCCATCAACAACTCCCTGCGCGTGGCCATCATGGTGCGCTACCCCACCCCGACGGGCTTTGGCCAGGTGACCATGTGGGTCATCAAGTACAACCCGGATTCCATCGCGCTGGGCACCGGCGCCGCTCCCGGATCGCTGGAGATCTGACGCATGCACTCCTCTTCCCTGCGCTCTCGCGGCTTCACGCTCATCGAGCTGCTCGTGGGCACCGTCGTGGGCTCCATCGTCCTGCTGGGCATCAGCATGACGTTCATCTCCCAGGCCCAGCAGTACCAGTCTCACGCCAGCCGCCGCGCCATTCAGGCCAGCGCGCGCCAGTCCCTGGCCTTCATGGAGCGCAAGGTGCGCTCCTCCGGCTATGGCGTCCACCCGGACCGCGCCGTGCTCGCCTACGACTCGTATGACGTGGTGTCCGACAGCTCGCTGCCCGGCTACCCGGACGCCATCGTGGTGCACTCGCGCGACCCGCTCTTCCGCCGCAGGTTGCAGAACGCCGCCGCCACTCAGCTCACCCTGAGCAACCTGGGGCCGGCGCTCACCCAGCCC
The DNA here is from genome assembly GCA_036389955.1 of Myxococcaceae bacterium. Lineage (GTDB taxonomy): Bacteria > Myxococcota > Myxococcia > Myxococcales > Myxococcaceae > DATHBR01. The sequence goes on from DASVVJ010000857.1 coordinate 7,509, forward strand.
CTGCGCAGGGGGCAGATCCTGCTGGCGCTGTGCACCCAGGAGCCCAAGACCGCCTTCGTCACCGTTTCCCAGGACGTGCCCGCCGGCGCCACCGTCATCCCCCTGGATCAGAACCCTCCCGCGGCGGACTCCCCCGTGCGCGAGCCGGGTGCCCTGTTCCGTGAGCAGGCGCGGCTGACCGATGCCTGCTTCGCCCAGGCCTGGCTGGTGAAGATCGACCGGTTCGGCTTCTATGTGGCCATGTTCGATGAGGATGGAGACCTGGCCACCTCGGGCAGCGTGCCCTACCTGATGATGAACCAGGGGTTGGATCTCACCGGTGACGGTTCCATCAACGCCGAGGACTCGGTCCCCGTGGCCGAGGGCATCGAGCAGCTTCAGATCGCCTACATCCTCAACGTCAACAATCCCGCGGCCCTCAACGAGGCGCCGATCATCCTCGGGGTGGAGGGGGCGATGCCAGCCAATCACTATGGTGAGCTCTGGCAGGGCAGCAACGCATTGATCAACACCACCTTCGTGTCGTCCCAGACTCCGCCCATCCCGTGGTTCTTCGACACCGACGTGGTCGGCGCCACGCACGCGTTCCGCCGCGCGGACCACCCGGCCAATATCCGGCAGATCCGCCTGACGCTGGTGGCGCGCAGCACCGTGTCCGACCAGCAGATTACCGGCGACAACATGATGACGGGCGCCGAGGGCGCCCCGCTGCCGGGCAACAACGCCATTCCCTGGCGCCAGTTGGAGAACCTGGACACGCCGGTGCCTGACTTCACTCCCTCGGGCGGCGGCTACTACCGGGTCCTGATCCGCGAGTCCATTACTCCCAAGAACCTGCTGATGAATGCTCAGTTCTCTCCCGTGGAGTTCGAAGACAGCGCTGAAACCGTTCTTACTGCAGGTGGAGGCTGAGCCCCATGCGACGTTCTTCTTCTCATCCCCGCGGCATGGCCCTGGTCATGGCGATGATCGTGGTTGTGCTCATCACCATGCTGGTGGCCGGTGCCATCTCGTTCACCGGCACCGAGCGCGGGGCCGCCGCGCTCCAGGAGCGAGGCGACCAGATGTCCTCGTGTATCCAGGCGGCGCGCAACCTGTTCCTGTCGCGCATCCGCACCTTCCCCGTCGAGAGCGTGGAGGCAGTGGTGTTCAACGAAACCCTGTCCTACGTCGACGAGAACGGCGTCTCCCGGCCTACCGTGGTGGTGACGAATCACTTCAGCGGTACGCCGACCAACCCGGTCATCGCCGAGCTGAAGACCGTTCAGGACGCCAAGGTAGGTCTGCAGGACCCCAGCGTGGCCGTCGAAGACATCAGCAACACGACCAACACCCTGGGAACCACCAGGTTCTTCGCCATTACCGCCGTATGCAGAGAAACCAACCCCAATGAGCCCAATGCACGGAACGCCGAGCGCGAGGTCGAGTTCCTTGTCCGGGTGGGGTTCTAGACTGTGTTTCCAAGGAGAAACCCCCACATGAACTCCTGGACTTCTCACCTCCGCCCGCTGAGCGCGGTCCTGCTGGTGGCCGGTGCGGCCAGCACGGCCTTCGCTGCCTCCAGCCTGGGCGATGCCACCAAGGACACCGCTGCGTGCTGCCAGCTCACCACGTCGCTCATTCAGGACGTGCTGCGCGGCAAGGACGCCGCCGGTGACGAGCGCTTCTTCAGCACCGAGGGCGCTCCGCCCAACATTCACTTCCTGATCGACACCTCGGGCTCCATGCGCGAGCTGCCTCAGGTCAGCAACAGCTTGCACGACGCCTTCTTCAACGCCACCATCAACGGGTGCAGCAACCCGCGCATCAACGCGTTCCAGGCGGCCAATAACTGGAACCCGAACTTCCAATACCCCATTCCGGATGGAGGCACGGGGTTGGGCTCGGACCACGGCTTCCCGTTGCTGTTCCAGGACGACAAGCTTTACGGCTACATGTACTGGGCCGACCTGAGCGACCCGGAGCCGCAGTGGACCACCAAGCAGGAGGCCTGCCAGTCGCAGGTGCCGGACTGGGACACCGACCGCACGGCCGACTACGACCAGTGCCTCCAGTGCCTGACCGACAAGGGTTACTACAAGCTGCC
>DASVVJ010000858.1:0-12796 GCA_036389955.1 Myxococcaceae bacterium
GCGCGGTCAACTCAGAGAGGCGGAGGGGTTCTGCCGAGAGGCCCTGGCGCTGTTCGTGAAGCTTCAGGCCACGCGCGAGGCCGCATGGTGCCAGATCAGCCTGGCACGGGTGCTTCACGCCTTGTCTTCCTCAGAAAAGGCTCGCGAGTTGCTCGAGCAGGCCTGCGACACCGCGCACAAGCTCGGAGACAAGAGGTGCGAAGCCAGGTGCCGCGAGCTGCTCGCGGCTCTCTCCTGAGTGCCTCCTCAGCGGCAGTCGGCCACCACCGTGCGAGCACGCTCCGTCAGCGCGGGCGCCAGCGTCTGGCCCGAGGCCAACAACCCCTGCACGGTCTTGCAGCCCTGCGCCTTCGCGTCCGCCGCCTTGACCGCCTCCGTGTAGAGCTCGAGCGCCTCGACCGTACGACGCGCCGACAGGTTCGTCTCCGCCAGCGCCAGCGCCTTCTTCGGATCCGCGCCAAGCCCCAGCCAGAAGTGCGCGGCATGATCCGCGAACGCCAGCGGATGCCGGGCCGTCCAGTGCTCGAAACCGGCCTTGGCCTTCGCCAGCAGCGCCTGCGCCTCGGCCTCCTTGCCTGTCTCGCGCAGCAGACCCGCCAGCTGCGCCTGGTACTCGGGGTCATCCGAGCGCTCCAGGGCCCCCTTCACCAGGGCGATGGCCTTTTCCTTGCGGCCCGCCGCCGCCTCGACCTCGGCCAGGTGCGTCGCCGCGGCCGTGTACACCGGCAGGCGCGCATGGGCCGCCGCCCACGACTTGCCGGCACGCTCCATGTTGCCAGCGCTCTCCCACAGCAGGCCCTCCTGGAACTCCAGCCATGCCACCGGGAACGGCGACACGTCTCGGTACGCCGCACGCGCCTGGGTGTAGAGCTTCTCCGCCTCCTCGAACTTGCCCGCCTCGGCCATCAGGCCCGCGAGCCCCGCGAGCGTCTCCAGCGACGGCCGCGTCTCGGCGGCGGCCCGGTGCAGCTTCAACGCTTCATCGCCCTGCCCCGTCGCCTGAAGGATCGCCGCCCGGGGCTCGTCGATGGAAGGGCCCTTCACGCCTCGGCGCTCGGCTTCCGCCAGGTCCGCCAGCGCCTCGTCGAAGCGGTGCAGCCGGCCCCGGACGCTGGCGCGCTTGAGGTAGGCCTGCGCATCCTCGGGCGCCGCCTTCACCAGCTGATCCGCCAGCTCCAGCGCCTTGTCGTAGTCCGCGAGCACCCCGAGGAACTGGGCCCGCATCATCCGCATGTCCACCATGTCCCGCAGCCTCGTGGGATCCGTGGGCTGCGCGGTGAGACGACGCTCGGCCTCAGCCAACGCCGCCTCGAAGTTGTGCAGCGCAATGGCTCCCCCCGTCGTGCGCGGCGGTGGGAGCTGAGCCGCGGCGTCCGCGCCCGCTCCGCCCGCCGCGGAGGGCGGTGTGGCGGAGGGGCGGGACGACGAGGCGTTGCGTTCACACCCCGATGCCACCATCCAGGTACCAATCAACAGAAAGACTCGCCAGGCAGTGGAACTCATCGGGGTGCTGTCCTTTAGCGGGGAGCTGCGAGGAACGGGAACGCGGTGTTCGACTGGATGGCGCCGTCGGAGTCGCTGTTGATGTCGTCACCCACGCCGGTGAGCGCACCGATAGCGAGCACCGAGTAGCTGGTGTCGATCACGTCATACGTGAGGGTACGGCCGCCGCAGTCGTTGTTGGGGGCCACGTTGACGGCGTTGGCCTCCACGGCCAGGTACTGGTTGCAGGTGGACGAGGCGGTGTTGACGTAGAGCTTGTCGTCAGCCAGCACGCCAGCCAGGGTGTTGTAGCGCCCGGCAGTGGCGGAGGAACCCGCCAGCAGCTGGTTGCCGCAGTTGGTGTCCAGGCTGTCCAGGATGGCCAGGTTCTTGGCGAACTCGGTCGAGTTGCTGGCCCAGGCCGTCGCGGCCGCCTTGTTGTAGTTGTCCTTGGCGGTGCCCGCGGCGGTGGCGTCAGCGGTGAACGTGTTGTTCAGCGCGGTGTTGATGGCCGGCCGGCCCATGCGGTCGATCATCGTCCCAAGCGTGGGTACGGCGGGCGGCTTCTCCTCCTCCTCATCATCGTCACCGCAGGCGGTGACCAGCGGGGCGAGCAGGCACGCATACAGAGCTGCTTTCAGGATCTTCTTCATGATGTCTCTCCGTTAGCGGCTGTGGGTGCTGCCCCAGACGCCCAGGATAGGACCGCCCGGAGTCACGAGGCTCTTGTCCACCTGAACGACGATGGCCAGGGTGTTCAGGGTGTTGAAGAAGTCCTTCGCCGGCTGACCGTTCGGGTCGCGCTTGAGCTGGGTCACGAGCGTGTTGGACGTGGTCGCATCCAGCCGCGGGCAGCCGGCCGGGTCGAACTGCAGCGACGAGGCCGCGCTCTTCACCGCGGCAACCGTGGCCTGGAAGCCCGCCAGGTTGAAGAAGAACGGGTCATTGCGCAGACCGGCGAAGACCTTCAGCTTGCCGCTCTTGCTGGCGATGCCGTTGGCCGTGTCGGCCTTGCCGGTGACGTACTCATCCGAGCCGGCCCAGCAGCTGATGTTCTGCTGCGCGTCGAAGCCACAGATGATGTTCACTTCGGAGGAAGTGGTCGCGGTGAAGCTCTGCTTCGAGGTGACGTGGAAGGCGTAGAGCACGGCATCCGACGGCAGGGTGCCAGCGGCGGCCGCCGGGTGGAAGGTCATCACCAGGTTGACCTTCTGTCCGTCCGCGTCCGTCCAGGCATAGACGTCATTGATGTCCGCGTCCTTGTTCGCCGTGGCGGCCGGGCTGTCCCGGTGGTCCGCGGCGTGCACGGTGGGTACCAGCGCGAGGAGCGCCAGCAGCCCGGTGAGCTGTAGGGTAAGTCGCTTCATCGAGGGTCCTTTCTGCTACGAGTACAGAACTGCGGCGGAGCTACGGAGCAGCGCGCAGATTGGATTTTCGGAAGCGAAATACGGGAGATTATTCCCAGGCTTCCGGCTCACTTCCCCGCTGCGGCATGGCGCAGTGCGGCTTCCAGCACCTGAATCACTTGGCCGGCGCTCTCCGCCGTCACCGGCACCGGACCCTCTCCCGCCATGGCGGTGGCCAACTGGCGGTAGAACGCTTCATACGCTCCTGGCACCGTGGGAACACTCCCACTGCGGCTCAGCCGTCCGTGCCGTTCCTCGGGCTCCGCACCCCACCCGGCCATCCCCGGCCGCAGGCCTGCCTTGAGCTGTTCCTCCTGCGGATCCAGCCCGTATTTGATGTACGCATCCGCCTCGCCCTGCAACACGAAGCGGGGCCAGGGCTCGTGCACCACCGAGCCCGAGCGCAGAATCACCCGCATTTCTCCGTAGCGCAGCACCAGGTGGAACCAGTCCACGGCCTGGGCTCCAGGCCGCTGCTTCCCCAGATCCGCGCTGACCGAGTCCGGCATCCCGAAGAGCTGCAGCGCCTGATCCACCAGGTGCGCGCCCAGATCCCACAGCGTGCCGCCGCCGGGCCCCTCCTCTTCCTTCCACCGCTTCTTCACCTGCGGCCGGTAGCGATCGAAGTGGCTCTCGAAGCTGTAGAGCTTCCCCAGCCGCCCCTGCTCGACCAACTGGCACACCGTGAGGAAGTCCCCATCCCAGCGCCGGTTATGGAAGACCGCCAGACAGCGGCCCCGCTCCCGGGCCAGCGCTCCCAACCGCGCCGCTTCCGCCGAGTCCAGCGTGAACGGCTTCTCCACCACCACGTGCTTGCCCGCCCGCAGCGCCCGCTCCGCCAGCGGCCCGTGGCTGTCGTTCGGCGTCGCGACGATGATCAGATCCAGCTCCGGATCCGCCAACATCGCCTCCACGGACACCACCCGGGCATCCGGCCAGGCGCTCGCCACCGCCCCTGCATTCCTCGTGGCAATCGCACTCAAGGTGAAGGCCGGATCCACAGCGAGCAGCGGCGCATGGAACGTCGCGCCAGAGAGGCCGTAACCCATCAGGCCAACGCGAAACGGACCTCGTTGTGGGAGCTTGGCGGGCACCGGCAGACCGTAGCGCGGAGCGGATCAGCCCCCAAGCCCCTGCCTCCCTGCCTCCTGGGTTGGCTTGCATGCATTTCACCAAGGAAGTCGGGAACTTGAGAGGTCAGGCAGGCACGTGTTACGACCGCGACGGCCCAAGTCGTACGGCCCGTATTCCCTTCTCCGGAGCCGCTTTCCCATGAGCGAGCAGCATGATCCCACGAGGACCGCGTCCTCTTCCTCCGTCACCGTGCCCCCGGGCCTGACTCCCGCCAAGCCCGCGACGGAGGTTCTCGCGCAAAACCTCAACACCATGCCGCCTGCCAGCACTCCCGAGGACGAAGCCCGCGAGCGCATCGCCGCCCTCGAGCGCGAAGCCAAGGCCCTGAGCGCCTCCGATCCCCAGTCCGCCGCCCTGCTCTTCCACGAGCTGGGCCTCGTCTGGGAGGAGTCGCTCAAGAACCCGCGCAACGCCGCCGTGGCCTTCCAGAACGCCTACAAGCTGGCGCCGAAGTTCCTGGTGAACATCCGCGCCGCCCGCCGCCTCTTCGCGGACGTGGGCAACTGGCAGATGGTGCTCCAGCTGCTCGAGGCCGAGCTCACCGGCACCGAGGACGTCCGCCAGAAGGCCGCGCTCCTCTTCGAAAAGGCCACCGTCCTCGACGACCGGCTGTCCCGCGAGGAGGACGCCAAGACCGCCTACCGGCAGAGCCTCGAGCTCAAGCCCACGGACGTGTCGCTGCTCACCCAGCTCGAGGCGCACTACGCCGCGCGCAACGACTTCGAATCGCTCGTCCAGGTGTACCGCCTGCTGGCCGCCTCGCTGGAGAGCCCGGCCCTGCGCTCGCACTACCTCACCTCGGCCGGCCTGGTGCTCGAGGAGCGCCTGAAGCAGCGCGAGGGCGCCGCCGCGTGCTTCCGCGAGGCCTTCGCCCTGGATCGCTCGGACCTGCTGCTGCTCACCGCCATGAAGCGCGTGGCCGAGCGCGAGGGCCGCACCGACGAGCTGCTCGCCGCCCTGGCCGCCGAGGCCCATGTGCTGGGCACTCAGGCCACCCCCGCGTACCTGCAGATCGCCAAGGTCTACGAGCGGCTGGGCCGCAAGGATGACGCCCTGGCCGCGCTGCTGGCCGCCCGCCGCGTCACCCCGAACGAGCCGCTGGTGCTCTCCGAGCTGGCCGGCATCTACGAGACGCAAGGGCGCTACGAAGAACTCTCTGACGTGCTGCTGGCGCTGCTGGGCTCGATCAACGACGAGAGCGAGCTGGTGGCCATCAACCTGCGCCTGGCCGCGCTCTATGAGGAGGACCTCAAGCGCGAGCAGGACGCCATCGCCCGCTACCAGGCCATCCTCTCGCGCATCCCCGGCCACGCCGCCGCGCTGGCGGGCCTGGGCAAGCTCTACTACCGCCTGCAGAACTGGGACGGCCTGGTCTCCGTGTTCGACGTGGAGATCGCCGCCGCCGAGGACCCCAAGCAGAAGGCCGCCCGCATGTACAAGGCGGCCGAGGTGCTCGAGGAGCGCCTGGGCCGGCAGGAAGACGCCATCAACCGCTACAACGCCTGCCTCCAGTTCCAGCCCGGCTACCTGCCCGCGCAGAAGGCCCTCTCGCGCCTCTACGAGCGCCAGGGCCGCTACGCCGAGCTGGTGTCCATGTACGAGCAGGACCTGCTGCAGACGGCTGATCGCGATCAGCTCATCATCACGCTCAACAAGATGGCGGTCATCTACGAGGACCGCCTGAGCGATCTGGACCACGCCATCGAGTGCATGAAGCGCATTCTCGATCTGGCCTCGGACCACCTGCCCACCATCCGCAACCTGGCCCGCCTGTACGAGCGCGCCGGGAAGTACCGCGAGCTGATCGAGACCCAGGAGCTGGAGGCCTCGTTCGCCGGTGACACCAAGCAGGTGCTCTCGCTCTACCACCGCAACGCGGAGATCCTCGACGAGCACCTGAAGGACCGCGCCGGCTCCATCGCCGTGTACGAGCGCGTGCTGGCCCTGTCTCCCTCGTACCTGCCCGCGCTCAAGGCGCTGGGCCGCCTGTACGCGCAGGAGGGCCGCTGGGACGAGCTGATCAAGATGTACCGCGCCGAGGCGGAGATCTCCTCCTCCACCGAGCAGGCCTCCACCCTGCTCTTCAAGGTGGGCGAGCTGTATGAGCACCGCCTGAAGAGCGAGGACGAGGCCGTCGCCTCGTACCAGGAGGCCCTCACGCTGGCGCCCAGCTACTTCCCCGCGCTGCGCGCCCTGGCCCGCATCTACCGCTCGCGCGGCAACTGGGAGAGCCTCATCGAGGTGCTGCGCGCCGAGGCCGCCAACCGCATCGATCCGGTGGAGCGCGCCAACGCCCTCTACCAGACGGCCGCCATCTGGGAGGATCAGCTCCAGCGCCCCGAGCTCGCCATCGAGGGCTACCAGGAGGTGCTGCGCGTCACCCCGGGCCACCCCGCCTCGCTGCGCGCCCTGGAGCGCCTGTACACCACCCAGGACAACACCAAGGAGCTGGTGGCCATCCTGGATCGCGAAACCCAGGTGGGCCAGACGCCCGGCGCCAAGGTGGCCGCCTACCTGAAGCTGGCTCGGCTGTACCTGGATCGCTTCCAGGAGCCCACTCGCGCGGCCCAGTGCTGCGAGGCCGTGCTGCAGTTGGATGCCGGCCAGTTCAGCGCGCTGAAGATGCTCGAGCGCATCCGCGCCGGGGATCGGCCGCGCCGCGCCGAGCTGCGCTCCCGGCTGGCTGAGCGGGTGCAGGACTCACGGCTGCGCACCGCGCTGCGCCTGTCGGCCGCCGCGGACCAGGACAAGGGCGGCGCGGATCGCGCCCTCGAGGAGTACCGGCACGCCTTCCAGGAGGACCCCTCTGACGTGCGCGTGGCCTTCATGCTGGAGCGCGCCCTGCGTCAGGCGGGCGACTTCGCCGGTCTGGCCTGGCTCTACAGCCGCCGCCTGGAGGTGGCCAAGGATGCCATGGAGCGCGTGGAGCTGATGCTGCGCGCCGCCGATGTGGCCGAGCACAAGCTGGGCGAGCTGGAGCGCGCCGGGCAGCTCTACCGCGCCGCGCTGGAGGCCCAGCCGCAGTGCCTGCCGGCGCTCATGGGCAGCCGCCGCGTGCAGCTCAAGCAGGGCAACGCCGCGGGCGCCCGCGCCACCCTGGAGGCCGAGGCCCGCGCCGTGCGCGATCCTCGCAGCGCCGTGGAGGCGTTCATCGCCGCCGCGAAGCTGGCCTCCGGGAAGATGAACGATCTGGACGGCGCCGCCGCCCTGTACCGCCAGGCGCTGGAGCGCGATCCGCTCAACGCCGTGGCCACCACGGGCCTGGAGGATCTGCTGGCCCAGCGCGGCGGCACCTCGGACCTGGCCGCCCTGCACGAGCGGCGCGGCGAGGCCCGGCTGGCTCAGCGCGATTTGGTGTCGGCCGCCTCCTCGTTCGTCAGCGGGGCGAAGCTGTACGTCACCGCGCTCAATGATCGCGCCAAGGCCATGGCCCTGGTGGACCGCGCGCTGGCCGCGCAGCCCAACCACCCGGATGCCCTGGAGGTGAAGAGCCGCCTGCACCTGGACGCGCTGCAGTACGCCGAGGCCGCCGCCGCGCTCGCCCAGCGCGTGCAGCAGGGTGGCGATCCTCGCATCCTGGCGCAGCACCACCTCACGCTGGGTGGCCTGTACCAGACGCACCTGAACGAGCCGGGCCGCGCCGCGGCACACCTGCAGACGGCACTGTCCTCGATGCCGAAGAACCTCGAGGCGCTGGAGCGGCTGGCCACCCTGCACGGCCAGGCGCGCAACTGGTCCGGCGCGGTGGACTGCCTCAAGCGGCTGCTGGAGCAGGATCTGCCCACGGCGGACCGGGCGCGCCACACGGTGGAGCTGGCGCGCATCACGGAAGAGGGCCTGGGCGACACGCCAGGCGCCTCGGCGCTGTACCGCAAGGCGCTGGAGCTGAGCCCCGGCGACACGGTGCTGGTGGAGCGGCTCGTCACCCTGTACGAGCGCGCTCACAACCTGCCGGAGCTGGGGCAGATGCTGGAGGCCCAGGTGACGGCGCTGGCGGCGGATCCCAAGCGGGCCCAGCCGGTGCGGCTGCGCCTGGCGGAGCTGTACGCCAAGCAGCTCGAGCAGCCTTCCCGCGCCATCACCGTCTACCGGCAGGCGCTGGAGAACGAGCCGACGAACGTGCCGGCCCGTGCGGCGCTGGCGGACCTGTACATGCGCGACACGTCGGCCACGGCGATGGCCGTCGAGGAGCACCGGCAGATCATCAAGCTGGAGCCCACGCGGGTGGAGAGCCTGCACGCGCTCTTCAAGCTGTGGGAGGCCATGAAGCAGCACGACAAGGCCTTCTGCGCGGCGGCGGTGCTGCAGTTCCTGCGCGCGGCCAACGAGCTCGAGGTCGTCTTCTACAACGAGGCGAAGGCGCGGCTGGCACAGGAGCCGCAGGATCGCATCGCCCTGGCGGATCTGGACAGCGCGCTGCTGCACCCCATGGCCCGCGGGCCGATGCTGGAGGTGCTGCGGTCCATCGGCGATCAGCTCGGCAAGCTGTACCCGCCGCAGTTCGAGATGCTGGGCGTGGATCGCAAGGCGGACCGGCTCAAGCCGGACACGGCGGTGTTCAAGGCGATCCGCTCGGTGGCGCTGGTGTTCGGCGTGGAGGAGTTCGAGGTGTACCAGGCCCGCCGCGGGCTGATGACACTGGAGACGACCGAGCCGCTGGCGGTGTGCGTAGGCCAGGACGTGGTGCGCAAGTTCAACGCCCGTGAGCAGAAGTTCCTCATTGGCCGCGCGGTGATGGGGCTGCTGAACAAGACGGCGGTGCTGTCCAAGCTGTCGCAGGGCGAGACGGCGGACCTGTTCGGCAACTCGATCCGCATCTTCGCGCCGCAGTTCTCGTCGCTGGGCAAGAAGAACGAGGAGATGGTGAAGCAGCTGCGCAAGGCGTACTCGCGCAAGGCGCTCAAGCAGCTCGAGCCGCCCGCGCTGGCGCTGGGAGACTCCACGAAGGTGGACACCCACGCGCTGGTGGAGGGGCTCTCGCTGTCGGCGGATCGCGCGGGCATGCTGATGTGCGGCGACGTCGCGGTGGGCCTCGGCGTGGTGCTGCGCGAGGATCCGTCCATGGCGAACTCCAAGGTGGACTCGTCGGATCCGACGTTCGCGGCGGTGAAGCAGCGCGAGGATCTGCGGGATCTGCTGACCTTCTCGCTGTCGGACGAGTTCTTCCGGCTGCGCCAGCGGCTGGGCCTGGCGCTCTGAGTCACACCGCTCCCCCCTCTCCCTTCGGGAGAGGGCGGGGGTGAGGGTTCATCGTCGTAAGAGGGGGGAGAAAAAATGAGAACGTCGCGAGGGCCCGTGCTCGGGCTCTGTTTGTTGTTGTTGTCAGCCTGTGGCGGCGGGGAGGAGTCTGAGTCTCCGATCGAGCTCACGCTGGCACCGGGCAGCCTGTTCCTCAGTCAGTTCAAAGGACAGTCGCTGCCGCTGCAGGTGAACGCGGCGGTCACGTTCCGGGAAGAAGTCACGGGGACGGTGCAGATCGTCATCGTCGACACCGGCGGCATCTTGGGGCCCGGCACGGAGATCAAACGGCAATCGAGCGATTTATATACGGCGTCGCTCCGTACCCAGGCGAGCTTGAGCGCCGGCCAGCACAAGGGGGCGTTCGAGATCCGCCTCTGCGCGGACACGGCCTGCCAGCAGCGGTACGGCGGCACCACGCTGCCCTATGACATCACCGTCTTCGACGAGTCCGCGACCCAGCAGCCCCCGCTCTCGGCTTGGACCGGGGTGAGTGACTGGACCACGTTGAATGGGGATGCGGCCCATCGGGGCCATCTGCCCGTCCGGCTCGACCCGAAGCGGTTCTCCAAGCGCTGGACCTGGAGTGATACGAACCAGACCGAGGAACCGAACGACGCAAGGCTCTCCGCGCCGGTGTCCAGCTCGGCGGATGGGATCGCCTATCTCAAATCCAGCCGGCTGAATGGAACCAGCGCCGTGCTCTACGCGCTGAAAGAGTCCGACGGCAGCCAGGTGTGGCGCTCCGCGCTGGGAGCCAGTCACTCCTCCGGTCCAGCACTCGCGGGAGGCCAGATCTACATCGCGGCGTTGGAGAGCCAGACCCACCACCTGTGGGCCATCAACGCGCGCACCGGCACCACCACCTTCAAGGCGCCCGTGCCGGCGGGGACAGGTTCCATCGAAGTGCCCGCTCAACCGGCCGTCGTGGATCAAACGGTGTACGTCAACTCCGGCGAGATGAAGGCGCTCAATGCCTCCACGGGTGCGGTTATCTGGTCCATGCCGTCGAGCGGCTACTCCGGCATCCCGCCAGCGGTCGACACCGGGCGGCTCTACTATTATCGGCCCGGGGTCGGAGGGAGCGGTGCCGCGTTCACCGCGCTGAACAAGGCCAGCGGCTCCACGGCCTTCACGGTCGCCACGCCGTCCCCGCCTTCACAGCAAGGCGTTGTCTCGTATCGAGGCAGCGCTCCGGCGCTCACGGGGAGTGGGCGAGCCCTGGTGAACCGCAACGGCGGAGAGGGATCTTCCCCTCTGGAGTGTATTGATCTGGCAACCCAGAAGCTGGCTTGGGACACCGGCGATAGCAGCTTTTCCGGCGCTCCAGTCGTGGCCGGGAATGTCGTCTACGCCCTCAACTACACCCTGGCTCGGCTCGAAGCGCGCAGCCTCGAGGATGGGCGCCTGCTCTGGCACTGGTCGCCCACGACCAGCACCGGTGGCGGCCTGTACGGCAACGTGGTGGCGGCAGACAACATCGTGTTCGTCAGCGTGGGCGTCACCGCGCCCGATCATGTCTTCGCAGTGGATATCGAGAAGCGGGCTGCGGTCTGGTCCTATCCGCGCTCTGGCCAGCTGTCGCTCTCGGCCTCGGGACTGCTCTACATCACCTCCGAGGACAAGGTGACCGCGATCAATCTTAAGTAGCGCCTACTCGTGGCGAATCACCGCATCCGCGGGCAGCCCGCCTCGGATGCGCGCCACCGCGTCCTCCACGGGGCCTAACGCATCGGCCTCGACCGTCACCTTCACCCGGTAGTCGAGCGCCGGATCGAACACCGGGTAGGAGCCGATGGACACGTGCGGCATGTCCAGGGCCACCCGGTCGAGCACGGCGGCGATGGCGCCCTCTCCCAGACGCAGGAAGAGGCTGCGCAGGTACACGGGCTTGCCGCCCATGCGCGAGAGCACCGTCTCGAGCTGAATCTTGAAGAGCTGCGGCACCCCGGGAAGCATGTACACGTTGTCCACCGTCAGCACGGGGAACCACGTGCCCTCCTGGGCCAGGAGCACGGCGCCCTCGGGCGCATCCGCCAGCCGCATGGCCGCCTCGGTCACGTGGTCGTACTTCTGGCGGACGAGCTCTTCCATCTCCGGCAGGCGCACCACCTGGCGCCCCATTGCCAGCGCCACCGCGCGCACGGTGACGTCATCATGGGTGGGGCCAATGCCCCCGCTGGTGAAGACGTAGGCGGCACGGGCCCGCGCCCGGTTCACCGCGTCCACGATGGCGTCCACGTCATCCAGGACGATCTCCACCGAGCGCAGCGGAATGCCTGTCTCGCGCAGCCGGCGGATGAGGTGGGGGCCGTTGGCATCCACCACCTTCGCGGTGAGCACTTCATTGCCGATGATGACCGCCGCTGCCCCGGTGCGCTCCATGCGGCACGGACTCTAGCGCGCGCGGTCCCGTCCAAGCACCGAATGAATCTCCGCGAGCGCCCACCACCCTGCTTCCCAGGTTCTTCCTTGAAGCAAGGAGTCTCAAGTGTCATCCGCGGTGCAATCCGAAGGGGCTCACATGCGCATCGACCCGCAGCGCGGCTTCGAAGAGAAGACCACCCCCGGGCTCCACACCCTTCTCCTGTTGGTTGCCATGGTCCTGGCTGCGGGCTGTGGAACCGCAGGCACCGTGAGGCACGGGAGACCGGGAACGGGGCTGTCTCCGGACGTGGATGAGGAGGTGCTGCAGGCAAGCACCGAGGCGGAAGCCACGTACGCGGTAGCTCGGCTCTGGACCGTCGCCAGCGGCGTACGGGAGGTGGGCGCCCACCTGTCCTTCACCTTCTGGGCAGAACGCGGCGCGCTGACTTTGACGGCCTACTCCGCCAGGAACCGCAGCGGGCCACCCGGCCAGAGTGTGGACGCGGTGGCCACCCAGCATGAACTGGACACGCTGCTGCGAAGTTTCGCCCAGCGGCACACGGGCACGGTGGAAGTGACACTGGAGCGGCGCGAGTCACGATGGAACGTAGGCTATGCCCAGCGTGAGGGGCCGCAGCCGCCCGAGGCGAAGAGGCTGCCGGTGCTCCGCACAGGGGTGCCCGTAGAAACCCTGGTGCCCATCACCCAGGGCCTGAGCCGGCTGTTGAATGCGGTAGAGGTGCCCCTGGGTGGCGAAGCCCTCGTGGAACTGGCGATGCACCTGGAAGACGGTCGCATTGAGCAGTGGGACCTGCGGAACCTGGAAGTCACACGCCGAGCAGAAGAAAGCCTTCGAGCGGCTCTGGGCCAAGGTCCAACTGGAAGGCAAGCAGGCCCTCTCCAGCGATGAGCGCGCCGAGCTGCGCGGACTGATGGAAGGCATCGAGCAACTCGTCAAGGCGCCGCTGGATCGTGTTCAGAAGAAGAAGCTTCGCGCTGAAGCACGTGAAGTCTATAAGAAGCTTCACCCTCAGTTCGCGCGCGCACTGGATCAACACGGAGCAGACTTACCCATCCACCACCGACGAGGACTGGAGCATGCCCACCTCTTCCCAGACGAAGACATCAACGCCGCGAGCAGTTTGATCATGGTTCCCAGAGAAGCGCAT
>DASVVJ010000859.1:0-2891 GCA_036389955.1 Myxococcaceae bacterium
CTGCCTCCGGAGATGCAGGAGAAGGCGGCGCTCTTCAAGAAGATCCTGTCGGCCAAGCCCTTTGACGTGCACGGGGTGCCGGAGATCTACGCCAAGCAGTTCCGCCACCTGCCCACCACGAAGCCGGAGAACCACGGCTACCTGACGTTCATCTACCCCAGCGTGGACCTGTGGGACGGCAAGCTGATGCTTCAGTTCGCCGACGAGACGAGCGTCATCACCACCGCCTCCGGCAAGGAGTTCCGGGCCGCGGGCGCCGCGCCGCTGTACGCGCGGCTGGCGCGCATCGTGCTGGCCGACGGCAAGCTGACGGTGCTGCTGGTGTCGCTGTGGATTCTCATCATGCACTTCGCGGACTTCCGCAGCGCGCCGCTGGCGCTCGCGTCCGTCATCCCGCTCACGGTGGGCCTGGCGATGATGCTGGGGTTTATGTCGCTGTTCGATCTGCGGCTGAACTTCATGAACATCATCATCCTGCCCATCCTGCTGGGCTTCGGCGTCAGCCACGGCCTCTACCTGCTGCACCGCTTCCTGGAAGGCACCTCACCCGTGGTGGCGCTGCGCAGCGTGGGCGCGGCGGTGGCCTCGTCCACGCTCACCGCGGTGGCGGGCTTCGCGGCCCTGCTGGGCGCCAGCCACAACGGCCTGAAGTCCATGGGCCTGGTGGCCACCATCGGCCTCATCACCACGCTGGTGGTGTCGTTCACGGTGCTCGCTGCGGTGATGCAGCTGCTGCATGACCGGCGCGTGCGCAAGGCCGGCAACCAGCCCCCGTCGGACACCGCGGCTCCGGGCGCTCCCGGCGCCGAGACCAAGGCGGCCTGAGTCCGCGGCCTCTCCTTACTCCGCGTAGGGAGGGGCCCAGCGCTCGGTGGGCCGGGACTGCTCGGTCACCTCTACCAGGCGGAGCCGGGCGCGCCGGGCATCCATGGCCCGCGTCGCCGCCAGCGCCGAGCGGGGCGCGGGCGTGGGCAGCGCCGCCGCGGATGCCGACCCAAGGATGCGCTCGATGAGCCGGGCCAGTTGCGAGGCTCCCACGGCCTGGCGGGTGGCGCGGATGAAGGCCTGCAGATCCGCCTGGAAAGCGTGGCAGTCCGGGTAGCGCTTCTCGCGGTCCTTGGCGAGCGCGCGATCGAGGATCCACTGCACGGCCTTGGGCAGATCGGGCTGGCGCTGCACGGCAGGCACGGGCGGCTCGCAAAGAATGGCCTCGGCCATGCTCAGCTCGGTCTTCGCGTCGAAGGGCTTGTGGCCCGTGAGCAGCTCGTAGAAGACGACGCCCAGCGCGTACACGTCCACCCTCCGGTCCAGCGGCTTGCCCAGAAGCTGCTCGGGAGACATGTACGCCAGCTTGCCCTTCACGACGCCAGGCTGCGTGCTGTGCTCCTGGCCCGCCGCCTTGGCGATGCCGAAGTCCCCCACCTTCACCGTGCCCTGACGCGACACCAGGATGTTGTCCAGGCTCACGTCCCGGTGCACCAGCCTCCACGGCTGGCGCGTGACCGGGTCGCAGAAGTCATGGGCGTAGGCCAGCCCCTCGCAAGCCTCAGCGATGCTCCAGGCGCAGAGCACGGGCGGCAGCGGCACGCTCTGGGCCGTGGCGGCCCGTAGCAGCCCGCCCAGGGTGGGCCCGTCGATGTACTCCATGGACAGGAAGTAGGTGCTCCTGGCCCGGTCCAGCTCGAAGATCTGGACGATGTTGGAGTGATGGAGCTGCGAGGCCAGCCGCGCCTCGGACAGGAACATGTCCACGAACTCGGGGTCCTCCGCCAGATGCGGCAGGATGCGTTTGACGACCAGCGTCTTCTCGACGCCCCCCGGGCCCGTGGCCTTGGCGAGAAACAGCTCCGCCATTCCCCCCGTGGCAATCTTCCGGATCAGTTCGTAGTTGCCGAGTTTCATCGAAGGCAAATTGATCCGGTTTTGCCTGGATGCATCCCCCTACCCCTGGGTTTTCAGGGGTGATTGTACGTGCGTACACAGTGGGCAGGGGTCGGCTGTGCCGCAGTGGACTCAGCCCTTCTTGCGCTTGGAAATCCAGGCGTTTACGTGGGCCTCGAGCACGTCGAGCGGCAGCGGGCCGTTCTCCAGCACCGCGTCGTGGAAGGCGCGCAGGTCGAACGTGTTGCCCAGCTCACGCTCGGCCTTGGAGCGCAGCTCGCGAATCTTCAGCTCGCCAATCTTGTAGGCCAGCGCCTGGCCGGGCCAGGAGATGTAGCGGTTCACCTCGGCCTCGATGTTGTGGCGGGACAGCGCGGTGTTCTCCAGCATGAAGTCGATGGCCTGCTCGCGCGTCCAACCCTTGGCGTGCAGGCCGGTGTCCACCACCAGGCGGCAGGCGCGCCACATCTCGTAGGACAGGCGGCCGAAGTCCTTCTCGGGCGTGTCGTAGAGGCCCATCTCGATGCCCAGGCGCTCGGAGTACAGGCCCCAGCCCTCGACGAAGGCGGTGAAGAAGGTGGCGTGGCGGCGGAACTTGGGCAGGTCCAGTTCCTGCTGCAGGGCGAGCTGGTGGTGGTGGCCCGGCACGGCCTCGTGCACGGTGAGCGCGGGCATCTCGAACAGTGGGCGCTGGTCCAGCTTGGTGGTGTTCACGCGGTAGACGCCCGCGCGGCCCGTCTCGGCGGCGCCGGACTCGTAGTAGGCCGTCGTGGTGCCCTCGGCGATGTCGGGGGGAATCTCCTTCACGGTGTAGGGCAAGCGCGGCAGGCGGCCAAAGAGCTTGGGCATCTCGCCGTCGATGCGCTTGGCCAGCGCGGCCGCCTCGCGCATCAGCTCCTCGCCCGTCTTCGGGTAGAAGCGCGGGTCGGTGCGCAGGTGCTCGACGTAGGCCTTGCGGTCGCCCTGGAAGTTGGCGCGCTTGACGACCTGCTCCATCTCGGCGCGGATGC
>DASVVJ010000860.1:0-12039 GCA_036389955.1 Myxococcaceae bacterium
CCGCCGCCGCCTCCGCCGCCGCCTCCGCCGCCGCCTCCGCCGCCGCCCCCTGGGCCGGGCGTCTGTGTGGAGGTGGACCTGAACGACTACAACGTCTTCCTGCTGGGCAATTACACCGGCGGCACGGACGTGCGCGGCAAGGTGGCCGCGGGCGGCAACATCGACATGCGGTACTTCTCGGTGGGCGCGGGCCTGGAGGCCAGTGACTTCCACAACGTCCTGGTGGCCGGCGGCAACCTGAGCCTGCAGCACGGTGGCATCTTCGGGAACACCTTCCACGGTGGCACCCTCACCGCCAACGGCACCGTGACGCTCTACCGGGGAGCCATTGCTCAGGGCACGCCCATCAACTTCGCCACCGCGGGCACCGCGCTGGCGCAGCTGTCCGCGAGCCTCAACGTGCAGGTGGCCACCGGCACGACGCGCTTCGAGACGTGGGGCGGCCTGTTCCTCGAGGGCACCCACCCGGCGCTCAACGTCTTCACCGTGGACGCCAACGTGCTGTCCTCCACGCGGTTCCTGTCCATCAACGCGCCGGCCGGCTCGCTGGTGGTGGTGAACGTCACCGGTGCGGCGGTGACGATTACCGGCTTCAGCACCCAGTTCAGCGGAGGCGTCGATCAGACGGGCGTGCTGTTCAACTTCGCGAGCGCCACGAGCATCAACATCTCCAACCACGGCGTGTTCGGCACCATTCTGGCGCCGTTCGCTCACATCAACTTCAGCAACGGCAGCTTCGACGGAGGCATCTATGCCGCCTCGATGTCGGGCAACGCCGAGGGTCACATCAACCCGCTGATCGAGGTGGAGCTGTGCATCAACGAGGAAGAGGAACCCAACCCCAACTGAGGGTGACGGCTCTTCACAGTCGTTCGTAGCGCACGGTGAGGGGTGGGCTCCAGAGGCCCGCCCCTCACTGCGTTTGGGGTGTTACTCCGGGTCCGGGGGACGCTCGAACTTCTCCTCTGTGTAACGCCCCGCCTTCGCGTCCCAGGTGTGGCGGACGGAGAGGTGCTTGGTGTCCTCCTTTTCTCCCAGGAGGATGAAGGCCTGGATGCGGGACAGGTCCGGCGTGGCCTCCCAGGTGATCTCCTCGCCCTGGCTGTAGGTGCCCTCCAGCTCCTCTGGCTTCGAGAAGCGGCCCTGAGGATTCATTGTCACCAGTTGGAAGGACAGCATGGGGCAGGCGCCACAGGCCCCGGTGCCCAGGGCGGACTGGTAGCCCTCATGCACCAGGAGGAGGTAGAGCCCCGGCGGCCGCTGCACCGTCCGGATGGTGCTCGTGCCGGCCCGCGCCGCGTCCAGCAGCGTCTTGCCGCGGCGGGAGATCAGCCAGAGGTCCTCTCCGCCCGTCCAGTTCACCTCGTAGGGCACTGCCACCAGCTCCACGTCTCCAAGCTTGGCCACCGGCACCTCCTTGGACATGTCGAGCTTGGCGGCCAGGGGGCTCGGCTCCCGGGGCGCGTACTGGTAACCGGCCGCCGGGTTGACCCACACCTCGAGCGTCTGGGTGTCCGGGGCCGGCTGATACGAGCTGCTGGCGTTGGCCTTCAGGGCGCGCTCGAGCAGCTCGGGCCAGGCGCCGAAGCGCAGCGGCTTGCTCAGCGTCACCGCGTGGAAGGTGCTTGGGTCCCCGAAGCGGCGGCCCTTCGCGGAGCTGAGGAAGGTCTCCAGCTTGCCCTTGCCCTCGTCACTGTCCACCAGGTCCACCAGCACCCTGAGGGTGCGCAGCGGCGCCTCGGCCGAGCGGGGGAAGGCGGCCGGGGGAATGAGGGCCTCGAAGCGGTAGCCGCCCGCCATGGGCACGTAGTGCACGGAGCCCACCGGGGCCTTCTGGTCAAAGCGCACGAGGCTGCCGGACATCAGCCCGTACTGGACGGTGAAAGGGCGCACGAGCTTCTTGCGGTTCTCCGTCTGGGCCTTCCACCACGTGCGGCAGTCTTCCGGGGTGCCGTCGGCGATGCCCTCGTTGTTCTCGCAGGCCGCGAGGGTGGGTACCCGCTGCTCGCCGAACTGATTGACGAAGGCGATGGGCGGCATCTCCGGCTGGGGCAGGGCGAGCCAGAGCTCCACGTGATCATGATTCACTTGATCGAGCTTCGTGGAGAGGTGCACCTGATCATCGCGCACCTCGCCCGCCACGGCGAGCCCCTCGGGGCCGATGGCGACCCAGAGCTGGGCAGACAGGTCCTGCGGTGAGGTGACGGTGGCCTTGCCCGCGACCTGGTTGGCGGCGCCCAGGGTGACGGAGGCGGGCAGCTTCCACTCGTCGAGCTTTCCGTCGACCTTGAAGCCCGTGGGAAGGCCCTCGTGGAGTTGGAGGCCCTGGGGAGCCGGTTTGGCGGGGGCGGCCAGCAACAGCAGCGCGGTGGAGAACGAGAGCAGGGACATGGGGAGGAACGCTGGCGCAGGTCTTTGGGAAACACCAGCACCCTGGCCCAAGGGCCGTGGGAGGTGGACCCAGCAGGGGATGCCCGGGCACACCACCTCGTGCCTCATCGTTCTTGTCGAAGCACCGCCCTACTCTGGTGGACTCACTGTGGAGGAGGGTTCCATGAACGCGCGCAAGGTGGGTGCCCTGCTGCTGGCACTGGTGATGACGGCATGTGCTAGTGCGCCCCGGCAGGTGCCTGGCGGAGTGGATTCCTATGAGCGCGAGTTGGAGGCCGCCCGCTACGAGCTACGCGTGCTCACGGCGGGCTCTGGAGATGACGAGCCAGTAGAGGTGGAGAAGGAGGACTTCCAGCGGGTGATGCGGGTGCTGGCGCCGGGCATTCACCCTTCGGACAGGCCCGACGAGACGGCGCGCTGGCTGATGGAGGGCGGGCTGCAGACTCACGTGCTGGCGGAGGTGCGGCGGGGGCAGGTGGTGCGGCTGACGCCCGTGGACGAGAGCAGCCCGCTGGCGGCGGAGACGGCGGCGCAGATGACGCTCAGCTACCTGGCCCTGTGCCAGCGGCTGTACGGCGGCGGCGACTGCTTGGGGTTTCTGAAGGACGGGCCCACTTTGAAGCGGGAGGACCTGCGCATGCTGGCACTCGCGCTTTCCCTGCGCGGGGTGCTGAAGGAGACGTGGGCGTCTCTCCAGGAAATGGTGTCCCCACAGGCCCTGGTGGCCATGGTGGTGTGGACCGCTGGCGTGTACCTGACGATGTGGCTGTTGCCCGAGCCCACCACCAAGCTGCTGGCAGCGGGAATGACTCTGGCACTGTTGGCCTGGCTGCCAGCGGCCACGCTGTGGGAACTGATGGACGGGTGGGCGCGGCTGATGCACGAGGTGGACCGGGCCACCTCGTTTGCACAGGTGCAAGCGGCCAGCGAGCGCTTCAGCCAGGTGATGGGAGAGAACACCGCGCGAGTGCTCGTGCTGGTGGTGACGGCGGCGCTGACCGGCAGTGCGGCGAAGCTGTCTCAGCAGTTGCCGAAGCTGCCGGGCTTCTCGCGCGCGGCGGCACGGGCCGAGGCGCAGGGAACGAGCCTGGCCGAGGCCGCCTCGGTCGAGGAAGTGGCGGCGGCGGGAGAAGGCACCTTCACCCTCATGGTGCGCGGCCCCGGCACCCGGGCCGCAGCCGCCTCTGAGACTCGCGCAGGCGCCACCATCATCATCCGCCACCACGGCGGCAACCGGCTGGTCAGCTTCCTGGGACGGCGCTTCAACGTGCCGGCCAACAGGTCCTTGAAGGAAATACCCACCCGGGATCCGATGGGAGATGAGCTCGAAGCAGCGGCTCAGCGGATAGCCAAGGAATGGGGTCCCGATGACTTGCAGGCTGAAGCGGTTGACGCCATCCGCCAAGCCACGGAGCAGGGCAGATACTGGCTGGCACGCTTGTTAGAGCGTCAAGCCCGCGGCCGTTTCGTGGAGGCCAGACTGAGGCAACAATTTGCGCAGTTGAAATGGAACTCCAGGGGCGTCGACGCGATTGACCCCACCACAGGCTATCGCTATGAGGTTCTCTCCGGTACGGACTCGAACATGGCCCTTCATGGTCGACGTTTGGCGGAGGAGTTCTTCCGTCTCATCACGTTCTGAGGAGGGGCACCCTGAGCCAGGTCAATCTTCAAGACGCGGAACTCACTGGCGAGCGCATCGACATTGGTCGCAATGTCGTCTACTTCCTCGGACCTAACCTGACGCTGCGTCATTGCACTCTGGTGTTGCAGATCGCCGCCAGGAATTTGGTCATCCCTCAAGCCCGATTCATCGACTGCACCTTCATGGTCAAGCGGGAGCTGAAGGGCTTCCGGTGGGACACTGCCCATCTAAAAGGCTGCCGGTTCACCGGACATCTCTCGGGCAATGACTTTGGAGAGTTTCCCCGCTCCCTTGGTACGGGCAGTATCGAGGGGTGCGACTTCACGGAGGCCACACTGCAAGGTTGTCGCTTTGTAGGTTGCGACGCTCGGACACTCCGCCTCCCTCGCTGGCCGTGCTTCACCCTTTTCGATCCCGTGCGTAGGTGGCGTGAACTGAGCGCCTCCCCGTGGCCAGGCACCATCGGCCGCATCACGATCGAGGGTCTGGAGATGTCTCCCGCCACGACAACTGCGGTGACGTTCTCGGCTCCTGTTCTCGCCGAACGGCACGGCACCACGCCTGAGGACATCAAAGCTCTGCTGGAGAAGCTGGACGGCGTGTTTTATTAAGGCCAAGACGCCTTGAGCCAAGTCAATCTCGAAAACGCGGAACTCACCAACACACGCATCGAGATTGGGCCCGACGTTGTCTTTTTCCTCGGCCCCAACCTGACGCTCCGCAACTGCACCCTTGTGCTGCGGGTTGCCGCACGAAACCTGCTCATTCCCCAGGCCCGATTCCTTGACTGCACCATCGAGGCCAAGGGGGAACTGAAGGGCTCCCGGTGGGACAGGGCGCAATTGAAAGGCTGCCGGTTCGTGGGCCGCTTCCGTGGCAACGACTTTGGGAAGTGGCCGTTCTCGCCAGGCGAGGGCAGCATCGAGGATTGCGACTTCACCCAAGCGACTCTGGATGCGTGCCGCTTCTTGGGATGCGATATGCGCACGATTCGCCTCCCCTCCTGGCCGTGCTTCACCTTCATCGATCCAGTTCCCCGATGGCGAGAGTGGAGCGCCCACTCCTGGCCTGGGGACATCGGTCCTGTCGTGGTAGCTGGCTTCGCCGAGGATCCGCCCTCTACGGCTGCGGTCACCTACTCTGCTCAGGCGTTGGCTAAGAGGTATGGCACCACGCCTGAGGCCATCAAAGCTGTGCTGGAGAAGCTGGACGGCGCGTTTTACTGACCCTCAACGTCCCTGAACGCTACGGTTCTACCGAAGCCGGTGTTCTCGGAAGCTCGAAGACAGGAAGGTAACAACCCTTGTTCCACTCGTAGTACCGGGCACCGCAGGAGGGGGCCGCATCACCCACGCGTACCCAGCATCCACCATGAATCTCCACTGCGGGTTTCTGACATGGGGGCCGGTGTTGGCCTGGGAAGGGCTTCTGAACTCGGTCCGAACCCATGCCGCCGCGCTCAGGCTCCTGGGTGCCTTCGGCCACAGGCACCGCTGGCATCTCGTCTCCGAGGCCCACGGCCCCTGCGTCCTGCCCAATGGCGTCCTGTACCGGCTCGGGCCCCCCGGCCCACTCGACTCCGGAGAGCGTATTCGCGACCCATCCGACAGCCGCGACCAACAGAATGCCCGCAGCCTGCATGAGCCTTCGTGACCACCTCAGCTCATGGCGCGGGGATGATCCCCGGGGCACGCTCCCCCTGGACGCTCGCTCGGGCTCGGGGAACTCGCTCAGCGTAGGAGCCTGAGCCGGCTCCTGGGATTGGCCCACCTTGGGTGCGCGAACCTCCCGCGCAAGAGCGGCCTCCCTGAGCACCTGCGCGGAGACCGGAGTGATGGGCTGATCCAGGTTTGCCCCGGTGGTGTTCTCCGCTCGTTCAAGTGCTGCGGCCACCTCTGCCGCTGAACCCCGGGCAGACGGCTCATCCGAGAGCAGCTTGTTGATCAGCGCCGCCAACTCCGGGCACACCGTCACCCGTGTCTCCACCGGCACCGGCTTGGGCGGAACGAGCTGATAGCCCTCCTCCGTCTCCACGAAGTCCTTCCATGGCGGTGGATACACTCCCGTCACGAGCCGGTACGCTGTCACTCCCAGCGCATACAAGTCATCCGCGGGCCCGGCCTCGTAGCGCATCGTGGGGTGGCGCAGCCACTTCATCTGGAAGCGCAGGCACTCCGGGCTCCAGTACCGCTCGGTGCCCGGCGGCGGTGGCTGCTTCGTGAGCACCGGCGCCCCACGAAAGTACCCCGAGCCGAAGTCCATCAGCACCGCCTTGCCGTCCTCGGCCCTCACCAGCACGTTGTCGCCCTTCACGTCCCGGTGCACACCCTCTACTGCATGCGTGGCCTCCAGCGCCCGCGCCACCTGCGCCAGCACCCTCAGCACCTGGCGTGAGGTACGCCGCTCCCGCGCGGCCCACTCGTAGAGCGGCACACCCTCTACCCACTCCATCACCACGTAGGGGAAGGCCACTCCTCCCGGAAGCGTCACCCAGCCCCGCGCCTCGAAGCGCGGCACCTGGGGATGGCGAATCCGCGAGAGCAACTCCCACTCGCGCTCGAAGCGCGGATCCAACGGATGCTTCGCTACCTTCAAGGCGAAGGGGCCCTCATTCTCCTGCCCCACCTTCTCCACGCGGTACACCACTCCGTAGGAGCCGTTCCCGTGCTGGCCCACCACACGCCAGGCGCCTATCTGCGTGCCGAGAGGCAGTGCGGCCGAGTCCGCGGAGTGTACCGTCTTCAAGGAATGCCTCCCCATGTGCAACGAGCGGCTGCCGATGTGCAGCACCGGTGCATCCTACCCCACAGGTGGCCAGTCCGTACCCGCCTGGAGCAGTCATGCAGCGCTGCTCCTTGCTTTGTCCGACCGGGCCAGGTTCAAAACTGACCGGTCAGTTTTGGCCCTCTCCCGCCCTCAACACTGACCAGTCAGTGTTGGCCTTCACTTCTGACCAGTCAGAAGTGGACCTCGCGTTTGACCGGTCAAATTGACGGCCTCAAAACTGACCGGTCAGTTTTGGACCCTGCTTCTGACTGGTCAGAGTCGGCCCTCAACACTGACCAGTCAGTGTTGGCTCCAGCCCCAAACCAATGATTCCAGGAACTTGGGCACCACCCACCTTCACCCCAAGTGAATCCCACACCGATCCACCGGCGGGCGAAGCCGACTCAGCGTGTTTTACTCCGCCCATGCGTCGCACCCTCTCCCACCGCTTGAGCCGCGTGCCCCGATGAGCGGCGTGGCCTGGCTGAGCCTGGTGGCCTGCGCGGGGCAGCTCGCCCTGGCGGGCCTGGCCCTGGGCCGCGTGGGCAAGAGCCCCCTGGCCCTGCCCCTGTCCCTGCTGTCCATCGCGCTGTCCACGTGGAACTTCGCCAACTTCGCCTACGCCGTCTCCAGCGAGGAGGGCTGGAGGCTCGTCGCGCTCAGCGCCAAGCTCATGGCCGCCCCCTGCGCCATGCACTTCATCCTGTCCTTCACCGGGCAGCGGCGCCGCTTCGCCCCCGTCATCTACGCCGTCTACGCCCTCTTCAGCCTCTTCGCCGGCGTGGCCCTGTCCGCCTTGGGCTCGCGCTGGCTCGCCGAGCGTGCCAACTCGCCCCTCTTCGCCCACCTCACCCTGGCTATCGACACGCTGCTGCTGGGCACCGGCTGGGCCGTGCTCGCCATCCACCTGCGCCGCGCCCCCAGGCTCGATGAGCGCATCCGCACCGGCCTGGTGCTCCTGGGCCTGGTGCTCCTGGTGGCCCTGCCCGGCACGGACATGATGGCGGAACTGGGCCTCAACGTGCCCCGCCTCGGCACCCTGGGCACCCTGCTGGGCCTGCCCGTGATGGCCACCGTGGCCCTGCGCTTCCACCTGCTCGAGCAGGACCTCTCCAAAGGCGCTGCCCTCTACGCGGGCACCCTGGCCATCGTGGGCGTGCTGGCCTACCTCATCGTGTTCCGCCTCTTCGCCGGCGAGCAGGGCGCGCTGGTGGTGGGCACCGCCGCCATTACCTTCTCGCTGCTCACCGCCGCGCGCCGGGGCGTGAGCGCCCTGGTCACCCAGCGCGAGCGCCTGGAGCGCCTGGCCACCCTGGGCCGCTTCTCCGCGCAGATGGCGCACGACTTGAAGAACCCCATCGCCGCGCTCAAGGGCGCCGCCCAGTTCCTCAAGGAGGAGCACGCCCAGCGCCGCTCCTGGGACGACAAGGGCGAGTTCCTGGACCTGCTGCTCGAGCAGGTGGAGCGGCTGGACCGGGTGGTGAGCACCTACCAGCGCCTGGGCCGGGTGGAGCCCCTGCCCCGCCCGCTGGACCTGAACGCGCTGGTGAAAGACGTGCTCTCGCTGCAGGCCTTCGCCGGCTACGCCAACGTGACGCTGGAGCGCGCGCTGGCGCCCGAGCTGCCCCCGTGCGCGGGGGACTATGACTTGCTGGCCAACGCGCTGGAGAACCTGGTGCGCAACGCCTACGAGGCCATGCCCCAGGGCGGCACCCTCACCGTGCGCACCCAGCGCGAGGAGCCCGAAGCTACCGCCGTGGTGCTCAGCGTGGAGGACACCGGCGAGGGCATGGACGCGCGCGCCCGGGAGCGGGCCTTTGACGAGTTCTTCACCACCAAGGCCACCGGCAGCGGGCTGGGGCTTGCGTTCGTTCGCCGGGTGGTGGAAGCACACGGGGGCGAGGTGTCG
Organism: Myxococcaceae bacterium; assembly: GCA_036389955.1. Classification (GTDB taxonomy): domain Bacteria; phylum Myxococcota; class Myxococcia; order Myxococcales; family Myxococcaceae; genus DATHBR01. Next base: position 8,712 of record DASVVJ010000860.1, read on the forward strand.
CTGACGAGCCGGGAGGGGCGCGGTACGCTCGTGCGTCTGCGCCTGCCCGTGCGAGGGGCGCCTGTGAGCACCCCCGCCCCTGGAGAAGGAGCACCGTGGCCGAGCCGTTGAAGGGAAGCGTGTTGTTGGTGGATGACGACCCGGCCGTGGCCAAGGTGCTCGGCGCGCTGCTGGCGCAGGCGGGGCTCACCGTGCACACGGCGAAGAGCGGCACCGAGGCGCTGGCGCTGCTGGGGCACAAGCCCATCGACGTGGTGGTGAGCGACGTGCGGATGCCGGGCATGAGCGGGCTGGAGCTGCTCGCGGAGGTGACGCGCACCTGGCCGGACGTGCCCATCGTGCTGATGACGGCGCACGGCACGGTGCCCATGGCGGTGGAGGCGATGAAGGCGGGAGCGCTGGACTTCATCCTCAAGCCGTTCGACCGGGAGGAGATCCTCTTCATCCTGCGCAAGGCGCTGCTGGTGCACGCGCGGGAGGACGTGGAGGAGCGCGCGCCGCTGAAGGCGAGCACCTTCGTGGGGCAGAGCGCGGCGATGGCGCAGGTGGAGTCGCTGCTGACGCGGGCGGCGGCGGGCACGGCGACGGTGCTGCTGCGCGGCGAGTCCGGCACGGGCAAGGAATTGGCGGCCAAGGCGATACACGACGCGAGCCCGCGCAAGAGCGGCCCCTTCGTGAAGCTGCACTGCGCGGCGCTGCCGGAGACGCTGCTGGAGAGCGAGCTGTTCGGCTACGAGAAGGGCGCCTTCACCGGAGCGGCCACGCGCAAGCCGGGCCGGGTGGAGCTGGCCCACGGGGGCACGCTCTTCCTGGACGAGATTGGCGACATTACGCCGCACGTGCAGGTGAAGCTGCTGCGGCTCTTGCAGGAGCGCGAGTTCGAGCGGCTGGGCGGCACGCAGACGCTGAAGGTGGACGTGCGCTTCGTGGCGGCCACGCACCGGCCGCTCGAGGAGATGGTGAAGAAGGGCGAGTTCCGCGAGGACCTCTTCTACCGGCTCAACGTGGTGCCGGTGTGGCTGCCGCCGCTGCGCGCCCGGCCCGAGGATATTGAGCCTCTAGCGCGGCACTTCCTGGACGTGCACGCCAAGGCGAATGGGCGCCAGCCGTTCACGCTGGCGCAGGATGCGCTCCAGGCGCTCCAGGCCCAGCCCTGGCCGGGCAACGTGCGCCAACTGCAGAACTTCATGGAGCGGCTGGTGGTGCTCTCGGACGGGCCGAACCTCACCGGCGAGGACGTGGCGCGCGAGCTGGCCCGGCAGCCCGGGCTGATGCCCCAGCCGGCGGTGGTGGCTCCCGCGAGTGTGCCCGCGCCAGCGGTATCCACAGCTGGCGGAGAGCAGAAGACCTTGGAGTCCCAGCGCCGGGAAACGGAGCGGCAGGCGCTGCTGGACGCGCTCAAGCGGGCCGGAGACAACCGCACGCTGGCCGCGCGGCTGCTCGGCATCAGCCGCCGCACCCTCTACAACAAGCTCGAGGAGCACGGGCTGGTGTAGCCCGCTCCCAAGGACAGCGAAGCGATGCATTGGTGGGTCATGCTGATCGCCGTCATGGGCGGCGTCGCGGTGGGCATCCAGGCGGCCGTCAACGGCACGCTGGGAAAGAACATTGGCGTGCTCGAGGCGACGCTCGTCTCGTTCATCGTGGGCACCGGCGCGCTGACGCTGGCCACGGTGCTGTTCGGCCGGGGCAACGTGTCCGCGGCCCTGGCGGTGCCCCGGTGGCAGCTGGTGGGCGGCCTGCTGGGCTCGTTCTACGTCTTCAGCATCGTGCTGGGAGCCCCCCGGCTGGGCGTCACCTCCACCATCGTGGCCGTCATCACCGGGCAGATGCTGGCGGGGGCGCTGATTGATCACTTCGGTGTCATCCCCGGCCGCCACGTGCCCATCGATCGCTACCGGGTGCTGGGCCTGGTGCTGATGGCCGGAGCCCTGTTCCTCTTCTATCGGAAACGTTGATCATGCCCGAGCTGCGCATCTGCATCGACGTGGAGGACCTGGACCAAGGCATCGCCTTCTACACCCAGGCACTGGGGCTGAAGGTGGGGCGGCGCTTCGGCCCGGACTTCGTCGAGTTGCTGGGAGCCTCCGCGCCCATCGACCTGCTGGCCAAGCCCGCGGGGACTCAGGCCTCCACGCGCACCTCGGCCACGCGGGACTACCGCCGGCACTGGACGCCCATCCACCTGGACTTCGTCGTCACCGGGCTGGAGGCGGCGGTGGAGCGCGCCCGGAGCCTGGGCGCCATCCTGGAGCAGGACATCAAGGAGGCCGCGTGGGGCCGCCTGGCGCTGATGGCGGACCCCTTCGGCCACGGCTTCTGCCTGCTGGAGTTCAAGGGCCGGGGCTACGACGAACTCACCGAGCCCAAGCCCCCTCAGTAGTAGTACGGGGTCTTCTTCGCCCACTCCGTCTTCGAGTACTTGCGCTGCAGCAGCTGGAAGGCCTGCTTGGATAACTCGGTGCGGGCCTTGGACTCCTGGTCCATGTCACCGCAGTAGTTGCGGGCAAAGCGCGTCTGACGCACGGACTCGTGCAGGGCCTCGGGCACCAGCGCGTCATCCGGGTGCCGCTTCGCGTAGTCCAGCGTGAACTGGATGAGCAGCTCGGGGGACTTGCCCAGCTTCTCCAGCGCCTGCAGCTCCTGGCGCGCCTGCCGGCGGTCCTCGACGGAGATGAAGCGCGTGTCGCACGGGCCCTTGGACGCGTCACAGTCCTTATAGAAGTCCGTGGCCCCCTGGGCACACCAGCCGTTGTCGCTGCAGATGTCGTAGTCGATGGGACTCTGGACGGCGTAGGGGCGCACGTACGGTGACACACCCGGCGACTTGAGCAGCAGCAGCACGGCGGCCATCTTCCGCTCCTCCGGCTTCTCGCGGGCCTTCACCTGGGCCAACGCCGCCGCCAGGTCCGGCGCGACGGCCTCCAGCTGCGGCTCCAGCGCCTTCGCCTCGTCCCAGCGGTCCAGCATCACCGCGCGGGTCCAGCCGCCCAGCACCACCTCCCGGCGGAGCTTCTCGTTCAGGGCCGCCAGCATCTTCGGATCCTTGAAGCGGGAGAGCGGCACGCCCTGGCTGAAGAACTCGCCCGCGCTCCTGGGTGACAGGTGCGCATACGGGGCCCACTCCTCGAACGTCACCGCGGACTTACGAAAGGCATCCGCCAGGGCAATCGCCGTCCGTGGGTGCAGCATGGGCCCTCCGGCCTCCAGCGCCGCGAGGAGCTCCTTGCGCGCCTCGTCCCACCGTCCCCCTTGCAGGGCCAGCAGGGCGCGAGCGGTCCGCAGCGAGACGAAGGCGGGGGACGACTTCGGCACGGACTCGCTCTGT
>DASVVJ010000861.1:0-4788 GCA_036389955.1 Myxococcaceae bacterium
GATGCGCGCCTCCGTCGGCGTCAGGCGCTCGATCACCCCCGTCTCGTCCGAGGCCACCCAGAGGTTGCCGTCCCCGGAGATCACCGCCGCCGAGAGGTCTTCCACCACGTCCGTCGCGTCCGGGTCGAACTGCAACAACAATCGCCCCAGGAGCTGCCCCGCTTCCATTCGCGCCTCCGCTTCCCACACGCGCCAATACTCACCGTGGAATCCGTTCCAGGAAGATGGGGCTTCGGCGCGTCCCACACCAGCGGCGCGGAACCAGGTGTCATGCCCCCATCACTGAGTGGGCTCGCCGCTCGCGTGTCAAGCCTGCCTGAGGACGGGGTCCAAGGCTCGACGCTGTGTTTTGCCGCGGGCTATCCTTGTTATCGCCGTCATCGCGGGTGTCTCAAGGAGAAGTGGCACCCCAATGCTTCGTTACACCAGGGAAGGGGGCGCTTGAAAATGTGTCAGATGCTCTGTGGAAACCAATCGGTACATGAAGGCGGACCAGTGAAGGCGGGCACCTCCCGTCGCGAGCTGCTCACCGTAGGGGCTTCAGCCCTCGGCGCCGCGGCGGTATCCGGGACTCCCTCCACGGCGGAGGCAGCGACCGAGCTGGGGGACATGCCCGTGGACACCGGTGTTCTGAACCGGCGCTACCTGATCAAAGGCGGCGCGGTTCTGAGCATGGATCCGGGCGTGGGAGACTTCGCCCAGGGTGACGTGCTCATCGAGGGCAAGAAGATCATCGCGGTGGGGCCCAACCTGTACGCTCCGACCGCGACGGTCATCAACGCCGCGGGCATGATCGTCATGCCGGGCTTCATCGACACCCACCACCACCAGTACCAGACGGCGCTGCGCAGCTTCCTGTCCGACGGCCTGCTGTCCAACGACGGGCTGCCGCACGGCGAGAAGAACTACCTCGACTACATCCACACCCGCATCACCCCGGTGTACCGGCCGAAGGACGCCTTCATCGCCGAGCTCGTCGCCTCGCTCAGCCAGCTCGACGCGGGCGTCACCACGGTCGTCGACACCTCGCAGGTGGGCCACTCTCCGGCGCACACCGACGCCGTCATCCGGGGGCTTCAGGAAGCCGGCCGCCGCTCGGTCTTCGTGTACTCGCCGGGCGTGGGTCCCAACAACATCTTCCCCAATGACCTGCAGCGGCTCCGCACGCAGTACTTCTCCTCGACCGACCAGTTGCTGACGCTGGCCATGGGTGGAGAGCTGTTCGACCCCGCGTTCCGGACCTACTGGGCCCTGGCGCGCCAGAATGGCCTGCACATCGTCTCGCACCTCGTGGGTCCCCTGGGCCAGTTCACGCTCGTGGAGCAGCTCGCCGCCGAGGGCCTGCTCGGGCCCGACCTCGAGTTCATCCACGCCACCGGCATCTCGGAAGGCTCCTGGCAGGCGATTGCCAACGCGGGCGTAACGGTGTCGATCGCGGCCCCCATCGAGATGACCATGCGGCACGGCATGCCGCCGATCCAGGCCGCGCTCAACCACGGCGTCCAGCCCGCGCTGAGCACCGACGTCGAGTGCACGATGACGGCGGACTTCTTCACCCAGATGCGGCACGTTTTCACGCTGCAGCGGGCGCTCATCAACGAGCGCGCGATCAACGGCGAGACGAACCTGCCCGAGCTGCTCACCAGCCGCGACGTGATTCGCTTCGCCACGGTCGAGGGCGCCAAGGTGGCCCGGCTCTCCCACAAGGTCGGCACGCTGACGCCGGGCAAGGAGGCCGACATCCTCCTGCTCAAGGCGGATGCCATCAACGTGGCCCCGCTCAACAACGTGCCGGGAGCCGTGGTGACGTTGATGGAGCGCAGCAACGTGGACACGGTCATCGTCGCCGGACGGATCCGCAAGTGGCGCGGGTCGCTGGTCGACGTGAACTGGCCCTTCCTCCGCGCCGCCCTCGAGGAGTCCCGGGACTACATTTTCCAGGCGGCGGGGGTCCAGCGCGTACTGTTCTGAGAGCCGGTCGCTCCGGGCGCCGTGCATGAGCGCGGCCCCGGCGGTGGACTCCATCCATGCTGAATCTCCCGGGTTACACGCTCCATCGTCCGGTCCGCGTCACGGGCACGAACCTCCTGTTTCAGGCAGTGCGCGAGGCGGATGGCGCGCCCGTCATCATCAAGACGCCGGTGGGCACCCTCGCCGGTCCGCGCGAGGAAGAGCGGTACCGCCGGGAGTACGGCATTCTGCAGCGGCTCATGGGGGTGAGCGGCGTCACCCGGCCCCATGGCTGCGAGCGGGTCAACGAGCGCCCCGTCCTGGTCCTGGAAGAGGTGCAGGGAGTCCCCCTCTCCGAGGCCGTGGGTAGACCCTTCGAGGTCCCCCGCTTCCTCGAGCTGGCCATCTCCCTGGCCTCGACGTTGGCGGAGATCCACTTCCGGGGCGTCATCCACAAGGACCTCAAGCCCTCCAACATCATCGCCACGCCCGCGGGCGAGCCGCGCATCATCGACTTCGGCTCCGCCACCCTCCAGCGCACCGAGCATGTGGATGCCGCGCCGACCCACCTCATCGAGGGAACGCTGGCCTACATGTCCCCGGAGCAGACCGGGCGCATGAACCGTGCGGTGGACTACCGCACCGACTTCTATTCACTGGGTGTGACGTTCTACGAGCTGCTCACGGGAGCCCGGCCCTTCCAGGGGCGTGACGCGCTCGAGTGGTTCCATGCCCACATGGCGCAGATGCCGAAGCCCCCGCACGAGCTCGTCTCGGGGGTGCCGCCCGTGCTGTCGGCGATTGTGATGCGGTGCCTGGCCAAGGTGGCCGAGGAGCGCTACCAGAGCGCCGAGGGGCTGAGGCACGACCTCGCCGAGTGCCTGGAGGGCCTGCGCCGGGGCACGCTCGGGCTCTTCGTGCTGGGCAAGCGGGACCTCCCCAGCCGCTTCCAGCTTCCCCAGCGGCTCTATGGGCGCGACGCCCATGTGGCCACCCTGCTCCAGGGCTTCGAGCACATCGCTAACGGAGGCAGGCCCGAACTCATCCTGGTGCGCGGCTACTCCGGCATCGGCAAGTCGTCGGTGGTCCACGAGCTGCACAAGCCCGTGGTTCAGCGGCGCGGGTTCTTCCTGAGCGGCAAGTTCGATCAGCTCCAGCGGGATGTGCCCTACGCCACCCTGGCCCAGGCCATCCGGGGGCTGGTGCAGCAGCTGCTGTCAGGCACCGACGACGAAGTCTCCCGGTGGCGCGAGCGCTTGCGGGAGGCTCTGCAGGGCAACGGCCAGGTCATCGTGGACCTGATCCCCCAGCTCTCGCTCGTCATGGGCCCGCAGCCGGCGGTGCCGGAGCTTCCGCCCGCCGAGGCGCAGCACCGCTTCACCCAGGTGTTCCTCCAGTTCCTCGGCGTCTTCGCCACCGCCGAGCATCCGCTCGTCGTGTTCCTGGATGATCTGCAGTGGGCGGACCTGGCCAGCCTCCGGCTCCTCCAGTCCCTGCTCACCGACGAGGACGCGCCGCCCATTTTGTGGATCGGCGCCTACCGTGACAACGAGGTGAGCCCCTCCCACCCGCTGATGATGACGCTGGGAGAGGTGCGCAAGGCGAAGGCCCCGGTGACCGACCTCCAGCTCGAGCCGCTGAGCCTGGAGCAGCTCCAGCACCTGGTCGGCGATGCGCTGCCGGGCGCGGGGCCGGAACTCATCGTGCCCCTGTCGGAGCAGGTCCACGAGAAGACCGGCGGCAACCCGTTCTTCCTGCTCCAGCTCATGCTGGCGCTGCACCACGATGGGCTCCTCAGCCGCGCGCCTGGCGGAGGCTGGCGGTGGGATGCCGAGGGCGTCCGGGCCAAGGGGTACTCGGACAACATCGTCGACTTCATGGCGCGCAGCCTGCACCAGCTTCCCGCGAGCACGCAGCGCCTGCTCTCGCTGGCGGCGTGCATGGGCAACAGCTTCTCCCTGGGGATGCTGACCCTCATCTCCAGCATGACGGCGGAGGAGGCGGAGCGTGGCCTCGAGCCGGCGCTCCAGGAGGGCCTGGTGGTGTGCAGCGCCCCGGAGCAGTACCGGTTCCTGCATGACCGCATCCAGCAGGCCGCGCACACCCTCATTCCCGAAGGGGACCGTAAGGCGGTGCACCTGCGCATCGGGCGCCTGCTGCTGGAGAGCCTGTCCGCCGAGGAGGTGCGCGAGAAGCTCTTCGAGATCGTCAGCCAGCTCAACACCGGGGTGGAGCTGATCCGTGAGTCCGAGGAGCGCTACCGCCTGGCGCGCCTGAACGCCGACGCAGGCTGGAGGGCCCGGGCCTCGAGCGCGCATGGCTCGGCCGCTGCCTACCTCTCGATGGCCTTCTCGCTCATCCCGGGCGACCCCTGGGAGGCGGACTACGCGCTGGCCTTCAAGGTGCGGCTCGATCAAGCCAGCAGCGAGCTGATGAGCGGCAACGCCGCCGAGGCCCGCCGCCTGCTGGAGGTGCTGCGCGCCAAGGCCCGGAGCCGGGCGGACATCGCCGCCGCCTACGGCCTGACGCATGAGCTGCTGCTCATCGCCGGAGAGATCCAGGGCTCCGTCACCTGCCTTCTGGAGGCCCTGAACCTGCTGGGCATGCCGATGAAGCCGCACCCCTCCTGGGAAGAGGCCGCGGCCGCCCGCGAGGAAATCCTGGCCCTGCTGGGAAACCGCCCCATCGAAAGCCTCGCCGAGCTGCCGCTGATGACGGACGCGGACATGAAGCCGGTGATGAGCGTGCTGGCCCGCCTCTTTCCTTCGGCGTACTTCACCGACAACAACCTGCTCGTCCTCCACGTGTGCCGGATGGTGGCGTTGAGCCTGCGCTACG
>DASVVJ010000862.1:0-9604 GCA_036389955.1 Myxococcaceae bacterium
GAGGCCGTTCTGCCACTGCCTGTTGCCCTTCTGGAAGGGCACGTCCGCGGCCTTCTGCTTCTCAAGGGAGACGTTCCGGGCCCAGGGACGTTCTTCTCCCACGCCTAGCTGAGATTGCTGCGCGTGCACCGGCCCCGCCCCCAGTGCCAACCCCACGGTGAGCACGGATATGAGCTGATTCATGGTCATCTGGGTTTTCCCCCTCATTCCAAGACGAGGATGATCTCGCCGAGCTGCTTCTTCAGGAACTCGACGCGCTCCTGCTCTTCCTTCAGCTTCTGCTCGAGCCGCTCAGCGGTACCGCGGGCCTTTTCCTCGGCCAGCCGTGCCGCGAGCGCGCTCTTGACGGCTTTCTTCTTGGCGTACTTGGCGCGCTTCTGTGCCTCGCGAGCTTCTTCCAGAGCCACATTCAGCTCGTCATTCGTGTGTTGGATCCGGGTGTACGCCTCGGCCAACTCTTGCCGGGCCTTCTCCGCTTTACGCAGTGCCTCCTGGCGCTCCAGCTCCTTGGCCTGAACCTCCGCCAGGCGCTGAATGGCCTTGGCCTCCGCTTCACGCGCCGCGCCCGCAGATTTGCGCTCCTGCTCTCCAGCCACACGGGCTGCGACGGCCTGTCGCTCGGCTTCCTGCTGCGCTTTGCGGATGACCACCAGCGCCACCGCCGAGGCGGCCACCAGCACGCTCATCAGCACCAGCGCGCCCACCACCAGCGTCCGCTTGCGCCGCGTGGCCCGCGCCGCCTGGGCGAACACCGCCTCCAGGAAGGCCTGCTGCACCCGTGGCAGCTCGCCCTGGTGGCGGCGCTGGAACCTGCGCGCCTCCTCCACCAGCTCGCCACGCCACAGCAGGTCACTGTCCTTGCCGTTGGTCTGCCACTGGCGGGCCGCGGTGCGCAGTTGCTCCAGGAAGGCCGAGTCCTCCTGGCCCTCGTCCAGCCAGCGCTTGAGCGTGGGCCAGCCGTGGATCAGCGACTCGTGCACCAACTCCACCGTGCCGCCGCTGGCCCCGTCTCCCGTCTGCACCACCAGCAGGCGCGCCTGCACCAGCTGGTCCATCACCCCTTGCAGCTCTCCCCTGTCCCGGGACAGTTCGTGCAGCTCCTCCAGCGAGACGATGGCGCGCGTGCGCTCCGGCGTCACCAGGCGCAGGAGGATGGTCCTCGCCAACACGTGCCCCTGCGAGGACAGCCCCCGCAGCACACTGTCCGCGTGGGTGGCCAGGGCTCCGGCAATCCCTCCCATCGCCTGATAGCTCTGCTGCGTGAGCAGCTTGCGCGCCGGATCCCTCTGCTCCCACAGCTGGGTGGCGGCGAACTGCAGCAGCGGCAGCGCGCCCTGGGTCGCCTCCAGGTGCTGGAGCATGCCCTCCACCATGTCCGGAGACTCGAAGCGGTAGCCCGCCATCTCCGCCGGCTGCACCAGCGCGTCGCGCAGCCCCTCGCGGCTCGGCGTGGTGAGGAAGAACAGGCCCTGGTTCAGCTCGGCCATGAAGCGCTCGTCCTCGGACACCCGGTCCAGGAAGTCCGAACGCAGCGAGAGCACCACCCGGATCGGCGAGGTGGCGTCATCCGCGATGCCCGACAGGCACGCGGTGAAGGCCCGCCGCTCACTCACGTCCGGCACCTGCGTGTAGAGCTCCTCGAACTGGTCGACGAAGAGCAGGATCTTCCGCTTCTGGCGCCACGCGCGGCTGCGCAGCATCGAGCCCACGAAGCCGGGCTCTCTCCGAAGGCGCTCGAGCAGCTGCTGGTGCTCCTTGAGATCCTCGGCCAGCGAGGTGGAGGAGCTCACCAACGGGACAATCATCTGGGCCAGCGCCGCCAGCGGGTTGCGGCCCGGGCGCACCACGAGCGCTTCCCAGGACTCACCGGAGCGCTTGAGCACCGGCACCAGGCCGGCGCGCACGAACGAGGACTTGCCCGTTCCCGAGGGCCCCACCACCGCCAACAGCGGGCGATCCTTCAGGCGGCCCACCAGGGCGGCGATCTCCCGGGAGCGGCCGAAGAAGCGATCCGCATCGACTTCCTGGAAGGAGCTGAGGCCCGCGTACGGGCTCTCGTCCAGGCGCACCTCGCGCGTGTAGCGGCCAGGAAGGAACGGCTCCAGGGCACGCAGCAGCGACAGCGCGTCCGGCCAGCGCCGCTCCTTGTGCTTGAGCAGGCACCGGTCCACCACGTCCGCCAGCGCCGGCGGCACGTCCGGCGCCACGTCTCGCAGGCGAGGCATCGGCTCATCGAGGAACGCCGTGACGGCCAGTTGGGGGCCCCGCAGCGGCTCCAACGGGTGCCGCCCCGCCAACATCCGGAACAGCATCAGGCCCACCGCCCAGATGTCGGTGAGGTGATCCACCTCGGCGCTTCCCCGCCACTGCTCCGGGGACATGTACGACATGGTGCCGAGGATGGCGCCGCTCCGGGTGATGTTGCCCTGGCCCTCCGCCTCGCCCGCCTCTTCGGGGCCCGCGCCGATGTCCTCCGGTGAAGGCAGGCGCGACACCTGGGTGTGCTCCGGGCGGCCCTGCCCCTGGAGCACCTTGGCGATGCCGAAGTCCAACACCTTGAGAGTGCCCGACTCGGTGACGAGGATGTTCTCCGGCTTGAGGTCCCGGTGGACGATGCCCTGCTTGTGCGCCGTCACCAGGGCGCGCACCACCGGCACCATCAGCTCCGCGGCCCGCGTGGGCGGCAGGCGCTGGCTGCCCACCGCCTTGTTGAGCGGCTGGCCCTGCAGGTACTCCAGCACCATGAAGGGGCTGCCCTGGTGCTCACCCACCTCGTGGATGACGACGATGTTCTCGTGGCTGCACAGCGCCGTGGTACGAGCCTCCTGCGCGAAGCGCCGGTTGATCTCCGGGTTGGTGGAGTGCAGGAACTTGATGGCCACCCGGCGGCCCAGCTTGGTGTCACGCGCCAGGAAGACGGTGCCCATGCCGCCGCTGCCCAGCTGGCGGATCAGCTCGTATTGCTGAATGCGGGCGCCCGCCGAGGGCACCTTCGCCACCGCACTGACCGCGGGCGCATCCGGCTCGGGCGTGAAGATGGAGGGAGTCCCGCCCGCCGGGGGACGGACGACCTCGTTTCGACGCATGGCTCCGCCCACCGCCGCACGGGCGGGAGGGAGCGGGATGACCGCACCCGCTTCTGTCTGGTTCATGGTTCCGGTTTCGTTTTCTGAGTGGACGAGGACGAACCGGGGTCCTGTGCTGCTGTCGAGACTCCTCGGAACCCCCCCCGAGCGTCTCCAAGCCCACCTCTCACGCCACGCGCCACCGTCATCTCCGACCCAAGTCGGGGACAGGCAGGCATCCTAGATAAGCCCGATATTCCTGATCGGGAGTGGGGCTACCCTCAGGGACAGGGATTCTGTTGATCAACTCACTCGTATTCGAGCGCCGCTGAGGCGCGCCGCTGAGGAACGCTGGAGTTGAGGCCTTGAGTGAAAACCTTCACGTTCAGACAGTGAAGCACTTCACAGAACAGACGCGGCGCGAGTGGCACTCTGGCTTCACCCAGGCGTCAGAAGGACGCGCTGGGAACCAGGACCACCACCATGTCCCTCTCCTGCCCTGCTCCGAGTTCCCTGCTTTTGCCTGTCCCTGTTCCCGCTTCACCTGGCCGGGGCTGTTACATCGGCATCTGCCCCTCTTTGTTCTCGAAGCTCAAAGGCCAGGGCCCGGCGTTGGCCTCGACGATCCTGTCTGCCCTGCTGCCGCGAATCCCACTGCACGTCCCGGTCTGTGTGATGGTGGCGGACTGGCTCGAGGGTTATTCCCTGGCGCTGTTTGCCTATAACTCCCTGTCCGCCGGACAGGCGCGTGCCCTGCGCGATGGGGACCAGATCGTTCAATACCTGCGCGAGGCGCTCGCGGAGCTCCCGCAGGCCGAACGCCGCCGCGTCAAGCTTGTCCGCTGGCGGGAGATGGTGAATGAGGACCCCTCGTACCACGAGGAGACCGCGGCTCTTCAGAGCTATCTCCGCTCGGGCGAGGGCCGGCACGTCCATCAAATCATCGAAGGCATGGCGGCCCAGTTCGTTCAGGCCAGGCAGGGCCTCAGAACGCTGAAGGAAGGGCGCATCCAGTACGCCAAGGAGTACCTCGAGTCCGAGGTGGTGGCTTTGATGCGGGGGATTCGTGGCACGGACGCGCGCCACCAGCCCTGTCACTACCAGACGCTCTACCACCCCATCCTGGCCACGCAGCATGACGCGGAGTCGGCGGCCATCGGGAAGTTCCAGGAGATCTTCCAGCGCCTCGCCGCCTCGAGCGCATTGAGCCGTTACTTCCAGCCCACGGACCTGGCGCTCAACTGCGATCTCGAGCTGGAGCCTCTGGAGGATGGAACCTTCACCACCCGCATCCGGCCCTGGGCAGCCCCTGCCTTCCCGGCGCCTTCGCGCTAGGCTGAGCGAAGGAACGCCCTCCCGAGGAGCACGTGCACCCCCTGGCCCCAGGCACCCGAGTCGGAGCGTGGCGAGTGAAGGCCTGGCAGGGCCAGGGCGCCTACGGTGCCGTGTACCGGGCCGAGCGCAGCGGCTGGAGGCGCTCGGAGCATGGTGCGCTCAAGGTGTCACTGTGGCTGTGGGACGCGCGGATGAAGCGCGAGGTGGAGCTGCTCTCGCGGCTGAGCCACCCGAGTATTCCGCGCCTGCTGGACCGGGGTGGGCCGCTGGTGGCTTCGCGGAACGAGTACCCGTTCTTCGTCATGGAGTGGGTTCAGGGCGTTGCGCTGTATGCCTGGGCTGAGCAGCAGGCGCCCTCGGAGCGGCAGGTGTGCCGGGTGCTGGCGCAACTGGCCCGGGCGCTGGAGGCGGTGCATGCCGCCGGAGCCGTGCATCGGGACGTGAAGGGCGACAACGTGTTGGTCCGATTGTCGGACCAGCGCGCGGTGCTCATCGACTTTGGCTCGTGCCACTTTGCTGGGGCACAGCGGCTGACGTGGCAGGCATTGCCACCGGTGACGCTGGCGTATCTCTCGCCTCAAGCGTGGCCGGTTTACCTCCGCTCGCTGCACCATGAGGATGGTTACTACGCGCCGTCGCCAGCGGATGACCTGTACGCGTTGGGGGTGACGGCCTATCGCCTGGTGATGGGCCAGTACCCCGCGCCCTTCGAGACGACGCGGGATGAGCAAGGCTTCTGGCAGGCGAGAGGCCCGGACATCAGGCCGGCGTTGGAGAGCAATCCCCGAGTGGAGCCGCTGCTGCGGGAGGTGATCGTCCGCCTACTGTCGGACGCACCGGAGGCGAGAGGCACGGCGGCACAGGTGGCCGAGGCGCTGGAGGCCGCGGCGGGTGAAGCGCAGCGCCCCGAGAGTTCCATGCCGCAGAGGCGTGCACGGACCTGGAAACCCTGGCTGACACTGGCGGCAGCGGGAGTGTGCGCGGTGTTGCTCTGGAGTTCGAAGTGGGAGCCTCGGGCTTTCAATGCCCAGGCTCCGGACTCGGGCACAGCGTCAGTCGGGGACACCTCACCCACCGGGCCCCGAACCGCCTCTCCGTCCCCGGAAAAGAAGAAGCCCCTCGCCCAGGAGCCTCTTCCCCAACTCCGTCCCGAGCAGGCCCGGCCCGATGAGAAAGGCCGGTGCCCGGGCCGCAAGCAGGTGGCCATCAACGGAGGCTGCTGGGGAGAGTTACTCCCGATGAGCACCGAGGAGTGCGTGGAGAGTGGCTACGTGCCCTTCCAGGGCAAGTGCTACCTGCCTGCTCCCGCGCCTCCCAAGAAGCCTGCGCCCACCTCGAGCCCCGGGGAAGCGCGCTGAGACATGAGCCGCCGCCCTGGATCCAGCGCCAGACGGGTTGATCACGGCAGGCTGGAGGACCAGCCACCGTCCACGGTGTATGCGCCGCCGGTGCAGTAGCTGCTCTCGTCGCTGGCGAGGAAGAGGTTCAGCTTCGCCACCTCCTCGGTGGAGCCCAAGCGCTTGAGGGGTACTTTCCCGGCGACCCAGGCCCGGGTCTCCGCCTCTTTGCCGGGCCCCATGAGCCGCTCCACATTGACCATGAGGTCATTGTCGATGGGGCCCGGGCACACCGCGTTGACCCGGATGCGGTGGGGCGCGCCGTCGATCGCGACCGCGCACGCCATCCCCACCATCGCGTGCTTGCTGGCCACGTACGGCGAGGAGACCCCCATCCCACCGAGGCCTCCCGACGAGGCGGTGAGGATGATGCTCCCGCTGCCGCGCTTCTGCAGCTCGCGGAACGCGTACTTGAGCGACAGCCACGTGCCGCGCACGTTGATCGCCATCACCTCGTCAAAGGACTCCACGGAGATGTCCGCCAGGGTGCGCAGCTCCCCCTGGATGCCCGCGTTGCTCACCAGGATGTTGCGCCCGCCATAGCGCTCCACCGCCTCACGCACGTAACGCTGGGTGTCCTCGACCTTGGAGACATCCGCCACGGTGTAGCTGACGTGCTCGTGGTTGATCTCCGCACCGTCTTGCGCAGCTTCTCCTCGTTGCGGCCCACCACCAGCACCCGCGCGCCCTCCTGCACGAAGAGCGCGGCCGTCGCCGCCCCAATGCCGCTGCCGCCGCCCGTGATGACCGCGACCTTGTCCTGCAGCCGATTCATGCTGTGCTCCCTCTGTTGAACGCGCGGGCCTGCGCCGGGCCTACTTCTTGATCTTCACTTCTTCGTAGTCGGCGGGGTTCACCCCGGGAAGATCACTCAGGTCGCGGTGGTCCTTCGTTCCAATCCAGGCACCGTCATGGTGGCGGCGGAAGTAGCGGTCGTAGCCGTCCGCCACCTGGTAGGTGTTCCTCTGGCCGTCGACGACGGTGCGCTCCTCGACGATGGCGTTGACGAAGCGCCGGTGCGAGTCATCCGGCGTGTGCATCTGCGCCTGGTGCGCCGCATGCTGCGCCGACTGCTGGCTCTGCCAGGCCGCGTTGTGCGCGTCGTGGCTGGCGTGGAGCGATGCCATATGCGCCTGGTGGCTCGCCGCCATGCTCTGCAAGTTCGCCATGTTCTGCTGGTGGTTGGCGCGCAGCATGGCCGTGTTCTGGTTGATCATCGCCATGTTGGCCTGGTGCTGGGCAGCCGACCTCGCACGCTCCTGGAGCTGCTGCTGAATGATCGCCGGATTCGTCCGCCGCGACGCCAGCATCTCCAACAGCGCCGGGGCGAAGGCTCCAGGATCTCCCACCGTCGTGGAGATGCCATGCACATCGGCAAACCAGACCGGCCCAAAATTCGTGCATGCGCCGAAGAGCATCACCTGGACCCGGCGCGGCCCCTCGTCGAACGAGAAGGTGAACCGGCCAGCGGTGATCCACACCTGTCCCGCCCCCGAGCGCTGGGCCACCTGCTGGACCCACTGGAACAGCTCCGGCGACGGCGCCATGGAGCCCATCCGGAAACCCGGCAGCCTGCCAAAGCGATGTTGGGCATAACCGGGCAGGAAGTGCTCGATGGAGGTGTAGGGCTGCACCATGCCCCCCGGCGGTACGCCGAACATCACCCCGGACGGGTCGAAGAACTGGGGAATCGTCGCATCGCTCAGGAATAGCGAGGTCTCCCGCCCCGGGCTCTCCGTGGCCGCGAGCTGGTGGGGGATGGTTCCATTGCGCTGAACCCAAGCCCGGTTGCGCCAGCCCCGCGGCATGGAGAGCGTGAAGACCTGCTCGGCATCGGCGATCGTCTCCCAGGCCTGAGGAGCGGCGGAGGGCGGCAGCAGCGGCTCATTCATGACGACAGCTCCTGGGCACACGGAGGGAGGAGAATCGGCCCGGCCTCCCAGTGTATCCCCACTGCCGGTAAAACCCGGCTATCTCCCTCCCCTCCCCCATTCAGGACACCGCCATGCCCACCTTCAGCACCCTGAGCATCGACAAGGACACGTCCAACCCACGGGTCGCTCGCCTGCTGCTCAATCGGCCCCAGCGGCTGAACGCGATCAACGAGGCCATGCCTCGGGAGATCCGGGCCGCGGTGGACTGGGCCAACAGCGACAACGAGGTCCACGTCATCGTCGTCGAGGGCGCGGGCAAGGGCTTCTGCGGCGGCTACGACCTGAACCTCTTCGGCGAAGGCCAGATCGACCACCCCTGCCAGCAGGAGCGCCACCCGTGGGATCCGATGGACGACTACGCGTACATGAAGCGCAACACCGAGGACTTCATGAGCCTGTGGCGCAGCCCCAAGCCCACGGTGGCGAAGGTGCACGGCTACGCGGCGGCGGGCGGCAGCGACATTGCCCTGTGTTGCGACTTGCTCGTCATGGCCGAGGACGCACGCATCGGCTACATGCCCACGCGCGTATGGGGCTGCCCCACCACGGCGATGTGGACCTACCGGCTGGGCCCCACCCGGGCCAAGCAGCTCATGTTCACCGGCGACACCATTGACGGAAAGACCGCGGCCCAGTGGGGCCTGGCCAATGAGGCGGTTCCCGCCGCCGAACTCGACGCCGCGGTGATGAAGTTGGCCAGCCGCATCGCCGGTGTGCCCCGCAGCCACCTGGCGATGCACAAGATGGTGGTCAATCAGGTCATGCTCGCGATGGGGCTGGAGCAGAGCCAGCAAATGGCCACCCTCTTCGACGGCATCACCCGGCACAACCCGGAGGGCCTGTGGTTCCGCCGCTACGCGCAGGCGGAGGGCTTCAAGGCCGCTGTCGAGTGGCGCGACAGCGGCCGGCCGATCCCCGAAGGAGACGAGGCGCGTGAGAAGATTCGCGAGCTGGAGGCTCGCACGGGCGGCAAGGACTGACGCATCTCCGAGGCGTGGGCCTTCGGGCGCATTGCCGCTCCGCCCATGCGTGGGTGTAGTTGTTGGGCCCCTCTGCCCGGGCCAGGTTGCGACCGGATGGATTCGCCCTTGCATGCCAGCCCCGTCCGGGCTGTCCTCCGCCCGCTCCCGCCACGCCGCACCCCTGCGGCGGGCCTGAGAGGCAAGGAATCGAATCATGCGCATGCTGTTGTTCCTGGGTCTCGCCGCGCTCGTGAGTGCCGGCTGCCGCTCCAGCTCTTCGTCCGTCGCCACCGAGGCCAGCGCTGCTGCGGCCGGCGAGCGCCTCACACAGTTGGTGGAGGCGCACTTCGAGGAGACGCTCGTCCTCAACCCCGTTCGCGCCACGATGATTGGCGACAACCGTTACAACGACCGCTACACCAACAGCCTCTCGGACGAGCATCGCGCCCGCCGCCTCGCCCTCTACGAGCGCTCGCTCGAGGCCGCGCGCAAGCTGGACACGGCCGCGCTCAGTCCGGAGCAGCGGCTCACCCACACCCTCTTCGTGGAGGAAGTGGAGGAGGAGCTCGCCGAGGAGCGCTTCCCGCGGCACCTGCTGCCCATCAACCAGTTCTACAGCGCGCCCAACTTCTTCGTGCAGCTGGGCTCGGGCAAGGGGGTACACCCCTTCAAGACGGTGAAGGACTACGAGGACTTCCTGTCCCGGGTGAACGGCTTCCTCGAGTGGAACGAGTCGGCCATCGCCCGGATGCGCGAGGGCCTCCAGAAGGGCATCGTGCTGCCCCGCGTGCTGGTGGAGCGCACCCTGCCCCAGCTGGCCGCGCACGTGGTGGACAAGCCCGAGGACAGCCTCTTCTTCATGCCCGTGGCCACCTTCCCCGAGAGCATTCCCCAGGCGGACCGGACGCGCC
>DASVVJ010000863.1:0-3542 GCA_036389955.1 Myxococcaceae bacterium
ATCCTGACCCCCTCCTATGCTATCGGCGCGACCTCGCGCGACGTGAACCTCGTGCTGTGGCGCTGGAACACCGGCTCCGGCGCGACCGTCACCGTCATCGACGACTTCGGACGCCTCCCGCAGGGTCCGGCCCGAAGCGCGCAGTAGGATTAACTTTCAACACAGGCGATCCGGTCGTCGTCGCCTTTATCCCACTGACACATCAGTTTCTACATTTCGGTCTTGGCGCTTCGACCAAACTTCCTCGCCCATGACCCAGCCTCACCAGCACCGCATGGTCCGGCGCTGGCCTGCCACCCGAAACCGGCGCCATCTGTAATGTCAGCGGAGCTGACGAGGAGGATGCATGCCGAAGAAGCGACACGGCCCTGAGGAGATCGTGACGAAGCTGCGGCCTGGGTGGACGTGATGACGTCTCAGGGGCGCACCTTAGGCGAGGCCATACGAGCGATCGGGGTGGCCGAGGCCACGTACCATCGCTGGCGCAACGAGTATGGCGGGCTCAAGCTCGACCAGGTTCGCCGGCTCAAGGAGCTTGAACTGGAGAACAGCCGGTTACGGCGTGCGGTCTCCGATCTCACGCTCGACAAGCAGATCCTGACGGAGGCCCTCCGGGGACACTGACCAGCCCCTCGCGTCGCCGGCAAAAGGTCGAGCAGGTCTGCTTAGAACTCGGCGTCTCCGAGCGGCGGGCCTGTGAGGTCATCGGCCAGCCGCGCTCGACCCAGCGCCGTGTGCTGAGGAAGCCAGACGATGAGGAGCGGCTCACGGCCGCCATCATCGAGCTTGCGACCATGTATGGGCGTTATGGTTACCGCCGCATCACCGCTCTCCTGCGCCAGGCAGGGTGGCTGGTGAACAAGAAGCGCGTGGAGCGCATCTGGCGGCGCGAGGGGCTGAAGGTGCCACGACGGCAACCCAAGAAGGGACGGCTCTGGCTCAACGACGGCTCCTGCATTCGGCTCAGGCCCGAGCGGGCCAACCACGTGTGGGCCCACGACTTCGTGCAGGACCGGACGCACGACGGGCGCAGGTTCCGGATGCTGTGCGTCGTGGACGAGTTCACCCGGGAAGCCTTGGCCATCAGGGTGGACCGGAAGCTCGGGTCAGCCCAAGTCCTCGAGACCTTGGCCGAGCTCATGCTCGAGCGCGGCGTGCCCGAGCACATCCGCTCGGACAACGGGCCGGAGTTCGTAGCCCAAGCGGTCCGGGACTGGATCGCTGCGGTGGGCTCCAAGACGGCCTACATCGAGCCCGGCTCACCTTGGGAGAATGGATACGTGGAAAGCTTCAACTCCAAGCTCCGGGACGAGCTGCTGAACCGCGAGATCTTCTACTCGCTCAAAGAAGCCCAGATCCTGATCGAGGCTTGGCGGCGCCACTACAACACCGTCCGGCCTCACTCCGCCCTTAGATGGACCCCGCCCGCCCCAGAGGTTCGGCTCGCCACGCCTCAGATCCGGCCCGCTACAACGCTAGCCCACCATGTCCCGACGAACTACCATTGACCCTGGAGCCGTGATCAGGGGCTGGCCAGCGCAGCTCTATTCTTCGCACAAGATAGCCGCCATCCTAGCGGGAGCGATACAAACAGCGTGACAGATCTGTCCTACTCTTCTCCCCACATCTCGTAGGGGGACTGCAGCCGGTCGCCGGACGGGGGCAGCTCCGCGATCGTGCGCCAGCGCAGCCGCCCTCCGTCGCGCTCGTAATGGGCCTGCCAGACCTGCCGCAGCGTTTGAACCATTGCAGCGGCGCGGGCCGCCGGTGCCGCCGGCGCTTCCAGAGCGTCGAGTAGCCGGAACCCGTCCGCGCCGATCTCAAGAGCGAGCGCCTCACGCTTCTCCCGGCCCTTGGGCAAGGCGTACTCCTCGATCCGGCGCGTGTAGCGCTCAAACCAGGCAGGCGGCGCGATCGAGCGCAGCCAGTCCGGTGCAACGGCGGCCAAATCGTCCAGGGTGGCGCGCAGCGTCTCACCCACCAACTCGAGCAAGCGCAGGTCGCGCACGGCGCCCAGCACGTGCGTGCCGAGGGTCGCGCGGCTGGCCCCGCCCCTTGACCAGGCCGCGCGCCTTGAACCGTTCGAGCAGGGTGTCCAGCAGCAGGTGCTCCGCCTGACCCGCAACCAAGCGCAAACGGAACTCGGCCAGAACGCGGACGGGGAACCCGGGACAGGTCGAGTTCAAGACCGAGCGCAAACTTCCAGTCGATCCGGGCGCGCACGGCGTCGGCCGCTTGGCGGCCGCTCGGATGCTCGAGGAACTGGAAGATCGTGACCAGGGCCAAACGCCACGGCGCCAGGGCGGGTTGACCCCGCCTCGGGTAAAGCGCCCGGAAGTCCTCGTCCCGGTAAAGGACCGCGAACTCCTCGCGCAGCCGCATGGCAAAGGTCCCCTTGGGAAAGGCGGCATGCGCGACACGCGCCGTCTCAGCGGGGATCCCGCCGATCGGGTCCGGATGGAGGCTCATGGACAACCCCCTTCCTGCTGAAGGACACCTCAGGGATTCGCCGACAGTATCAACACCTCGTCGAGGTGCCAGCGCCAGCGCGAGGAGCGCATCTGACCTACCCTCTTGCTTCGGATCTCGGCCGCGAACATTGGCCCGAAGCGCTGCCACTAGAACCGCACCGTCTCATGGCTGACATCGATCCCGCGCTCGTGGAGAAGGTCCTCCACATTGCGGAGCGACAAAGGAAAACGCACGTAGAGCATCACCGCGAGACGGATCACCTCGGGTGAGGTCTTGAAGTAGCGGAAGGGGCTGCGCTGGGTCATGCCGTGGAGGGTAGCTGGCCCCCTGCCCCGCTCAAGCTGGATCGCTCTGACAGTGCCGGTTCTTGGCCTGGGTGGCGGATGCGGGAACAATTCCGCTACCAACTCAGGTCCTCGTGACGCTCCCTTCCAAAGCCGGCCACTGCCAGTAGACCTTACTTCCTTTTCCAGACCGATTTTCTACTTGCATTCCCAATCGAGATCAGAGCCGGCGCACCCGGATCGAGCGGAACTGGACCTTGCCGGTGTGGTATTGCAGCCCAATCAGGCCGGGGCCGGCGAGCGCCGCTGGCACGTCGCCCTCGCTCGCGAGGCGGCCGTTGAGCCGGACCGAGACACGTGTCCCACGGACGGTGATCTGGGACGCGTTCCAGTAGCCGGGTTCGCCATCTCGGCTCGGCGCCTTCTGTGCGTGCCTCCGGGC
Organism: Myxococcaceae bacterium; assembly: GCA_036389955.1. Taxonomy (GTDB): domain Bacteria; phylum Myxococcota; class Myxococcia; order Myxococcales; family Myxococcaceae; genus DATHBR01. The sequence continues at coordinate 3,199 of DASVVJ010000863.1, forward strand.
CGGCGCGTAGTTGTACACGGCGCCCGTGCGGTGCAACGGACTCCGAAAGCGGCGGGTGGCGAAGTCGTACCCGGTGTCGTCGATCTGAACTTCGACCGCGCGGTTGTAGAAGTTCGCGTCGTCAAGCTCGGCGGCTGGACGTGGAGCACGCAAGAACACGCCGGAGTTGGCGACGGCCTCGCCGGTGCTGCGCTCAACGAACGCCTTCCACTGCAGTCGGAGCTCAACATCACCACACAAGACCGGATCATCATAGAACAGAACGCCCAATCCAGCGTCGCCATGCACCTCAAGGATGGACGCATTCTCGATCAGGGCGGGACGGCCAGAGACGAGCCGGGGAT
>DASVVJ010000864.1:0-18250 GCA_036389955.1 Myxococcaceae bacterium
CAGCAGACGCAGGACGTGAAGGCGGCGTACCGGCTGGTGGCGTCGAACCTGCGGCTGGTGGTGAAGCTGGCGCACGAGTACCACCGCAACCCGCTGTCGCTGTTGGACCTGATTCAGGAGGGCAACATCGGGTTGATGCAGGCGGTGAAGAAGTACGATCCGGACCGGGGAGTGAAGCTCAGCTCGTACGCGGCGTGGTGGATCCGGGCGTACATCCTTCGTTACATCATGGACAACTGGAAGATGGTGAAGCTGGGGACGACGGAGGCCCAGCGCAAACTGTTCTTCAAGCTGCGCCAGGAGCAGGACAAGCTCATCAACCAGGGGTTCGAGGCGAGCCCCAAGTTGTTGGCCGAGCGGCTGAACGTCACCGAGCAGGACGTGGTGGAGATGGACCAGCGGCTGGGGCACGACGAGCTGTCGATCGACGCGCCGATGGGGGATGACCCAAAGAACACGCGGGCGGACCGGTTCCTGCCGTCCTCGGCGGCGGGGGCGGAGGAGCGGCTGGGCAACGAGGAGCTCAAGGAACTGTTCCGGGAGAAGCTGGCGGAGTTCGCCAAGTCGCTCGAGGGCAAGGAGCGCTTCATCTTCGAGAACCGGCTCATTGCCGACGAGCCGCTGACGCTGCAGGACATTGGAGACAAGTACGGGGTGAGCCGCGAGCGGGCCCGGCAGATTGAGGCGGCGCTGATCAACCGGATGCGCGAGTACATGCGCGAGGCGATCCCGGACTTCGACATGGTGGCGGTGCCGAAGGGCTGAGCCTGAGTGGGCTCAGCGCACGGGCAGCTCACGGAAGAGGATGTCCTGCTCGTAGCCCAGGCGGCGCACGGCCTCCACGAAGCGCTCAGTGCCGATGATCATCGTCGTGAAGCCTGCCAGGCGGAACAGGTCCAGGTGGCCAGGGAGGGTGGCGGCGTCAAGGATGGGTTCCTCAGGCCGTTTCAGGCCGAAGCGCTCGCACCTGGGGCAGATGGGAGGCAGGTCCGCGGGAAGACAGTCACGATGCAACCGCCCGTGTAGCCGCAGCTCCATCTCAAGAAGTTCCGGCGGGTTCTTCTTGCGGAAGCGGAACTCGGTGCGGCAGCCCTTCAAGCCTTGGAGCCCTTCGGCTGTCAGTTGCGCCAAAGGCTCAGGCCTGAGCAGCAGGTTCCAGGGGTTGTGGAGGCAGAGGGGGCCGAACTCTCCTCGGGCGGTACCATCCATAGGGCCGAACTTGGTTCCTGGCATGAGCTGAACACCCGGCGGCACCAGCGGGCGTATTTGCTCACGCAGGCGTTCGAACTCCCGGTAGTCCTCCTCGACCCGGGCCGAATATTTCTCTCGCTCCGGGAAGTGGGACAAATCCACGGAAGGGAAGGTAATTCCAGTTGCGGCCCAGGTGGTATCGCACAGGGGGCAGTGAACTCCTGGTAGGCCCCATTTGTGTTTTTCGTCGTAGCCACCCGAGTAGCGGGGCTGCTCGACGTCGCGCAGCCAATAGAATTTCATGGCTCCTCAGGGCCTTCGGATGGGTGGAGGGTGCAAAGTCCAGAGCTTGTAAGGAAGGATGGGGCCGAACAGCCTGAACTCGTAAATGAGTTGCCCAGCATGCCGGTGAATCGCCTCCTTGGTCGGATTGGGATGGGTGTCTCTGAATTTGCGCCACGCCGCATTCCATGGACCGCCATCGGGACCTCGGTGGATGCGCCGATGCTCCGACACCTCCAGCGGCAGGATGTACTCGTCGATGTCGATTCCTTGCTCGGTGAACCATTCCCGGAAGGCCCGAGGGTAGATGTGGTGTCCCTCGTACGACTTCTCGCGGTATGCCTCGGCCTCCGCCAGTAACTGCTTCTGGCTGGGAAGCAGCTCGGGCTTGGGCTCGGGCCGCCAGGGGATGATGAACACCGCCTGGGCGGTACCGGGCACTTGTTGGGCACTGCCCCGGTAGCGCTCGACTCCGGGCCCTGGACTGGGCAGCGGGAGAGGTTGGGTGCTCGTACTGCCCTGACCCGGGCTGGTGGGCAGTGGAGGCCTTGGATAACGCGCCAGCACCACCCGCCCCGTCGTCAGGTGCTCCACCACCTCGCGGCAGTGGTACGCGCCACACTGGCGCTCATCACACAGCACCACCAGGGTGCCTGCTTCGGCACAGAGCTGTGCGAACGAGGCCGCTTCGGACGCCACCTCGCAGCCATCGGCAGTGTCTTCAATAGGCCTCGTTGCCGCACAGGCCGCCAACAGCCAGCACGCCAGCAGCCACCACCGCTGGCTCAGTCCGTTCATCATGGGCTCCCCTCGGTACCCAGCCTACCGTGGGAGACGGCAGCGGCGTCCCCGGAGTAGAAACCCAAGCGCGAGCGCGGCTTAAAAAGAGAGGACCTCGTGAAAAAATCAGAGCCGGACGACAGCTTGCCGAAGATCGGCAAGCCCGCAACCCGAGCCCTCGCTCAGGTGGGCATCACCCGGCTGAGCCAGGTGACCCAGGTGACCAGGAAGGAACTCGGTCAGCTCCACGGAGTGGGGCCCAAGGCCCTGGGCATTCTGGAGAAAGCCCTGGCCGAGCAGGGCAAGTCCTTCGCCAGGTGACAGCGCCGCGCAAGGCGGCCTCAATCCTCAGCGCCAGGCGCGAGAGAGGATGCAGGCGTTGAGCCCGCCCACGCCCATCGACAGCTTGCCCGCCATCCCCTCGGGAGCGGGCACCTCGCGGTCGTAGACGAAGCGGCTGTGCACCTTGCCGATCTCCTTGTTCAACTCCGCCTCCTGCAGCGGAGTGGGGAAGAGCCGCCCGCGCGCATAGCCCATGTACTGCGCCGTCAGTTCCCAGCCGCCGCCGGCCGACATGCCGTGCCCGAACGTGCCCTTGCGCGCCGTGACGAGCACCGACTCGGGCATCAGCCCCCGCAGGTTCTCCACCTCCAGGAAGTCACCCGGAGTCGCCGTGGCATGCAGGTCCCAGCTCCCCACCTGCGCCGGCGTGCACTGCGCCGCCGTCAGCGCCGAACGGATGGCCGTCGTCGGCCCCTCTTTCGAGGGCGTGATGATGTGGTCCGCGTCCGCGGTGAGCCCCACCGCCACCGGCTCCATGCCCAGCGGCTTGAAGCCCTTGGCCGTGAAGTGCTCGTAGTCCCCGACCACCCACACCACCGCGCCGCCCGACACGTGCGTGCCCCGCAGCGCCGTCAGCGGCTTGGACACCGTGCCGTCCGCCGCCATCACCCGCGCGTTGTAGAAACCGCCCACCGTGAGCGGGTGCGGCGGAGGGTCCGTCATCCCCAGCACCACCGCCTTCGCATCGCCCCGGTTGATGGCATCCATCGCCAGCTTCAGCCCGTAGCCGAACGAGGAGCACGCCGCCACTGGGGCGAACGTCATCCCGGTGATCTTCCCCATCATCGACACCTGCGCCGCCGGCCCGTTGTGGATGTTCCACAGCACGTTGGCGTTCACCGAGTTCCATGGCGGCTCGGGCGCCGCCCACTTCTTCTGCAGCTTCGCCGTGCGGGTGCGCTTCTCCTTGATGACGGCGAGCTTGGCGGACTCCACGTCGCCCTCCACGCCCATGCCCTCAATTTCCCGCAGCTCGCTCAGGTACTCGCGCAGCTCCGGAGACTGGAAGGCCCAGTACTGCCACCACGTCTCCTCGGCCACGTCCCGCTCGGCCTCGGGCACCGTTCCGGGCTCGGGCGGCAGGCCCGGCAGTGCCTCGCGCGTCTCCAGCCACTTGCGCAGCGCCGCGTTGCGCGACGGCTCCGCCCAGAACCGGTTCCACCGCCGCTGCGCCCGGTAGTGCTCCAGGCTGATGTCATAGATGGTCGGCAGATCCCCCAGCCCGGTGCCCACGTACACGTGCGCCTGGATGCCCAGCGCCTGCAGCTCCTGCTCCACGCCCGGGTTCTGCCGCAGCGCTTGAATGAAGGCCGCCAGCGCGTACTGCGTGGGCATGCCCATCTTCTTCTCGAGCTGGGCGAAGCGGGTGGGAGGGAAGCGCTGGTCGATCCACGGCTTGTAGTCGGCGAACTGGAAGTCCGGCATGCCCACCAGGAAGTTGTCCGGGCCGAACCCATTGAACGCAGACAGCCAGCTCCCGGTGGACGCCAGGTTCTTCTCGAAGGCGTCAACATCCTTGGACCGGGGGGCCACGACACCCCACCCGAAGATTCCCACTCTGCGCACGTGTCTACCCCTGGTTCGCTCGCTGGTGACTACAGCGGCTCGATCTTCAAGTTGTCGAAGTGGACCTTCGTCTTCCAGCCCGAAAAACCGAAGTATTGGTTCTGCGGTCCCTCGAGCGGCGAAGGATCGTTGAGCGACAGGAACGGCTGCCCGTCCAGCATCCAATCGATCGCGCCGCCCCGGCGGGTGATGGTGAAGTGGTAGCGCTTGCCTGGCACCACGGCCTGTCCATCCCGCACAGCCCGGTCCGGCGTGTGCTCGGTCTGCCGGGCGATGACGGACTGGGTGTTGCGCCAGCCGCCGAGGATGAAGACGTAGCCAGTGGCGGTGTACTGGTACCGCAGGTCCCCCGCATAGAAGGAGCGGCCGTCGCCCCACGCCTCCACCTTGATGTCGCCCTGCGGGTCATCCGTCCAGGCGTCGAACTCGATGCGGGCGTTGGTGGGAATGGGGCGGGTGAGCCACACGGGCCGGTTGTGCACCAGCTCCACCGTGAGCGCGCCGTTCTCCATCCGCACCGCGGACGGGCCCGTGGCGTTCCAGTTCTCGCCCAGCTCGGCGCGGTCGAAGGTGTCCGCGGAAGGCCCGGGCGGAGGCGTGGGACGCGCCGCCGGCATGGGCGGAAGGGCGAAGCTCGGCGCCGAACCATCCAGCGGCACCACGCGCAGGTTGTCGAAGAAGATCTGCGACTCGAAGCCGTTCAGGCCCAGCCGGTCATGGCCGGGGCCCTTGAGCGGGAACGGATCATTGAGTTCCAGGAAGGGCTGCCCGTCGATGCTCCAGCGCACCAGCGTGCCGCGCCGCTCGATGCGGTAGTGGTAGACGCGGCGCACCTGCACCGGCATCCGGCTCTCGACGCGCACTGGGGTGTCCTCGGTGAGGATGCCCGTCTTCACCAGGTCCGCGGAGGGCAGCCCCATGCGGTCCGCGGCGCGGGCCGCCTGCTGCTGAAGCGTCTGGAGCGAGGGGGCGTTGACGTCCTTGCGCGCCAGCACCGACAGCGAGTTGTTCCACCCGCCATGCACCAGCACGTACCCGGAGCCCGGGTCCGAGCCGTCGCCGAACAGCTCCACGCGGATGTCGCCCTCGGGGTACTCCGAGCGCACGGTGAACTCGATGGCCACGTTCTCGGGCAGCGCCGCCTGGAGCCACAGCGGGTTGTTCTTCACGCCCGGAGACAGCAGCTCGCCGTTGACCACCCGCCAGTAGCCGCCCACGGCGGAGAAGTGCTTCTCCACCACGCTGCCATCCGAGAAGTCCTGCACGTACGGCAACTGAGCGGTGGTGGGCGGCTTGCCCCGCAGCAGCGCGTAGTGCAGCAGGGGAAACTGCGTGAGGAGAACAACGGCGGCGAGAATGCCCCAGCCCCGGGCGGACAGGCCCTCGGGCTTCACCCAGGGAATGACGGCGGGCGCGGTGACCGCGGTCACCGTGGGCTGCGAAGTGCCTGCCGCGCCTTCCGCGGGGGCCTCGCTCTCCGCGGTGGCAGAGCTCTCTTCGGCACGCGCGGCTTTCGCCTTCGCCTTGTCCTTGCGCTTGGCCTTACCCATCCTTGTCCCCAGGAGGCAAAGGGCGCGGACTGTACGCGTCGACCTGGGGTAGGTAAAGCGTACCGCCCGGCGCCCGGAGAGGTTGTCTGCCTACTTGACGCCCCAGCGCTTCTCCAGCGCCTTCTGCTCGGCTTTGCGCAGCCGCAGCCGTTCTTTCTCGGAGCGCAGCCTCTCCTGCTCTTCGGGCGAGGGCCGTACGGCGATCTGGTACACACTGCCGGCCAGCGCGAACAGCACCGCCGCGATGAGCACGCCCCAGGGCTGATTGGCCACCGCCGTCACCAGTCCACCGAACTGGTGCAGCGCCGCCAGCGCGCCAATGGTGAGCAGCCAGGCGCCCACGAGCGAGGCCACCACCGCCCCCACCACCCGGTGGAGGATGGCACCCACCAGGCCGGTGATGAGGAACACCGGGGCAAAGCCCAGGAAGAAGTCCGCCGTTCCCGCCAGTTTCCCGGCGGCCAGCCCCAGCGGAACGCCCACCCCCAGGAAGGTGATGACCGGGGGGAAGATGAAGCCCACCAGCGCCACGGCGGCGGCCACCAGCGACGGCACCCGCGGGTCCGTCATCTCCAGGCCGAACTTGGCGCCGAGCACCGGCGTCCACGCCAGCCCCATCATCGCGCCCACGGGCCCGGACACCATGCGGAAGGCCCGTCCGCCGCCGAACAGCAGCAGCGTGATGCCGAGCACACAGCACAGGATGCCTGCCCACATCGGCAGGAGGCGGTAAATGGCCACCCAGCCCGGCGGGTTGAAGGACTGATAGGCCTTGAGCGCTTCGATGAACCCGTCCACGGCTTCCCTTAATAGCGCGACAGCGCCAGTAAGACGAGCAGGGTGAGGAGGGCCAGCACCAGCAGTCCGAAACCGTAGACAGCCAGGGGGGTCTGGGTGCGCCGTAGCAGGTCTTGTGCCTGGTCCCTGTCCTCCGAGGTAGGATGGGCGGAGAGGATGCGGCGGGCCTCGCGGCGCGCGCCGGCCACGTTCCCGGCCTCCATCTGCTTCCAGGCGGCCCGCATTTCCGGAGAGGCCGGATCCCTCGGCGTTTGTCCGCCTTTCGCCATGAGGCGGCTCTATAGCGGGGAATGGAAGGGGGCGTCGACGGTATATACACACCGCATATGAGCCCCCGGCGTCTGACCCGTCGAAATCTCCTGCTCGGCACCTCTGCGCTGCTGCCCCTGCTGTCCGGGCGGGCATTGGCCTTTGGTGAGAAGAGCCGTTTCATCCCCGCCGTGGTCAAACACGGAGGCCGCTGGGATGCGCGGCTGGGCGGCCTGAGGCGCATTGCCTGGGAAATGCAGCGGCGCACCTCCGTGGAGGTGCTGCCCGAGGCGCGCGCCGTCTCGCTCAGCAGCCCCGAGCTCTTCGAGTACCCGTTCCTCTACTTCGGAGGCGAGGGCGAGGTGCCCCCGCTCAGCGGCGCCGAGGTGGAGAACCTGCGGCGCTACCTGACCTTCGGCGGCTTCCTGCTGGCCGACGCCAATGACGCCAGCGATGGGGACGGCTTCGACGAGAGCTTCCGCCGGGAGATTGCCCGGGTGCTGCCGCAGAACCCGCTGTCGATGGTTCCGTTCAACCATGTGGTCTTCAAGTCCTTCTTCCTGCTGGAGGCGGCGCCGGGCCGAGTGCTCAACAAGCCGCACCTGCTGGCCTGCACGCTGGGCAAGCGTGCGGCGGTGATGTACTCGCAGAACGACCTGGCGGGAGCCTGGAGCCGCACCGAGCTGGGTGACTACGAGTTCGATGTCTCACCGGGCGGAGAGCCGCAGCGGGAGTTAGCTATTCGCACGGGCATCAATATCTGCATGTACGCCCTCTGCCTGGACTACAAGGACGACGCTGTCCACCTGCCCATCATCCTCAACAAGCGGCGCTGACCGCGGGGCACCTTCCCCCGCTGAGCGCGATTGATGAACTCACAGCCCTTCAACGCCTGGAAGCTCGTCAGCCTGTCCCCTCTGCCCGTGTGGGCTCTTGTCCTGCTGGGAGTGGGACTCGTGCTCGGCATCGCGCTGGCCGCCTGGGGCGTGCGCCGGGAGCCCTCGCGCGCGCGCAAGGTGGTGCTCTGGGTGCTGCGCGTGGGCGCTGGCGTGGCGGCGCTCTTCTTCCTGCTGGAGCCCGGCGTGCGGCTCTTGCAGGTGGCCCGGATGAAGAACCGGGTAGCGGTGCTGGTGGACCGCTCGGCCTCGATGAACTTTCCCGGAGAGCCGGGCGGGCCCACGCGCTCGGCGCAGGTGGCGGACTTCCTGGAGCAGGCCGCGCCGGGCATGGCCGCGCTGCAGGATCGCTTCACGGTGGAGGTGTACGGCTTCGATCCGGAGCTGGCGCCGATGACGGCGGCCACGCTGCGCGGCGAGCCGGCGCGGGCGGGCAGCACGGACATTCTCTCGGCGCTGCGCTCGGTGGCCGCGGGCTCGCAGGGCTCGCGCAAGCTGTCCGGCGTGGTGGTGATCAGCGACGGGGCGGACAACGCGGAGTTCGCGGCGGGCGCGGTGGGCCGGGCGCGCTCGGCGCTGGCGGACCTGAACGTGCCGGTGTCAACCATCCTGGTGGGCAAGGAGGCGCTCAAGGACCTGTCCATTGAGGGCCTCAAGGTCGACGACTTCGCCTTCGTGCGCAACTCGCTCACGGTGGAGGTGGAGATCCACGGCCGGGGCTTCGCGGGCAAGGACATCCCCGTGGTGCTCAGCCAGGAGGGCAAGACGGTCGCCAACAAGTCGGTGCGCTTCGGCTCGAACGATGACGTGCAGCCGGTGGCCTTCACCTTCACGCCGGATGCGACAGGGCGCTTCGTCTACACGGTGACGGTGCCCACCTTCCCGGACGAGGCGGTGAGCGACAACAACTCGCGCTCGTTCACGCTGAAGGTGATTCGAGACCGGGTGCGCGTGCTGCTGGTGGTGGGGCGGCCCTCGTGGGACGAGCGGTTCCTGCGCGGGCTGCTGCGCCAGGACGCCAACGTGGACATGGTGTCCTTCTACATCCTGCGCTCCATGTCGGACGATCCGGGCGTGGAGAGCCAGGAGAAAGAGCTGTCGCACATTCCCTTCCCGATGGAGGAGATCTTCGACGAGAAGCTGGACACCTTCGACGTCGTCATCTTCCAGAACTTCGGGTACGCGGATCCGCAGCTGGCCATCACCGAGTACGAGCGCAACCTGGAGCGCTACGTGAACAACGGTGGGGCGTTCGTGATGATTGGCGGCGACAGCGTGCTGGGCGAGGGCCGCGCGTCGATGCCCACGCTGATGGAGGCGCTGCCGGTGGAGGCCGCGGGCCCGGCCAACATCGAGCCCTTCAAGGCTCGGCTGACGCCCGAGGGCCTGCGCCACCCGGTGACGGCGCTGGGCAGCGGCTTTGCGAGCACCGAGGCGGCATGGGGCGAGTTGCCCTCCATTCCGGGCATCAACTCCACGCGGGCGCGCAAGGGCGCCACGGTGCTGGTGGAGCACCCCTTCCACACGGTGGACGGGAAGAACGCGCCGCTGGTGGCGGTGTGGGACTACGGCCGGGGCCGGGCGATGACGCTGGCCACGGATGCGAGCTGGTACTGGGCCTTCACCTCGCACCAGGGTGGCTCGCCCAACCGGACGTATGACCGGTTCTGGAGCAACGCGCTGCGCTGGCTGGTGAGGGATCCGGACCTGACGACGTTGAAGGTGACGGCGGATCCGCCCTCGGTGGAGCCGGGCCGGCCGGTGGGCGTGGTGGTGTCGGCGCGGACGTCGGACTATCAGGCGGCGCAGGACGCGCAGGTGAGGGTGGAGCTGTTCTCGGTGGCCTCGCAGAAGCTGGTGGCGGTGCAGACGGGCACCACGGGGCCGGATGGCGTGGTGCGGCTCGAGTTCCCCCCGCCGGCGCCGGGCCCGTACAAGCTGTTGGCCACGGCGAAGAAGGGCGAGGTGGACCTGGGCAAGGGCGAGGATGCGGTGGCGGTGCGCGCGGTGGGGCCGGAGCTGTCGGACGCCTCGGTGCGGCCGGAGCTGATGGAGCAGATCGCCAAGGTGACGGGCGGCAAGTCCTTCCGGCTGCCTCAGGATGGACTGCCGGACCTGCCGCTGTTGGATCCGCCGGTGGTGGAAGTGGGCCGCGCGAAGGACCGGCCCCTGTGGGACCGGTGGTACTACCTAGTGGTGCTGATCGCGCTGCTGGGCGCCGAGTGGTTCGCCCGCCGCCGCTTCGGCTACGTGTAACCCCGCAGCCCCCTCTCCCTTCGGGAGAGGGCCGGGGTGAGGGTTCCTCGGTTACTGGGCTTCAACGGTGCCACAGGCGATGCGTCCACCCGCGTCGCCAGCCGGATCGGTCTTGTGGTCATCGGCCTGAGCGTGGACGACGACGGCCGAGCCATCCTTGTCCATCAGGCTCTTGAGCTTGAGGCCGTTGTTGGCGAAGTGCTCGAACTGAAGCTTCCCGTCCTGGCCCACGAAGAGGTTGGGCAGGTCGCCCGCGTGCTTGCCCTTGGCCGACATCAGGCCGTGCTGCTTCTTGCCGGGGTTGAAGTGGCCGCCCGCGGTCTTGAAGTCGGGGCCCTCGCACTTGCCGGTCTCGTGAATGTGGATGGCGTGCTCACCGGCGGGGACACCGTTCAGGGTCCCACGCACCAGGATTCCGCCGGGGGTCTGCTGGAGCGTCACCTCGCCCATCGCCTGCCCGTTGGGGTCCTTGAGCATGGCGCGAGCCATCTCGCCCTTCTTGGGCTCGGTGCCCTTGGCGGCGCCCTTGTCCTGCGCGGGGGTGCCCGCGGCCGCGCCCTGCGCCGGCGGAGCGGCCTGCGGGGCCTGAGCAAGGGCGGGAGCGGCGAAGGCGAGAGCAGCAGCGGTCATCACGGCATGAAGCTTCAAAGTGTATTCCTCCTGATTGAGCCGAAGCGCGCGGACACTAACCGCCCCGGATCGCCCCGGAAGAGAAAGCAGGCGCATGTGTGCACAGAGCGAAGGATTGACCCGTCGAATCCTGGACAAAACTGAATTAACGGCCTAGGCCGAGGCTGGAAACCATCCGCTGACCGCCGCGAGTGCGCGGCTGGGGTGCACGATGCAGAGACTGACCCGATGCTTGCTTCCAGGAGCGCTGGCGCTGGTGTTGAGCGCGTGTGGCACGGAGGACGCTCCGGCTCCCGAGACCCTCACGACGCAGGAGGCCTCGTTGACGGGCCCGTGCGCGGGGAACACGGCGTTCCAGGTGGGCTCGGGCATCTACGACATCACGGGCCCGGCGGCGGAGCTGGGGATGATGGGCTACGCGATGATCGACCAGAAGACGGCGGGCATCCACCAGCGGCTGCGCTCGCGTGCGTTCGTCATCGCCTCGCCGTGCAACGGCAAGCGGGTGGCGTTCGTGAGCGCGGACGCGGGGCAGATCTTCCAGGGCGTGAAGCAGCAGGTGGTGGAGCGGCTGAGGGCGCGCTACGGCATGCTGTACACGGATGAGAACGTGGTGCTGAGCGCCACGCACACGCACAGCGGGCCCGGGGGCTTCTCGCACTACGCGCTCTACAACCTGACGGTCCTTGGCTACGACCTGCAGAACTTCGAGGCCATCGTGGACGGCATCGTCCAGTCGATCGTCCGGGCGCACACCAACCTGGCTCCGGGGGCGATCCGCATCAACTCGGGGGACCTGCTCAACGCGAGCATCAACCGCTCGCCCGAGGCGTACCTGCGCAACCCCTCCACGGAGCGCGGCCAGCACGCCTACGACACGGACAAGAAGATGACGCTGCTTAAGCTGCAGGGCACGGACGGCTCGGAGGTGGGGCTGATCAACTGGTTCGCGGTGCACGCCACGTCCATGGGCAACGACAACAAGCTCATCAGCGGCGACAACAAGGGCTATGCCTCGTACCTCTTCGAGAAGGCCAAGGGGACGAACTACCTGGGGGCGAAGACGTTCGTGGCCGCCTTCGCGCAGAGCAACGAGGGCGACGTGACGCCCAACATCTACGGCGGCACCAACGGCGGCGGCGCCAACGACTTCGAGAGCGTGGAGCTCTCGGGCGGCAAGCAGTACACCCTGGCGAAGTCGCTCTATGACAGCGCGTCGCAGGTCGTCACGGGCGCGGTGGACGCGCGGCACACGTACGTGAAGTTCGACGAGGTGCAGGTGGCCCCGCAGTACGCGGACGGGCTGTGGCGCCAGACGTGCGAGGCGGCCATCGGCGACTCGATGCTGGCGGGCGCCGAGGACGGGCCGGGCTTCGGCAGCGAGGGTGCCACGTGCCAGAACATCAGCGACATGTGGGGCGCGTTCCGCTGCGCGACGGCGACGACGGCCTGCCAGGCCGAGAAGCCCATCGTGCTGGAGATGGGCACGATGACGCCGTACCCGTGGACGCCCGAGGTGCTGCCGCTGCAGGTGGTGACGATTGGCAACCTGGCGGTGGTGGCGGTGCCGTTCGAGATGACGACGATGGCGGGCCGCCGGCTGCGCCAGTCGGTGCTGGCCCAGCTGTCGCCCATCGGGGTGAACCAGGTGGTGATCGCCGGCCTGTCCAACGCGTACGCGGGCTATCTGGTGACGCGTGAGGAGTACGCGAAGCAGGACTACGAAGGGGCTTCGACGCACTTCGGGCCGTGGACGCTGGGGGCGGTGCAGCAGGAGATGGACAAGCTGGCGGCGGCGATCCGCACGGGAGCCACGGTGGCGGCGGGCCCGGCGCCCCGGGACTTGCGCAACGAGCAGACGACGCTGCAGACGGGGGTGGTGTTCGACGACAAGCTGCTGTGGGTGGACTTCGGCAGCGTGGTGACGAACGCGAACTCCAGCTACACGCGGGGGCAGACGGTGAGCGTGAAGTTCTGGGGGGGGCACCCGAAGAACAACCTGCGGCGGCAGGGCTCGTTCCTGCAGGTGCAGCGCAAGGTAGGCACCTCGTGGGTGACGGTGGCGCACGACTGGGACTGGGAGACGAAGTACCGCTGGGAGCGCAACAACTGCGTGCCCACCATGGCGTGCTCGCACGTGACGATCGAGTGGAAGATCCCCTCGACTGCGACGCTGGGTACGTACCGCATCCGGCATGACGGTGACTGGAAGTCCGGGTGGGACGGGGCCATCCGCCCCTACACGGGGTACTCGAGGGAGTTCACCGTCAACTGATCTTCTGTTGAATGCCGGGCGACCCCGTGCGTCACTAAGGGCGAATCCTCCAACAAGGACGCAGCCATGAGGGCTTTGATAGTTGCCGTTGCAGTGCTGATGTCGGCCGTCTCCTCCGCGCAGACGCAGGGGCTCCAGCGGGCGCCCCCGCCGGGCCAGCCGACGGGGCCTGTCACTCCGCAGCCTGCACCGGGCGCGCAGCCCATCTACGAGGATGGCCCGGACGCGCTGCGCTACGAGGGCAACCTGGCGGTGGTGGATCGGGATGCGATGGCGGCGAAGCTGGCGCGCATGGAGGACCTGCTGGAGAGGGCACTGGACCGGATGGACCGGGGGCCAGGCCGCAACCAACTGCTGAAGCTGGGAGACGAGCTGGACATGGCGCGCAGGGATTTGAACAACGCGCCGGACCTGCGCCGCTACCGGCCGCGCCCGCAGCCGCAGCCGCAGCCGCCCCCGCCGCCGCCCCCGCCGGTGGTGTACCCCATCACGGAGGATCAGCTGCAGCAGCTGTCCAAGGCGATTGCGCGTGAGTCCTTCGGGGATGGGAAGCTGAGGGTGCTCGAGTCGGCGGCGTCCCAGAAGCACTTCCTGGTGCCGCAGGTGCTGAAGCTGCTGCAGCGCTTCACCTTCGCGGAGGACCGGCTGAACGCGGTGCGGGTGCTGTGGCCGCGCGTGCTGGACCGGGAGAACGCCTACCAGCTCTACGGAGCCTTCTCCTTCTCCACCGAGAAGGACGAGCTGAGAAAGATCATCGGCCAATAGCCGGTGGGTTGTCTCCCCGCCCCCTCCTGCGCCACGGGTGCCGGAGGGGGTTTGTTTTTTGTGCCCACGCACCCCTCTCCCGCCGGGAGAGGGACGGGGTGAGGGTTGCCGTGCCCCCTCTGCTCAGGCATGAAGAGAGGCATGCGCGACATCTTGCGGCCTTGCAGGCTGCGCCTTTTCCTCCCGTTGTGCGCGCTGCTGGCGGCGTGCGGCTTTCCGAGGACAGCAGGGCGCCATGGCGGCGGCCAATATGCCCAGGCGATGGACTCGGCAACGAGTGCGTGCCTGCGCAATCCCTCGTGTTACATGCCGCCGGCCGGGGAGGAGGCGGTCCTCCCATGGCTGTCGCGCTTCATCTCCGCGGCCAGGACCTCGGTGGCGGTGGCGCGATTGCTGGATGCCGCCGAGCTCGCGCGAGTCGAGCAGGTCATGAAGGACTGCGCCAATCAGGCGAGCTTCGAAGTGAACGAGCGGCTGCTGGGCAAGGGCCAGCGCCCCACGCGGAAGCTGTGCCAGGAGACGTTCGAGACGGACGGCCGTGGAAACAAGGTGACCTGGGCGATGCACCTGGGGCGTGAGAAACACCAGGCCGCGTTGGAATGTGTGCAGAAGGAATTGGGGAAGACACTCTCGGACAACTTCAGTCTCCAACCCCATTACCGGTACGAGCGGAAGGCGAAGAAGCTCGACCTGCTTGATCCCAAGCAGGTCGAGGAATGGCTCCGAGATGGATTGTTCGGCATGCTCCTGGGGAGCTTGATGCCGGATGTCGTGTTCCATGCGTCGGGGGACCCCAGGCGTGTTCAAGCTGTCTTTGACTTTAAATTTCCCTGCCCCTCAAGCAATGGGGCATCGTGGTACAGATACCCGCTCGATCACCCTTATTATAAATCAACCCAGGGAGACATTTATAGAGAAGCGTTTGGTGTAGAGCCGAGGTTGATTTCACCTGGATTCGGAGCCACTGGCGGATGATCGAGCATTATCCAAAGATTCGCCTCTACCAGACGTTTGATGACGAGCAATATCTGCGGATCCGGGAGAGTGTGCGCGTCTGTTTCTACATGCGCCGCCCGCATAGAGAAATCAACCATGAGGTCTTGCGCTCACTGGAAGTCTATCGCCAGGCGATCGGTGACCAGAGGCTTGCCTGGTATCCCGATGACCAGGGTGATTGGCAGGAACTCGATGCCAAGAACTGGGAGCTTCAGCGGGCAGAGATGCTCGATCCGCGTGGGTGCACGATCTGGCTCGACGAGACTCCCAACTCGGTGACAGGGTACAAATTCACGTACCGGGGTTGGCCGCTGGAGGCCCTACCTTTCAACAGGGACCCGGGTGTCGTCTGCATGGTTTCGTTCTGGTTGCCTACGGAGTTTCTCGAGGCCCAGGGCCCCGCGCGGGTGCGAGAACTGGCGCTGGAATTGGGCAAGAGGTTGCCCTTCAGCTCTGGACACGCGGGGCTCTGTTTCCAGTTTCCCGAGCAGGTGCTTGGCTACACCGAGCACCTTCGCGATCTGTGTTTTCGTTATCCGGGCCTGGACATGCCCATGACGGAAAGCATTCATTTGAATCTCGGCCTGCGAATCAATGGGGTCCACTGGCTGACCTTTCTCGGCCAGCCTGTGCTGGGCCGCTTGGGCGGTGCTGCGGGGCTGCTTGATCGGTTGCACGCTCCTGGCGTCACTGTGCAGGAACTCGAGGCCGGGCGCGCCGTGGTAACGCTTGGCGAATGGCCGGAGGCAGGAGACCTGGAGAAGGGGCAGACACTGCCCGCGTACCGCGAGCTGGCGCACGTTCTGAAAAGGTGGCGCTATCGGCTTCGTAAGCGCTACTGGAGCGGCTTCACGGAAGAGGACACCCGTAAGTGGGACCGCCGCTTCCTCGAATGAGCCGGGATCTACTGCTCAGGGAAACGTCACTCCCTCCAGCGTGACGGGGCGCGCGCCCGAGGCGTCCCATAGCACCAGCGTGTACGTGCCCCGGGCCTGCTTCTCTGTCACGGCGATCTCCACTACGACCCAGATGCTTTCGTCCGGGCCAATGGCTTCGGCCTGCCACACTTGCGGCGGAGGCAGCTCCTCGCCCGTGCCCGCCAGCCGAAGTATGGCCCGTCCCGCCTTCCATTCGGTGGCACCGGGTGGGTTGTTCAGCCGCACGGCCACCGCGACCGCTCCGCGCGAGCGATAGGCATACGCGTCACGCAGTGTCAGAGGGGCATCCGAAGGCTGGGCGATGAGGAGGGCGAGTTCCTTTGCGGCAATCCCACTTGTGCCCTGGATGATTCCCTCCGCGAACAGCCCCCTCAGTCCTTCAGGTGGTTCCTGTGTCGCGGGCTTGGAATGAGGTGCTTGCGCCATCAGGTTGGCCCGGGGCAAGGCAGCCTCGCGTGGACGAGCCGGGAGCTGAGCAAGGGGAGGACCTGAGAGGAGCAGGAGGGCCAGGGAGGACAGGGGCGCGAGCGGCATCAATGCAACCTGGAGGGTAGGACCAAAGGTCCCCTGCCTATCACGTTCACCGCTTTTGCCGCTGCCATGGCTGCACCTTCAGTCGAAGCGGTCCACCGCTCTCACCTGCACGACGTTGGACATCCTTACCTCGTCACGGGTGGAGCCAGGACGTACTTCCGAACCGCGACGGTCTGCCGCGTCGTAGATATCGATGCAGACGGGGAAGCGCTGGCCATCCTCCAGCCGTGCCTCCGTCAGGCGGATGTAGACACGTTCTCTTCCGAAGAGGAGCCGCCCCGCGAAGACCACCGAGCCCGGCAGGTCTCCCCACCGCTCGTCGTTGAGGATTAGCACCGGGCCCTCGCGTCTTGAGATGAGCGCTCCATTCTCATAGCCAACGAAGATCGCTGTGTGCTGGGTGCCCAGTCGGATGCCGTGCTCGGCCATGGCCTCCACCGCACCGCGGGGGCACGCTTCCGCCGGCGGATCGTAGGGACGCAGTGGGAAGAGTGCCGGGCCCTCTTGGATGGGAGCTGGAGTGGCACAAGCCAGCCCCGTGCAGAGCGCCACACCCACGGCCTTCCCGGCGGCGTCCAGGTTCTTCTTCTTCACGGCGTTCCTGTCCTTGGGGAGCGCCGCGTTCGCGGCGGGCGCGGGAGTGCGTGCCTCCAGGGGCGCCGCGCCGTTTTCAGACTCCGGCAACTTTCGCGGCAGCGCCAATTCCTGACCGTCGTTTCCTACCTCCAGGGTGGGAAGTGGACGTAGAGACGCAGGAGGCGGTCCGGCCACCAGCCCGGGCTTCAAGGCCCAGGCCATTCCCAACGCGGCAAGGCCCACCGCAGCGAGGGCCAGCGCCACCCGTGCCACCTGGCGCCAGGGCAGCGCCCTGGGCTGCTCGAGCAACGAGGGCCTCCGGGCAGGCGCCTGCTCCTGGCTCTTCCGCGGGGTGGGAGCCTGCTGCTCGGCGCGGACCCGTTCCACCTCGGCGGCGACTCGTGACATGGACTCCGCTGCTTGCTGCCTCGCGCGCCGCAGCTCGTCCGCCACCTGTTCCCGGTGACGGCGGCCGGGACCCAGCCGTGAAGGGTCTTCCTCCCACTCGAAGAGCAGCCCCTCCCATCCCGGCGCTGGGGATTGGATCAGGCGATCCAGGGCCCGGTTCACCTCATGCACGTAGGGGCGCTCCTCGGGCAGGGCCGCCAACATGCGCAGCACCAGAGCGCTCAGCTCCGGTGGCACCGCCGGGTTCACCTCGTGGGGCGCGCGGGGCAGGCGCCCTCGCAGCCGCTCCTGCGTGCGGTGGGCCTCGTCCAGCTCGCTGAAGGGGTAGGTGTCCGTGAGCAGCCGGTAGGCGGTGACGCCCAGGGCATACACGTCATCGGCGGGGCCGGCGCCGCTGGCGGAGCCCGGAGGCAGCACGTTCAGGTGGGCGCGCAGCCGTTCCGGGCTGTAATAGAGCGGGGTGCCGGGCGGCCCGAGCACCGTCAACGGAGCGGCCCCCGACCACGTCCCCGCGCCGAAGTCCGTCAGCACCGGCTCATTGTTGGCAAGGCGCACCAGCACGTTGTCGCCCTTGAGGTCGCGGTGCATTCCACCCTCCGAGTGCACGGCGGACAAGGCCCAGGCCAGCTTCGACAGCAGCCGCGCCACCTGGCGCCGGGGTGGATTACACAGCCGGGCCCACCGGTACAGGTCCACGCCAGCAACCCAGTCCATCACCACGTAGGCAAAGCCCTGCCAGTCCCCGTGCCCGTGCAGCCTGGGCACGTTCGAGTGCTCCACGCGGGCCAGCAGCTGGACTTCGCGCTCCAGCCGCGCGTCGTTGCGCCGCCGCGACAGCTTCAATGCGCGCGGTCCGGCCTCTTCCTCTCCCACGCGGACGGCCAGGTACACCACGCCGAAGGTGCCTGCCTCGTGCCGGCTCAGCACCCGCCAGTCTCCTACGCGGGTGCCGGCCGCCAGCCGGGTGGGATCCACCGCGTCCGAGTGGGCCGCCGGCGCGAGAGTCCACGGTAGCTCCACGCTGGACATGCGGTGTCTCCCTCCTCGGGCCCTTCGGTAACGGGAGGACAGGCCTCCCAAGGTAACAGGTCCTCTGTCTACCATCCGACCTGGTGGGGAGGATACCGCCCCTGCCGGGGATCAGCAGCGGCTCTCTCGCAGCTACCCATCCAGAGGCTTGCACGAGACAACCCGGTGGCCACGAAGGGTGACGCCTTG
>DASVVJ010000865.1:0-7788 GCA_036389955.1 Myxococcaceae bacterium
GCTCGCCCCTGCTGCCGCGCAACCGCGACCTGGTGAAGCGGTATTTTGGTGAGTGAGTGAAAGCGAGGAACCGACGTGTCTGAGCTTCTGAGCCCCGCCGAGGTGCAGGGGGTGGCGGAGGTCGCGGCCCTGTTGAAGAAGGGCCTCAACCAGGTGATGCTCGACCAGGAGACGGTGGTCGAGCAGGTGGTCGTCTCGGTGCTCGCCCGCGGCCACGTGCTGCTCGAGGGCCTGCCAGGTCTGGGCAAGACGGAGCTGTGCAAGGCGCTCGCGCGGCTGCTGGCGCTGCCCTTCCGCCGCATCCAGTTCACCCCGGATCTGCTGCCCGGCGACATCACCGGCACCTACGTGCTGGAGGGCGAGGGCCGCCGCGAGTTCACCTTCCGCGAGGGCCCCCTGTTCGCCAGCGTGGTGCTGGCCGACGAAATCAATCGCTCCAGCCCCAAGACGCAGTCCGCGCTGCTCGAGGCCATGCAGGAGCGCAGCGTCACCGTGCTGGGGCAGACGCGCCCGCTGCCCGATCCGTTCTTCGTGCTGGCCACTCAGAACCCCATCGAGCTGGAGGGCACCTACCCGCTGCCCGAGGCGCAATTGGACCGCTTCCTCTTCCGCGTCCAGGTGCCGCCGGTGGGCGCCAAGACGCTGAGCACCCTGCTCACCACCCGCGTGCGCGGCGCGCCTCCCGCGCTGCCCCCGGTGTTGGACCTGGAGGCGCTCCAGCGCATGTTCAGCGCGGTGGACCGCGTGCACCTGCCCGGGCCGGTGGCGGACTTCATCGGCCGGCTGGTGGAGGCCTCGGATCCACGCCAGCCCCACGCCCCGGAAGCCGTGCGCCGCTTTGTCCGCTATGGCGCCTCGCCTCGCGCCGCGCTGGGGCTCGCCGCCGCCGGGCGGGCGCTGGCGCTGCTGCGCGGCAAGCCGAACGTGGGCTTCGACGAGGTGGTGGCCTGCGCTCCCGCCGTGCTCAACCACCGGCTGGTGCTCGCGTATGAGGCCTCGCTGGAAAAGGTGGTGTCCACCGACGTCATCCGCGCCCTGCTGCAGGCCGTGCCCGAGGTGCCTCGTGCGTAAGGCCGGACTGGGGGCACTGCTGCTGGCCCTGTTGCTGGTGGCCCGTCCCGGGCTCGCGCGGGAGCCCGCGCTGCCTCCGCCTCCGGCCGTCCCGGCCCAGCCGGCCACTGGCCCCGCGCAGCCCACCGGGGACGAGGCCGTGCCCGAAGAGGAGCCCCTGCCCGAAGAGGAAGCCCTGCCCGAGGAGGAGCCACTGCCCGAGGAGGAGGTCGTGGCCGTCGAGGTGGAAGAGGCGGAACTGAAGCCCCTGGGCTACATGGACTCCACGGGCAGCCTGCAGAACCTGGAGACGACGGACGGGGTGCGCGTGACGGTGCGCGACCGCACCCTGCGCGCGGAGCACGGCTACACACCGCTGGAGGTCATCGTTCACAACTCCGACGCGGTGCCGCGTCCGGTGAAGGTCAGCTTCCGCAGCTATGGCCCGGGGGCCGCGGTCATCTCGCGCACGTTGGAGCTGGCGCCGCGCCAGCGCATCGCCACGTACCTGCTCATTCCCTCGGCGCTCCAGTCCGGCACCTTCACCGTGGAGGGGCCCAACCTGCGCTCGCGCAACTCGACCGTGTACATGGATGACCCCAACGCCATCTCCACCCTGGTGCTGGGCAGCTCCAAGGCGCTCGAGGCGGGCACCGGCGTGCGCCGCGCCGATGAGAACCGGACGCCCCAGGTGCACGCCCGCTTCATGGCGCCCCAGGATGCGCCTCGCGAGCTGGGAGCCTATATCGGGTACGACGTGGTGCTGGTGACCGAGGACGCGGCGTCCGTGCCCTCGGATGTCTGGGCCGCGCTGGACGGCTATGCCGCCCTGGGAGGAGCGCTGATCCTCGCGCGCCCTCCGAGGGACGTGGAGCAGCGCCTGCCGCTGCTGGCCGCCCACCTTCCGTACAAGGCCTGGGGCGCCTACTGCTTCGGCAAGGTGTACCTGTGCCAGACCGGCGTGCAGGAGTGCGGCACGGAGCTGGTCAACGCGGGCAACGAGAACTTCCCGCCGCTGGTGGCGGTGGGCCCGGCGCCGCGCTGGGAGACCAGCCGCATGGCCCTGCGCAATGGAGAGCAGCCGCTGCTGCCCAACGCCATGGCGCCGGTGGGACGCTTCCTGGTGCTCATCTTCCTGTTCACGGTGGTGGTGGGGCCCGGGGGGCTGATGCTGGCGCGGCGCAAGGGCCCCGCGGCGCTGCTGATCGGCGTGCCTTCGGTGGCGCTGGTCACCTGTCTGATCATCGTCGCTGACTCGCTGCTGGGCGATGGCTTCGTCACCCACGCCACGCGCTACAGCTTCACCTTCCTGGATCGCCCCCGGGACCGGGCCGTCACCTCGGCGGTGGGGGGCTACTACGCCAACCTGGCCTCCCGGCAGGTGCAGATGCCGGCCTACGGGGTGCTGATGGCACCGGACGACGCGGAGGACTGGACCGCGGACGTGAACTGGGCCAGCGGCGGCATGCAGGTGGACGGCTTCCTGCCGGCGCGTACCTACTCGGAGTGGGGAGAGCTGGCGGTGGTGCCCACGCGGGCGCGGCTCGTGGTGAAGCAGGAGGGAGGCGGGGTCTGGGTGCAGAACGCGCTCGGCGCGCCGCTCCAGTCGGGCTACGTCCAGTTCGATGGCAAGCTGTACGAAGTGCCCGAGCTGGCCGACGGCGCCGAGACCTCCGTCAGCGAGCTGAAGGGCGAGCCGATGCTCGTGGAGAACCTGCTGCAGCTGCCCCTGGGCATGAAGAAGCGCGCCCGGGAGCTGGAGGACTTCACCCGGCCCATGCGCGACCAGGAGTTCGTGGCGAAGCTGGGAGGCGGCGGCTTCGCGCCGCTGTCGTCGATGCAGGTACAGCTGCACGAGGGCGTGCACCTCGTGCGCGGGCAGGTGGACGCACCATGAGACTCGGGACGAGCAGCGCGGGACGCGGGGAGGTGAGGCCATGAGCCTGCTTCAGGTGAAGGAGCTGCGGCGCGACTATGGGGCGCTGCGCGCGGTGGACAACGTGACGTTCGAGCTGGCGGCGGGCACGGTGCTGGGCTTCATCGGGCCCAACGGCGCGGGCAAGAGCACCACCATGCGCATCATCGCCACGCTGGACACGCCCACCGCGGGCGAGGTGCTGCTGGACGGCCAGTCGCTGGTGGACAAGCCGGACGTGGCCCGGCCGCTCATCGGCTACATGCCGGACCGCTACGGCACCTATGACGACGTGACGGTGTGGGAGTTCCTCGACTTCTTCGCCCGGGCCTACGGCCTCAAGGGCGCCGCGCGGACCAAGCGCGTCGAGTCGGTGATGGAGTTCGCGGGCCTGCACCCGCTGAAGGACAAGCTGACGAGCGCGCTGTCCAAGGGCATGAAGCAGCGCGTGGCGCTGGGGCGCACGCTGCTGCATGACCCCAAGCTGCTCATCCTGGACGAGCCGGCGGACGGGTTGGATCCGCGCGCGCGCATCGAGCTGCGCGAGCTGCTGCGGGCGCTGGCGGACCAGGGCAAGGCGGTGCTCATCTCCAGCCACATCCTCACGGAGCTGGCGGAGATCTGCGACACGTGCGCCATCATCGAGCAGGGCCGGCTGCTGGCCACGGGCAAGGTGGCGGACTTGCTGGCGCAGAGCCACTCGGAGGATGCGGCGGAGCTGACGCTGCGGCTGGCGGCTGCGGCGGGGGCGGAGGCCACGGCGGCCTACGAGCGCGCCGAGCGGCTGCTGCTGGAGCAGCCCCGGGTGGGCAACGTGGTGCGGGACGCGGGCGCCATCCGGGTGCGGCTGGAGCTGGAGAAGGGCTCCACGCGCGAGCAGGTGGATGAGGCGGCGGCGCGGCTGCTGGCGGTGCTGGTGAGCGCGGGCCTTCCGGTGTGCGCCTTCAGCCACCGGGAGCTGAACCTCGAGGATGCCTTCATGACGGTGACGAAGGGGAGGGTGGCGTGAGCGCGACCGTGGAGCCACAGGCCCGCCAGCCGCTGAGCGAGCGGCTGGGAGACCGCATCAACCCGCTGGTGGTGAAGGAGGTGCGCCAGGGCCTGCGCACCCGCGTCTTCTGGGTGTGCTTCGGGCTGATGCTGCTGGCGTGCCTGCTGCTGTCGCTGATGGCGTACGCGGACGTGCGCGACGGCGGCTACGCGCCCAAGGGGCAGACGTACTTCTTCACCTACTTCGTGTGCCTGGGGCTGGTGCACTTCTTCGTCATTCCGTACAGCGCGTACCGCTCGCTGGCGCGCGAGCGCGAGGACGAGACGTGGGTGCTGCTGGCGCTCACCGGCATGGGGCCGCGGCGCATTCTGCGCGGCAAGGTGACGAGCTTCCTGGCGCAGGCGGCGCTGTACGCCTCGGCGGTGGGGCCCTTCCTGCTGTTCAGCTACTACCTCAACGGCATCGACCTGCCGACCATCCTGTTGGTGCTGGTGCTGGGGGCCACGTGGGTGGTGTTCCTCACGGTGCTGGGGGTGTGCGCGGCGACGCTGGCGGACGGGCGGCTGGGGCGGGCCTTCGTGCACTTCGTGGTGCTGGGCACGCTGGCCATGGCGGTGATGCAGGGGCTGGGCGGCGCCTATGCCATCGCCGAGGGCGGCTCGCGGCTGATGCGCGAGGAGGCGTTCCCCTACGTCATCTGCGTGGTGCTGTGGCTGATGTTCGGCTACGGGTGGCTGCTGTTCGAGACGGCGGCCTCGCGGCTGGCGTTGGTCACCGAGGACTACACGCGCGGGCCGCGCCGGGCGCTGGCGCTGCAGATGGTGGTGAGCGCGGTGGTGGTGACGGTGCTCTGGATGGTGCAGGACATGGAGCGGACCGTGGCGGCGGTGGCGGGCGTGGCGGGGGCGCTGCACCTGACGCTGGTGGGGGTGTTCCTCGTCTCCGACCTGGACGGGCAGGCGCGGGCGCTGCGGGGGGGCACCCGGCCGTGGAGCCTGCTGCGGCCCGGCGCGGTGCGCGGCTTCCGGCTCATGGTGCTGCTGCTGATCGGCTGGGCGCTGTTCTGCGTGGCGCTGCAGCTGCTCTCGGTGGACACCAAGGACAACTGGCGCGCGATGCTCTACGTCACCATCTCGGCGGCGGCCTACCCGATGCTGTACTTCGCGGTGGCGCTGCTGGTGAGCAAGCTGCCGATGTCGGACCGGCTGGCCTCTCCGGTGGCGGTGCGCATTCTGTTCGTCTCGCTGGTGGGCCTGGCCAGCGTGCTGTCTCCGCTGGTGGCCCTGCTGGTGGACACCGCCGTGGATGATGGGCTCATCAACCTGCTCAACCCCATTCTGGGCATGGTCAACTTCGGCTCGCACGAGTACTCCAGCAGCCAGCCGAAGATGGGCGAGGCGGGGCTGATCTTCATCTGCGCGGTGGCGTTGCTGGCGGCGTTCGCCGCGGACCGGGCGCTGGTGGAGCGCGAGAGGCGGATCCACGCGTCGTGAGCGCCGGAGCGGACGAGAGCGAGGTGGCACGGCTGGCACCGGGGCTCGCCCTGGCACTGCCGCGCACACCGCACCGGGGGCAGGTGGGTGAGGTGCGCGCTACCTCCGCGGGCTCCTCGATGGAGCTGCACGACTTCCGGGTGTACCAGCCGGGAGATGACCTGCGGCAGGTGGACTGGAACGCGGTGGCGCGCACCGGCGAGGTGATTCTGCGCGTGCGGCAGGACGAGGTGTCCCCCCGGCTGGAGGTGCTGGTGGACGCCTCTCGCTCGGTGGCGCTCAGCCCAACGAAGGAGGCACGCGCGCGGGAGCTGGCGCTGCTGGCCGTGGAGGTGGGAGCGCAGCAGGGGCTGACGCCCACGCTGCTCACCACGAGCACGCGTCCGGAGCGGGCCAGTGGGCCGGTGTGCCGCTCGGCCCTGCGCGCGGTGGCCTTCGATGCAAAGGATGACCTGGTGGCGGCGCTGGGACGGATTCCGCCGCTGCGCCCGTGTGGCCTGCGGGTGGTGGTGAGCGACTTCCTCTTCGAGGCGGACCTGGGCTCGCTGGTGGCGCGGCTGGCGCGGGGAACTTCGGCGCTGTTCCTGGTGCAGGTGCTGGACGCGGAGGATCTGGATCCCTCGGGTGGTGAGGGCGCGCGGCTGGTGGACTCGGAGAGCGGCGCGGCGCTGGAGGAGTTGCTCACCGACGACGTGCTGGCCGCGTATGCGCGGCGCTTCGCCGAGCACCAGCGCTCGTTGCGCTCGGCGGCGGTGCGGGCCCGGGCCACGCTGATGACGGCACCAGCGCCGGACAGGTTGGCGGCGCTGGTGCGCGGGCCGCTGCGGCCGCTGTTCCTCTCGGGAGGCGGCGCATGAGCTTCGGCTTCCCGTGGGGGCTGCTGGCGCTGGGAGCACTGGCGCCGCTGGTGGCGGCGTACTTCCTGCGGCGGCGGCAGAAGCCCGTCACCGTGAGCGCGCTGTTTCTGTGGCGCACGCCGCGCCCACGGGCCGAGGCGGGCCCGCGCTTCGAGCGCTTCACCCGGGAGGCCTCGCTGCTGCTGGAGGCGCTGGCGGTGGTGGCGGCGGCGCTCTTCCTGGCGGACGTGCGCTTCAGCGAGGACACGCGGGCGCGTCACGTGGTGCTCGTGGTGGACGGCAGCCTCTCGCTCTCGGCACAGGGGCCGGACGGGGTGACGGTGCTGGAGCGTGCGCGCCAGGAGGCCGCCAAGCGGGTGGAAGAGGGGCGGGCCAACCGGGTGACGGTGCTGGCCAGCGGGCCCTCGCCGCGGGTGCTGGCGGGGCCGGAGGCGGAGCCCTCGCGGGCGCTGGCGGCGCTGGAGTCCTTCCAGGCGCTGGGCGCGGACCACGACCCGACGGCCACGCTGCTGTGGGCGCAGGAACTGGCGGGGCCCGGGCGGCACGTGCACTTCCTCACGGACGTGATGCCGGCGGAGGGACAGGTGGTGCCTCCGGCGGTACGGTGGACGGCGCTGGGAGCGGCGCGGGACAACGTGGGGCTCGTCTCGGCCCAGCGGCGGGACGAGGGCACGAAGGCCACGGTGACGCTGCGGGTGGCGCGCTTCGGCGGGCCGCGGACGGTGGAGGCGCGGGTACGCGCGCAGCCGGGCCCGGGAGCGAAGGAGGGCACGGAGCAGCGCGAGGTGGTGCAGCTCCCGGAGGAGGGCGCGGCGACGGTGCGCCTGACGTTCGAGAACGCCGGAGACGTGGAGGTCTCGCTGCCACCGGATGCACTGCCCGAGGATGGCCAGGCGCGGCTGGTACCATCGGCGGTGCGCCCGGTGAAGGTGGCGCTGGCCGAGGGACTGGATGCGCAGGCACGCCAGGCACTGGAGCGCTTCCTGGCGGTGGCGCCGGACGTGGAGACAGGAGCGGGAGAGGGCACTCTGCTCATCGGGCCCCGGGGCACGACTGCCTGGGTAACGGTGGGAGCGAGCGGCACGCTGAAGACGTTTCTCGGCCCGTTCTTCTCGGAGAAGGGCCACCCGCTGCTGGACGACGTGCAGCTGGGTGGCGTGCGGTGGACGGGAGGAGACAACCCGCCGGGCAAGGCGTTGATCACCGCGGGAGACGTGGTGCTGGTGTCCGAGGAGGAGGGCCGGTTGCACCTCAACCTGGAGGTGTCCCGCTCGAACCTCCAGCGCACGCCGGCCTGGCCGGTGCTGCTGGGCAACGTGCTGCGCGAGGCCCGGCGCGCGAAGGAGGGCTTCCCCCGGCGGCAGCTCACGCTGGGCGAGCCGCTGCCGGTGGTGACACAGCCCGGGGCGCGCTACACGCTGGAGGGCCCGCTGGGAGAGAAGCCGGTGTTCGGAGCCGGAGCGCTCACGCTGGCGGCACCGC
>DASVVJ010000866.1:0-3988 GCA_036389955.1 Myxococcaceae bacterium
GGCCACCCCTCTGTCCCCGGAAGAGAACATCACACAAGAACCTCTTCCCCAGCCCCGGCCAGGGCAGGCCCGGCCCGATAAGAGAGGCCGGTGCCCGGGCCACAAGCATGTGCCCATCAACGGAGGCTGCTGGGCAGAGCAACTCCCGATGAGCGCCGAGGAGTGCACGGCGAACGGCTACGTGCCCTTCCAGGGCAAGTGCTACTTGCCTGCTCCCGCGCCTCCCAAGAAGCCCGCGTCCACCTCGAGCCCTGGGAAGCGCGCTGAGCAGTCACTGACCTCTCCCGCGCAGGGCTACTTCTGCTTGCCCTGCTCCTTGGTCCACGAGTCCTTCAGCGTCACCGTGCGGTTGAAGACCGGCTTGCCAGCCTGCGACTCCTTGGGGTCCACGTAGAAGTACCCCAGGCGCTCGAACTGGTAGCGCGACTCCGGCTTCGCGTCGGCGAGCATGGGCTCCACCCGGGCGGTGGTGAGGATCTCCAGGGAGTTGGGGTTCAAGAACGTCTTGAAGTCCTTGTCCTTGTCCTTGTCCGGCTGCTCCACGGCGAACAGCCGCTCGTACAGCCGCACCTCCGCGGTGGGCGCGTTGCCCGGCACCCAGTGCAGCGTGCCCTTCACCTTGCGCCCATCCGGCGAGTCTCCGCCGCGCGTGGCCGGGTCATACGTGCAGCGCAGTTCCACCACGTTGCCCTGGCCGTCCTTGATGACCTGCTCGCACTTGATGAAGTACGCCGAGCGCAGGCGGACCTCCTTGCCCGGCGACAGCCGGAAGAAGCCCTTGGGAGGAACTTCCTGGAAGTCATCCGCCTCGATGTACAGCTCGCGCGAGAACGGCACCTGGCGCGTGCCCAGCTCCGGCTTGGACGGGTGGTTGGCCACCTCGAGCTGCTCCGTCTTGCCCTCGGGGTAGTTCTCGATGACCACCTTGAGCGGACGCAGCACCGCCATGGCCCGCGGAGCGTGCTCGTTGAGGTCCTCCCGGATGCACAGCTCCAGCAGCCCCATGTCGATCCAGCTGTCCGTCTTGCTCACGCCGATGCGCGTGGCGAAGTCGCGGATGGAGGCCGGCGTGAAGCCGCGCCGCCGCAGCCCGCTGATCGTCAGCATGCGCGGGTCGTCCCACCCGGACACCAGCTTCTCCGTCACCAGCTGCAGCAGCTTGCGCTTGCTCATCACCGTGTAGGTGAGCTTCAGCCGCGCGAACTCGTACTGGTACGGCCGGTCCCCCTTGATGAGGTTGTCGACGATCCAGTCGTACAGCACCCGGCGGTTCTCGAACTCCAGCGTGCAGATGGAGTGGGTGATGCCCTCGATCGAGTCCGACAGGCAGTGGGCGAAGTCATACAGCGGGTAGATGCACCACTTGTCGCCCGTGTTGTGGTGGTGCGCATGGCGGATCCGGTAGATGGGCGGATCTCTCAGCACCGGGTTGGGCGACGTCATGTCGATCTTCGCCCGTAGGGTGTGCTTGCCGTCGGGGAACTCGCCGGCGCGCATGCGCGCGAACAGGTCCAGGTTCTCCTCGATGGAGCGGTTGCGGTACGGGCTGTCGCGGCCCGGCGTGTTGAAGTCGCCGCGGTACTCGCTGATCTCGTCCGCCGTCAGGCTGCACACGTACGCCTTGCCCTGCTTGATGAGCTCGACGGCGAAGTTGTACAGCTGCTCGAAATAGTCCGAGGCGAAGTACTTGCCCGACCAGTCGAAGCCCAGCCACTTCACGTCCCGCTCGATGGACTGGACGTAGTCGGTGTCCTCGGTGAGCGGGTTGGTGTCGTCCAGGCGCAGGTTCGTCTTGCCGCCGTACTGCTGGGCCAGCCCGAAGTTCAGGCAGATGGACTTGGCATGGCCGATGTGGAGATAGCCGTTGGGCTCGGGGGGGAAGCGGGTGAGCACACGGCCGCCGTACTTGCCGGTCTGCCGGTCCTTCTCGATGATCTCCTGAAGGAAGTTCTGACCCTGGGTTTCACTGGTCGTCGTCATGGGGGCGCATCCTCTTGGAGCTTCCCAGCGTCGGCAAGGGGCTGTGTGCCCTGGAGGAAAGAGAGCGTCGACGGCCGGGAAGCCCAGTCACGGAAAACCCCTTGAACGCAGGCTTCCTTCCCGGCCGGGATTCCACTGTGGGTGAACAAAGGCATGCCCGCCGAGGGGATGGCGAGGGCTCTGCTACCCTGCGGGTCAGAGGGGGCGACATGAAGCGGGTCATGCGTTGGCTGCCCGGGTTCGCCCTGGGCATCGCGGTGCTGCTGGGGACGGGCTGTTCGACAATTCGCGCCGTGTGCCCGGAGGAGGGCGGCCATGCCTGGCACGAGCTGCGGAGCGCCCACTTCGTGGTGCGGACCAACCTGGACCCGGTGCCGGCGCGCAAGGTGACGCTGGACCTGGAGCGGTACCGGCGGGCCCTGCTCCTGGCCTGGACGCGGGACTTCGATCCGCCAGGACGGCTCGAGGTGATTGTGCTGCGCACCCGCGGCCAGCTCGCGGAGTTCGACGCGAGCGGCTACGACGGCTTCACCGCCTTCACCATCAACGGGCCGGTGATCGTGATGGATGGCGGTGGGGATGTGTACTCCGGGAAGGCGGCGGCCCGGAACATCCAGGCCCATGAGCTGGCGCACTACCTGAGCCGCTTCATGTTGGTGCGTCAGCCACGGTGGTTCGCCGAAGGGCTGGCCACCTATCTGGAGACGGTCTCCCTCAGCAAGGACGGCACGGAGGTCGTCATCGGCACGCCGCATTCCCAGAACCTGGCCCATGTGCGGCTCAAGCGCTGGATGAAGCTCGAGGCGCTGTGGCGCTGGGACGAGGAGTTCCACACCATCAAGGATCCGTCGTCGCACTACGCGTCTTCGTGGCTCTGGGTGTACTTCCTGATGGAAGAGCACGGGCAGCGCTTCTCCGACTTCCAGGTCCGGTTGGCGCTGGCCGAGGATCCGCGCAAGGCGTTCGAGGAGGCCTTCGCGGGCGCGGGAGATCTGGAGGCGGGACTGCTCCGCTTCATCAAGCAGGGCGGCTTCGTCGAGCGGACCGTGCCCATGCCCCCGGTGCCTAACGAGCTGGCCATGCGTGAAATGGAAGGGGCGGAAGTGCACGCCGTCCGGGCCCGGCTGCACCTGATGGGGAGTGGAAGGGACTGGGAGGAGCAGGCCCAGGAAGCCCGGCTCGAGGTGACGCAGGGAATAAGCGAGAACCCGACCAACGTGAGCGTGGCGCTGCTCCATGCGGACTTCATGACGAATGCCCAGGAGCGCCTGGCGCTGGCGGAGGCGCTGGTGAAGGCACGTCCAGACAGCGGGTTGGCGTGGGGGCTGCTGGGGCGGGCACACGGGCGGGCGCGCTCGCCTGCGGCCGTGCAGGAGCAGGCCTACGTGCGCGCCGTGGAGTTGTTGCCGGATGATGCGAATGCGCACAACGAGCTGGCCTGGTTCTATGTGATGACGAAGGCCCCACGGTTTGGGTACGAGTCAGCGCGGCGGGCTTTGCAGTTGGCGCCCTTCTCGCCCGAGATCGTGGACACCTACGCGGCGGTGCTCTTCGGCATGGGCCGGTGCTTCCGGAGCATCCACGCCCAGCGCCGTGCCATCGACTTGTTGTACGAGCAGCAGAACGAAGTGAAGCGGAAAGACTTCGAGAGCCGGCTGGCGCTGTACGAGCGTGTCTGCCGTGACGTCGCGGCCGCAGCGGCAGCCAGGGAAGAGCAGGGCCCGTCCGAGCAGCAGGGGAGCGAGTAGGCGGGGGAGGCCGTGTTCCCGCTGCGAGGGACGCCCTCAGGGGTTACAAGTACGGTCATGAACCGTACAGGTAGTGCCGACCTCCCGCTCCACTCTGGAAAGGTGCCGCCCTGGCTCTCCTCGCGCATGGCCCGGCTGGGTCGGGTGATGGTGGAGGCCATGGTGCTCCACTATGGCCGCCAGGAGGTGCTGCGCCGGCTCTCGCACCCGTTCTGGTTTCAGGCGCTCGGCTGCGTCATGGGCATGGACTGGCACTCCTC
>DASVVJ010000867.1:0-8184 GCA_036389955.1 Myxococcaceae bacterium
GCCGCTCGCAGCCGCTCCTGTGCCGCCCGAGCCGGTGGTGTCACCGCCGCCGCCGCCGGGCGCGCCGAGGACAGCAGGAATGGGGCGTACACCGGCCAGAAGAAGACGCCGGCCACGAAGGTGACGGCCCGCGCGCCTCCGCCCTTGCCCTCCGCGCGCAGCACCAGCGCCACCGCCACCACTCCGCCCAACAACAGATACAGAATGCACGTCTCCACCACGCCCATGGCAGGCTCCTCCTCGTCAGCGGGGGATCAACGGGTTCAGAGACGCGGCCCGAGCGCTTCGCCCAGCCGGTAGAGCGCCACTGGCGCCACCACCGTGTAGACACCGCCCCAGCACAGCACCAGCCGCTTCAGGAAGTGGCCCCGCCGCTTGTGCGTAATTGGCAGGTGCTCGGCCAGATCGCAGAACCCCCGGTACACCGCCCGGATGCCCAAGAGCCCCACCGCGAACGGCAGGCACATGCCCGCGAACAGCGCCGTACGCTGCGCGTCGAACACCCCCACCACCGTCCCCAGCAGCCACGCCGCGTAGAACGGCAGCACGCCCAGCAGCAGCACGGACATCGTCGCCTGCGCGCGCAACGCCTGCGCCGTCACCAGCCGGAACGACGCGTCCAGCCCCGACAGCTGCGTGTAGAAGTAGAACGAAGGCAGGCAGATGCACAGCGCGCCCAGAAAGGCCCCGATGAAGGCCAGCGGCATCCACACCACCGGGTGCCCCGCCTGGTACCACGCCAGCATCGGCGCCTCCGCGAACAGCTCCGCGGCCAGCCCCAGCACCACCCCGTGAATGGTCAGCCCCAGCACCGACAGCGCCAGGAACTTCTGAATCACCTCCGGCAGGCCCGCCTCGTCCCGCATCAGCCGATGCAGGCGCGCCTCACCGCGCAGAATCAGGTCGAACATGCCCGGCACCGGGCCCGCCGCGGCCGGCGGCGTCGGAAGCGAAGGAACATCGAGAGTCGAAGCAGCGTCCATGACAGCCTCCTCGGGTTCAGGCGTCGAAGTGGAACAGAGAGAACAGCGTCATCAGCTCCGCGCCGATAACACCCACCAGCACCAGCCACAGCAGCGCGTATGCACGGCTGCGCTCGGGCTCCAGCGCCTTCATGGTCCGCAGGAACACGTCCACCATGCACACGCCCACCCCCGCGAACACCGCCAGGTTCACCGCCAGCCGCACGAAGCCGTACGGCAGCGCCAGCCCGAAGAACCAGGTGATGGGCACACTGGCCAGCAGCGCCAGCGAGCCGAAGCTCACCGTGGTGAGCGCCGCCAGCAACGTGGTGGACGCGTCCAACTTCGAGCCCAGCGCCGAGTTCAGGATGTAGAGCGCCGGCAGCGCGATGGTCCACGCCAGCCCCGCCGCCACCGGCGCCTTCAGCATCCCCGCCAGCATGCCTCCCCACCCCTCGTGCAGCCGCATCACCAG
This sequence comes from Myxococcaceae bacterium, assembly GCA_036389955.1. Lineage (GTDB taxonomy): Bacteria > Myxococcota > Myxococcia > Myxococcales > Myxococcaceae > DATHBR01. The sequence goes on from DASVVJ010000867.1 coordinate 1,438, forward strand.
CCCGTACGCGGCGATGCCCAGCACCGCGCTGGCCAGCAGCACGGGGAAAATCAACGGACGTGGACCCGGCGTCAGCCGCCGGTCCCTCCAGCGCGTGGTGAACTCCTCGGGTCGTCTCAGCGCCACGCCTACATCGAGGAGCGCGGCGCTCACATCACGGGTCAGGCTCATCGGGTGTGTCCCTCCTCTGCCCCACCCCCTGAGCAGCCGCCGTGCCAGCCGCTTCGAGCCCTCGTGTCGCGGGGTTGGCCGCCGCGCTGTCACCCGCGTTGACAGTCACTGACGACGCGCTTGGCACCTCTGGTCTACTCTGCGCCCGCTTCGGGGCGGCCTGCCCCGCGCATCTCGAGGTGTTCACGTGCGGTACTACGCCATGGTGGCGGCGGGAGCCACCCTCTGGGGCTGCTGGCCGTTCTTCCTCCGGCACGCCGGGCTCTCGGGCATTCAGAATGCCCTGCTGGCCATGCTCACCATGGCGCTGCCCACCCCGTTCCTCCTGCGCAGCGAGTCCCTCAAGGACCGCCGTGCCACCGTGGCGCTCGTCATCATGGGCGTGGCGGACGCCATCAACGTGGCCCTCTTCTTCGCCGCCGTGAAGCGTGGCCCCGTCGCCGTCGCCGTGCTCACCCACTACCTGGCCCCGCTGCTCGTCGCCCTCACCGCACCCTGGGTGATGCGCGAGCCGCGCTCGGTGCGGGCCTTCATCGGTACCCCGCTCACCCTGGGCGGCCTGGGCATGCTCATCTGGCGGCCCGGCGAGGACTTCTCCGGGTGGACCGCCCTGCTCGGAGCCGCCAGCGCTATCTTCTTCGCCGCGGCCGTGTTCGGCGCCAAGACGGCCGCACGCGCCTGGTCCCCCCTGGCCGTCACCTCCGTGCACTCCGCCGTCGGTGTGGCCACCCTGCTGCTGCTCTCCGGCTCCAGCGCGCTGCCGCCGCTTGAGGTGACAACACTGTGGGTTGTCGTTGGCGGCGTGTTTTCAGGCTTGCTCGGAAACATCCTCTTCAATACAGGGCTGCGGCGCATTCCCACCACGGCCGCCAGCGCCCTCACGTACCTGGAGCCCCTCACCGCCTCGCTCCTCGGCTGGGTCTTTTTCCAGGAGGCCCTGGGCCCCTGGGCCCTCGTGGGAGCCGCCCTGGTCCTCGCCGTGGGCGTCTGGGTTGCCGCCGAGCCGCGACGCCGGGCGGATTCGCTTTTACCGTCAATTTCTGGTACTCCTTGAATATCTCATGTATCCCGTTTAATCGTTTATTACAGGAGCCCATCTCTTCCTCTGCTTCGCCGTATGGAACCCGCCGCCGACAGCCGTGACTATCGCGTCCTCTTTTTCTGCCCGGCCTCGCACGCTCGCGTCGAGCGCGTGGAGACGCCCGTGCGGCGGCTGCTCACGCGCATTCAGTCGCCGCCGGCGGAGCTCATTCCCCTGGAGGAGAGCGGGCCGCTGATTCAGGCCGGGTGGAAGGTGTTCATGGTGCGCTCGCTGTCCGAGCGTTCGGCGGCGCACGCGCTGGCCGCGTACGTGAGCGAGGCCACCTGCTCGCTGTCGGCGGAGCTGGATGCGGAGGTGCTGGGGCTGTACGTGGACGTGACGGGAGACTCGGCGCGCATCTGCCGGTGCGGCCCGGAGGACGGGCCCGAGACGTTCGCCGGCCGCCGCCAGGTAGCGCTCAGCCGCACCGCCGAGTGGCTCGAGGTGTCGCCCACGGGCCTGGCCACCCTGTTCCAGCTGGACACGCCCGAGGACTACGAGCCGGACGCCGAGGACCGTTTCGTCGAGGAGAAGCTGCGCGAGGCTCGCACGTATATGGAGCAGTACCGTCGGCAGAACAAAGTCAGCACATGAGGTCTCGCACCCCGGCGGACCTCGTGGGCCGCTGCCCGCGTTGCTACCTGCCGACCCGGCTGTGCCTGTGCCCCGAGGTGCCTCGGCTCACCACGCGCACCGAGCTCATCCTCATCCGGCACCACAAGGAGAAGGAGAAGTCCACCAACACCGCCCGCATCGCGGCGCTGGCGCTCGCCCGCTGCCAAGTGCTGCCGTACGGGGCGCCGGGCGAGCCGTTCGATGGCTCGGCACTGGAGACGCCGGATACCTGGCTGCTCTTCCCCGGCACGCAGCCGCCCCCACCCGGAGCGCCTTTGCCGAAGCGGCTGGTGGTGGTGGACGGCAACTGGAGCCAGGCGCGGCGCATGGTCCACCGGGTGCCGGCTCTGCGCGTGCTGCCGTGCCTGGTGCTGCCGCCGCCGGCGCCCGAGACGCGCCGCCTGCGCCGCCCACCTCACCCGGAGGGCATGTCCACGCTGGAGGCCATCGCCGGAGCCCTGGCGGTGCTCGAGGGCGAGGAGGTGGCCCGCCCTCTCTTTGAGCTGAATGAGCGGATGATTGACCGGGTCCTGGAGAGCCGCGGCCGATTGGGTTGGTAACGATGGCGCCCACATGTGCGAGGATGGGGGCTCCTGGGTAACGAGGGAGCACATCCACGTGGAATCCAGCATCCTCACCACCGTCGTTCTGCCCGCGATCCTGGCCGTCATCATGCTGGGCCTGGGGCTGTCGCTGACGGTGGCCGACTTCAAGCGGGTCCTCACCCTGCCGCGCGCGGTGCTGGTGGGGCTGCTGTGCCAGACGGTGCTGCTACCCTGGGTGTGCTTCGCCATCGCGAAGCTGAGCGGCCTGGCGCCCGAGCTGGCCGTGGGGCTGATGCTGCTGGCGGCCTCACCGGGCGGCGCCACCTCCAACCTCTATAGCCACCTGGCGCACGGGGATGTGGCCCTCAACGTCACCCTCACCGCCATCAACAGCGTGCTCACGGTGGTGACGCTGCCCCTGATCGTCAACCTGTCGCTGGAGCACTTCCTCGGGGAGACGCGGGCCATCCCGCTCCAGTTCAGCAAGGTGGCGCAGATCTGCTTTCTCGTCCTGGGCCCGGTGGGCCTGGGCATGGTGCTGAAGCAGCGGTGGCCCTTGCTGTCCGAGCGGCTGCAGCGTCCGGTGAAGCTGATGTCGCTCCTCTTCCTGGCGATGGTGGTGGTGGGCACGGTCATCAAGGAGCGGGCGCAGGTGGGAACCTACTTCCAGCAGGTGGGGCTGGCGGCGCTGGGCTTCAACCTCGCCAGCCTGGCGGTGGGCTACTTCGTCCCACGGCTGCTGAGGCTGAACCGGCAGCAGGCGATCGCCATCGGCATGGAGATCGGCATCCACAACGTGATGCTGGCCCTGGCCCTGGCCTACAGCCCCATGATGCTCAACAACAGCACCATGGCCATTCCTCCGGCCGTCTACAGCGTCATCATGTACATCACCGCTGGCCTCTTCGCCTACCTGGTGACGTCCACCCAGCGCGCCTCGGTGGCCTCGCCCTCCAGCGCCACGCCGGATCGCTGAGCGTTTCTTGTTGCTCGTCCCCTCTCTCGGAGATGTCCGCATGACTCGCGCCGTTCTGCTGCTGCTCGGGCTGTTGCTGCCGGTCCTGTCCTGGGCCCAGGTGGCCGCGCCGGCTCCCGAGATTCCCCAGAACCGGCTGGTCCTCAACAGCCTGCTGGTGACGCGGATCAACCCGATTGGGCTGGAGCTGCAGACGCGCGGGGGCTATCAGCGGCGGCTCTACGCCAACGAGGAGGCGCTCTTCCGGGACAACTTCCTCTTCGTGGGGACCTACCCGCGCATCAGCCCCGCGCTGATCAAGGTAGGACCGATGGTGGAGATTCAGCCGCTGTCCATCTTCAACCTGCGCCTGGCGGCCGAGTACGTGGGCTTCTTCGGAGCGCTGGGCTTCCTGCAGTCCCGGGGCTCGCCCACCGGGGACTACTCCGACTCGACGCTGAATACGGGCAGGGACGCGGGGGCCGCCTATTCGACCTCGGGCTCGCGCCTGGCGATCGAGCCCGTCGTGCAGCTGAAGATGGGGCCCCTGGCGCTGCGCAACCGCTTCTCGCTCGAGTACTGGAACGTGGGCCTGCGCGGCGACGATCGCGTCTTCTACGAGCCCACGCTGGACACGCTGCTGCCCGGCAAGGGGCTCACGTACGCGAACGACCTGGACCTGCTCTTCACAGGCCTGCCGCCCCTGGTGCTGGGCGCGCGCCACTCGCTGGTGCGCCCGGTGTACACGTCGCGCCAGCTCTCCGAAGGCGAGTCCATCAACAACGGCCACCACCGGCTGGGGATACTGGCCGCCTATGTCTTCTATGACGAGGGTTACACGTCCTTCAACAAGCCCGCCGTCATCCTCAATGTCGCGTGGTACCTGCGGCACCGCTACCGGACGGGCGCGGAGGTGAACCGGTCCGTGCCCTACGTGTTGCTGGGCTTCGCCTTCCAGTCGGACCTGCTGGGCGGCCACTGAAGCGCATGGTCCCCTCCGCCTACCCCTTGAGCCCCGAAGCAAGCACCGAGGCCCCGCAGAAGCCCCCGGACATGTTGAGCCTGCGAGCGCTGGGCCGGGCCGTGGCCGCGCTCGCGGTGCTGTGGGCGGCGCTGATCGCGGCGACGGGCGCCGGGTTGATCAAGCTCGAAGGCGCCGAGACCACCGAGAGCAGCACGAGCCTGCTGTTCATGTGGTGGGCGCTGCTGGCCTTCGTGCCGCTGTGGATCGCCGTTCGCCCTTCCTCCCGCGTGGGCGTGCTGTCCGCTTCGGTGGCGATCGCGCTCACGGCGGTGCTCGAGCTGGCGGCTCCCAGACTGTGGCCCTACACCCCCGTGGTGGGCAGCGGGCTGGGCTGCCTGGGGGCCCTGTGCACCTACGCATTCTGGGGGCCTGACACCCACCGCTCGCGCAGCCGGTATGCGCTGCTCACCGGGTTGATTCTGTGCCTGTACGTCCTGCTGTCGGGCTTTCCGCTCTCCTTCAGCGCGCAGTCGGGCACCCCGCCGGTGGACTTCGTTGCCTACGCCGGAGACGAGGCGCTGGGCGGGCAGTTCAGCCAGTGGGTGGAGTCGCTCTTTCTGGCCGTGCCGCTCCTGGCCCAGCTCTGCTTTCACGTCTACAACGCGGTGGCCCTGGGGCTGGCCATCGTTCTCGCCTGGCAGATCGCCGTGCGCGACAGCCCCACGCGTGGCGCCGTGCTCTCGTTCCTCATCGCGGGAGCGCTGGGGCACACCGTCTATCTGCTCTTCCCCGTCATCGGCCCCCGGTTCCTCTTCGGGCTGGATGGGGCCTATGTCTCGGCCACCTCGGTCTTCCCTAGCCCGGTTCCCCTGGCGGCGGAGTTCGTACTGCCCGCGGTCATTCCCAGCGTGCCGCGCAACTGCATGCCCTCGCTGCACACCGGGTGGGCGCTGCTGGTGTTCTGGCAGAGCCGGGCTTTTGGACGGTGGGGCCGGGTCTTTGGCGCGAGCTTCCTGGTGCTGACGGTGCTGGCGACGCTGGGCTTCGGGCTCCACTACCTGGTGGATCTCATCGCCGCCGTGCCCTTTGCCGTCATGGTCCACGCGTTCTTCACCCCTCGCGGCGAGGGGGCCGAGCGGGAGCGCCGCCAAGCGCTCATCGTCAGCACGGTGTGCTTCGTGGCCTGGCTGTTGCTGCTCCGGTTCGGCACGGCGCTCCTCTTGTCCTCGACGGTGCTCGCCTGGGCGCTCGCGGCGGCGACGTGCATCCCCTCGCTGGTGCTCGAGGCCCGGCTGTACCGCCAGAGCAAGGCCTCCGCCGGGGCGTCCTGAGCGCAAATCGTCCCACTGCCACGCACGCGGTCCATGCCGCCTGGCACCCTACCTACGAAGTAGCCTTTCTGCTATCTAAAGTGGCTGGACCGGGCCACCCTCGGCGCTGTGCGCGCATGACCTGGCCGGTAACAGCCAGGACGCGTGGCCATGACTGCATCGAGGAGACACACCACGATGAGATTCCGCAGCCTTTGGGGAATGGCCTTGGCCCTAGCCGCCCGGGCAACCAGTGCACGCGCGGCGGAGGCAGAGGAGCCCCTGCAGGGACGGAGGAAGGTGCTCATCCTCGGTTCCAGCGTCAGCGGCGGCACCGCGAGCATGGAAGCACGGGCCGCGGCCAGCCTGGGGCTCGGGACAGAAGTCGTCACGCCCGCCCAGTGGGAAGACATGACTCCCCAGGAGTTCATGACCTACCGCGCGCTCATCATCGGCGACGCGGCATGCACGAACGACGAAGCCGCGTTTCAGGCCGCGCTCGACAGCAGGAGCCGCTGGGGCCCCATCATCGACGGCAACATCTTCATCATCGGCTCGAACCCGTCTTCCAACTCCACCACGACGCCTCCGGACATCGATCCGATCGTGCTGGGCGGTGTGGAGCTGGCGACGGAGCGTCCCCTTCTGACCGGGATGTACCTCTCGCTGGGCTGTGCGTATCAGCACGCCCCACTGGACACGCCGGTACCGCTGCTGTCGCCGTTTGGGGAGTTCACCGTGGCGGGACACGGCGCCACGCGTGGCCATGTCCCCGCTCAGCTCCCACCCACTTTCTCGCAGCGCGTCTCTGACGGCCTTCTCACCGGGACGGATGGCGAAGCGACACGCCTGGTGTTCACCCACTACCCCAGCCACGACTTCTTAGTCGGAGCCCTGGCGGTGGATGAGACCGGCTCCATGCCAGGCTCACAGCCCTTTTGTGACGATGAAGGGCGAGAGACCTTCACAGGTGCGCCCTTCATCCTGATGCGCGGTGCCATGGCCACTGGCCTCGCCTGCAGTGGCGACTCGGGTCCCCGGCCTCCGCTGGCTGGCCAACCGCCCGTGGCTGCCTGCAGGGACGTAACGGTGGTGCTCACCAACGT
>DASVVJ010000868.1:0-4139 GCA_036389955.1 Myxococcaceae bacterium
AGCTCCACCGCGAAGTGGTCGTTCTCCAGCCGCGCCATGGGCGAGGCCTGCGCGAAGAGGTCCTGCCCTCCTCCCCGCGTTCCCGAGGGGAAACTCAACGGGCCGGCTTCCAGTCCCAGGCTGAAGGACATGCTGGAGTCCGATGCTGGACCAGCCTCGCCCCCCGTCGTCTCGGAGGAGGTCTGCTGGAGCACTGCGAGCATGAGCAGAAAGGGAGCGGCATTCATCCCGGCGACTCTACCCGCCCCCTACGGCCAAGAAAGGAACGCGCGCATGAAACGTCTGCGTGACGCCAGCCCAGCAAGCAGGCAGGCAAGCGCCACCTGGCGCGCGCTCACCCCTCCGAGGCGACCTCCGCCACCGGGGCGGGCAGGCTTGCCGGGTGCGCGCGGTGAGGCCGACGCAAGATGAAGCGCGTGAGCAGCCGCAAACTGGGGGCCAGAAAGCCATCCTCCTGCTTGAGCGACTCGAACAGGCCCTCGTCCAGCACCGAGTCCTCCGGGTCGATGCTGAACGCCTCGGGCTCGAGCGGCTTGAGCAGCGGGCTCTGATCGAACACGGTCTCCAGCGGGTGCAGGCGCAGCCGGTGCTTGCCGGCCTCGGCCACCCCATCCAGGAAGGCCACCAATCCGTCCGCGCGGGCCAGCATGCGCAGGTGCGAGAGCGCCTCGAGCCCGGCGTGCTCGGCCAGCAGGCTCACCCGCAGCCGCCGCAGGGTGCGCCGCAGTTCCCCGCTCCCGGGCTCCTCGTCGAGGGCCTCCCAGGCCAGGTTCAGCTCCGAGTCCAGCCCCAGGCTGCGGTTGGTCGTGTTCGCCGAGCCCACCGTGAGGAACCGATCGTCCACCAGCATCACCTTCGAGTGGATGTAGGTGAACACATCCTTCCCGTCCTCGCTGCACGGCGACGAGCAGTACACGCCCAGCGAGTGGCCCGTCTCCCGGGCGATGCGGCGCAGCGTGTCCAGCATGCGCACCTGGGCCACGCCCACGGCGATCTGTTCCTTGAGCGCCTCGGGCATGCGCGGCAGCACAAAGACGATGTCGAGCTTGCTTCGTTCAGGCGCGCGCATGCGGCGCACCAGCGCCTGGAAGATGGCGCGCGAGGAGAAGTACTGGTTCTCCATATAGATGAGCCGCTCGGCGGCATCGATGGCGTCCAGGTACAGGGCGCGCACCTCCTGCACCTGTTCCTGAAAGGGCACCAGTGTCTTGCCGAAGGTGCGGCTGACCGCCACCGGCCCCGGAGGCAGCGGCAGCGTGGCCATGACCTCCACGTCGTCACGCGACACCGGCACGGGAAGCGCCAGCTCACCGCCGCCCGAGTTGAACCACCGGGCCTCGAACAGCTCGGCCAGCGTCTGCACCACCGGCCCCGTCACCACCGCCTGCACGTCATGGTACGGGCCGTGCGGATCCCTGCCCGTGTCACACCGCAAGTCCGAGCACGCCGGGTGGTCCCGGTCGTCCCAGCGGCAGTCACAGATGTCCATGCCTCCCGTGAAGGCCACCTGCCCGTCGATCAGCACCAGCTTCTGGTGGTGCGCGCCATACAGCGGCGCCGACGCGTCGAACCGGAAGGAGATTCGTTCGCTGTGCCAGTTGAACAGCAGCTCCTGCATCCATTCGCGCTCCATCGCGAACAGCAGGCTGAAGTCCCACGCCAGGATATAGACATGGAGCTCGGGGTTGCGCTGGCACAGCTCGCGCAACAGCGGCAGCATGCGCACTTCGCTCTGCGCTGCCTCGGCGTCCCCGCCCCTCAGAAGCGCCACATCACTGTCGAACTGCCAGCCAGTGATGGCGATGTAACGCTTGGCACGACGGGCCGCCTGGTAGAACGCGCGGTAATAGTCCCGCGCGTCGATGATCACCCCGGCGTCGTGTGCCTCACTGCGTTGCCAACAATTGCGTCCGGGTTCAAGGATGCGTCTCACGTTGTCACTCCCGGTGGCCCGCCACCCTGCCGCCCCCACCCCACCCGGAGGAGCTTCAGCCCACGAAGACGATGTGCGTTCCCGTGGCCACCGTCATCGTCGGAGACGAGATGACGCGCGCCACCTTCTTGGCTTCTCCGCCCACAGTGTCGAAGGCCGCGGCGATGAGGTCGCCCAGGGTCACCTGCACCCGGCGCATCGGACGCTCCACCTTGCCCGCCACCTTCACCGCCTTCTTCTGCGCCTTCCGCCCATTGACCTGCTCACGCCGCTGCGTCTTCGCCATGGTCTCGTCTCCCTGAGGTGCTGGTTGCTTGTGCCGTACTCGACCACCCGACCCGCCGCCGCCCCGCGCTGTTTCCTAGAGCAACCCCCATGCCGCGTGACAAACCCCTGTTTTTACGAGGTATAGTGCCGTCCGATGGATCACCGCCTCACGGTTTGCCTGTCGTTTTTTCATGATGATGGCGATGATCGGACTGAATGACCGTCGTGCCCCGGCCGGCCCGCCGGGGACATGAGTACCCTGCATGAATTGTTACAAGACATGTGTCGCTGCTCAGAATCACCCACCTCCGGACAGGCCTTCGCACATCACGGTGAGTTTGCATTTGTTGGCTTTAACCGTTTCAATGGAAGGTAGGGGGATCCCTGAGGTGCCCGAACGATGGAACGTAAGCCGCAGCCACCTCTGGGTGAGTCCGCGATGAGTGATCCCTTGCCCGAGAATTCCCCCGCCTTCGCCAACGCCCAGGTCCACGGCCAGTCCGTCTTCGTGATTGTGGGCGGAATGGAAGTGGTGCAGGCGCGTGCGCTGCGAATTCTGGCGGAGAACGGCATCGCCCCGCTGCGGCCCGATCAGTGGTACCCGCTGGCCAACGTGCTCAACGCCTTCAAACTGATCTTCGAGAAGATCGGCCCCAGCACCGTGCGCGCCATCGGCCGGAAGATTCCCGAAACCTCCCGCTTCCCACCGGACATCGACTCACTGGAGAAGGGCCTGCGCGGCATCAATATGGCCTACCAGATGGCGCACAAGCCCCCGATCGGTGGCTACCACTTCGAGTCGATGGATCGGCGCACCGCGAAGATGGTCTGCGACAACCCGTACCCCTGCGACCTGGACCTGGGGCTGGTCGAGGCCATCTGCGATCGGTTCCGTCCCAAGGACGCCCTATGGGTTCGTATCGAGCACGATCCGAAGAGCTGCCGCCGTCGAGGTGACACTTCCTGTACCTACCTCATTACTTGGTAGGCAGGCCCCCCCGGCTATCGCTTTATTATTTCACGGTGTATTCGACATAGCCTCCGTACGCATCGCGGATTCAACAGGAAAGGTCGGGAGGAAGCCATGAAGGTCGTCCTGGAGCACATTGCGGCCAAGCAGGAGGCGTTCGCGAAACACCCGTTCTTTGCCGAGCTCCGCATGGACCGCCCCATCGAGCAGATCTCCGCGTTCGCGCCGAGGTTGGCTTTCTGGGTGATGACGTTTCAGGACATCCTCCGCCTGAACGAGCAGATGGTTCAGGACCCGACACTCAAGCGCATTGCGCGTCACCACCGCGACGAGGACACGGGCCACGAGCGTTGGTTCCTCGAAGACATTGCCAAGCTAACGGGCGGCCCGCTCACCGTCAGCTCTTTGTACGGCCGTTCGAGTGCTTCGACACGTGACGCGGCGTACCAGCTCATCTCGGAAGTATACCGGGCCACGGACGACCGGCTGCGCATCGTGCTGGTGCTGGTGCTGGAGTCCACCGGGCACGTATTTTTCGGGCGTACGGCGGTGCTGACCAACGCGCTGCAGACGGCCACCAAGCTCAAGTACTTCTCGGACTACCACCTCCACATCGAGGAGGCGCACGAGATGTTCGAGACGAACATGGAGCAGCAGTTGCTCTCCATCAGCATGCCCCCGGCGGTGCACGCCGAGGCGCTGGCGCTGGTGGACCGGGCGTATGCCGCGTTCGACTCGATGTTCCACGGGCTGCGCGAGGAATTGGAGCCGCGGCGCGAGGTCCCCAAGAGCCCCGAGCCTCACAAGACGGCCGAGGCGGCCAAGGCCAAGGACAGCGCTCAGGAGTCGGCGAACTGGAACGAGGCGCTCGCCGTCTAGCCGCAGCGGGTTACTTCGTAGGCGGAGAGAGCACGAGGATCAGCTCGCCTCCCACGTGTTTGCCGGCCTTCTGGTAGACAGAGCCCTGGC
>DASVVJ010000869.1:0-8245 GCA_036389955.1 Myxococcaceae bacterium
TTGAAGTACTGATCCGACTCCCGGAACTCCTGCACCTTCTCCTTGAGGACGGAGAGGGTGTTGAGGAACACGTTCGAGGCCTCGGAGGCCAGCCGCTGGCTGACCTGGCCATCGGGGGTCTTCTTCTCCGCTGGCCCCGTGCGTGCGGCGCTGATCGCCTTCATGCCCGGGTTCGTCACCGCGCGCGGGACGCCGGGGTTGGTGGGCGTGCGCGGCATGCCTGGGCTGGAGACCCTACGCTGCGGGGTCGAGGGCGTGCCCTCATCACCTTCCTGGGGAGCGCTGCGTTCAGGCACCTTGCGTCCGTCGCTCATCGGTCCCCCAGTGTAGAAGCCCAGGCGGGCCGGTGGCTACTGCGCCTTCACCTGTTGCAGGGCTCGGGAGGCCAGGGCGTTGTCCGGCTGGGCCTCCAGGACCTTCAGGAGCCACTTCTCCGCCTCCTCGGCGGCCGCACGCCGATCCTCCGGCTTCCGGGCCCGCTGCGCCTGCTCGGTGAAGAGCAGTCCCAGGCGCAGGGTGAACTCCACGTTCTCCGGGTCCTTTTCGACCACATACCGCAGCTCACGCTCGGCGGCGGGGTAGTCGCCCTCGAGCTGGTACACCAGGGAGAGCTTGCCCCGGGCGGGCACCGAGTCCGGCTGCAGCGAGGCGAGGATGCGGAAGGACTCGCGGGCCGCCGGCAGATCCCGGCGATCGAGCTGCAGATCGCCCAGCCGGAACCAGGCCGCGTCCAGCAGCGGGTTGAAGGCCACCGCCTTGGTAAAGGCCTCCCGGGCCGCGTCCGCGCGCTGGCGCGAGAGGTACAGCTCGCCCAGGTAGAAGTGGTTCTTGCCATCCCGGGGGGACAGCTCGATGGCCTGCTTGAACTCGTCCACTGCCCGGCCCGCGTCATCCAGCCGCTGGTAGGCCAGGCCCAGCAGCGCGTGCACCACGGCCAGATCCGGGTAGTCCTGGAGGATCTCCTCGAACGAGACGATGGCCTGCTGGGGAATGTCCAGCTCCTGGAGCAGGCGCATGCCCTCCTCGAGCTTGCCCTCGGCCGCCTTGGGGAAGCCGGCGAACGGATCAGCAATCTGGTTCATCAGCGCCCGGGCCGTGGCCACTTCCGAGGCCGTGGGAGAGGCGCGCACCACGGCGTTGAGGGCCTCCACCGCGGCCACGGTGTCGCCAGTGCGGTGCAGGGCCTTGGCCAGGGGCAGGCGCACGGCGGCTCGCTGGGGAGCCAGCTCAGCGGCACGGCGCAGCGGGCCCAGTGCGGCGGCGTACTGCTCGGACTCCAGGTGGGCAATGCCCAGGCGGTAGTGGAACTCGGCCTCGCCCGGTACCAGGGCCATGGCGCGCTCGAAGGCGGCCACCGCCGGCGCTCCCGCGTCCGAGGCCCGTGAGAAGTAGGCCAGCCCCAGCATGTAGTGGTTCACCGCCCGCTCGGCCTGGGTGTTGCGGCGCTGAAGCTCGGCGATCCACGCCTCTGCCCGGCCCGCCTTCACGTGGGCCTCGGTGAGGGCCCGCGCCACGTCGAGATCATCCGGCGCCTGAGCGTGCAGTGCCTCCAGCAGGGGCAAGGCCTTCGTCGGCTGGTTCTCCTCCAGGTACACGCGGGCCTGATCGCGCGGCCCCAGGGCGCGCTCCGAGGAGGTGCCGTGCTTACAGCCAGCCAGCAGGCTCAGGCCCAGCACGGCGGCGGGAGCCCAGCGGCGACAGAGGAGGGCGAGGCAGACGGGAGCGGTCTTCACGTTCACGGTCAGGAGGGTTTCTGCGCGGAGGGCAGCGGACGGCCGATGCCTTCGTAACCCGAGGCGGCGATGGCGTCTTCCGGATCTCCCCCCTTGCCGCCGAGCTCCAGGCTCTGGGCGATGATGGCCTGGCGGACGACGCGGGCCAGCCCCTCGCGGTCATTGGCGGCAAAGCCCGTGGTGTCGATGGGCTTGCCGATCTTCACGTGCACCGGGCCCGGGACGATGTTCCAGGAGTTCTTGGGCATGATGCGGCCGGTGCCCTCGATGGTCACGGGGCAGATGGGCACGCGGGCCTCGAGCGCCAGGGCGAACGGGCCTTTCTTGAAAGGCAGGATGCGCCCGTCGGGCGAGCGGGTGCCCTCGGGGTAGAGGAAGATGCTCTTCCCTCCGCGGATCTTCTCTCCGGCCCGCTTGAGCGAGTCGATGGCGGACTGCCGGTGGGAGCGGTTCACGAAGATGTGGCCCGCCGCCCACAGGTACCAGCCGATGAACGGCACCCAGCCAAGCTGGCTCTTGGCCACATACCGGAAGGGGATGGGCACCGAGACGAAGTGCGCCGGGATGTCCAGCGTCGACTGGTGATTGGCGACGTAGATGGTCGGGCGTTTGGGATCCACGTTCTCGCTGCCATGCACCACCATGCGAGCCCCCCCGGCCCACAGCAGCACGGGGGACCACAGGCGGCGGGCGATCCACACCGAGGCGTCTCCGCCGAAGGTGAGCAGCACGGACAGGACGGTGAAGGGGAAGAGCACCCCGGACCAGAACGCCGCGATGAACATGCAGAAGAGCTTACGAGGCACGAGGACCCCTCGAGAGAGAGCCTGCTCCCCCTGCCTCCGGAGTGCCAGCGTCCTGGAGGGTACCCAGGCAGGCACAACGGGTAGAGCGAGGTGGGCACATGGCGCGCGTTGTACCATGGCCGTCCCTACCTTTGTCGCTGGTGTGCGGTGCCGGGTGGGGGTACAAGCAGGGGTGGCGTGGCCAGGAAAAAGTTCATCGCCGTGGCGGGCAACATTGGCGCCGGCAAAACGGAGCTCACTTCGTTCCTCTGCCGCAAGTACGGGCTTACGCCGTACTTCGAGCCGAACGATCAGAACCCGTACCTCGCCGACTTCTACAAGGACATGAAGACGTGGGCCTTCCGCTCACAACTCTTCTTCCTCACGCACAAGTTCATGCTCCATCGGGAGATGGAGAAGCACCCCGGCACGGTGCTCCAGGATCGCACCATCTACGAGGACGCGGAGATCTTCGCCAAGAACCTCCACCGTCAGCGCTTCATCGACCGGCGGGACTGGCAGACGTACCGGGAGCTGTATGAAACCATTGCCCAGACGCTGTCACCCCCAGACCTCATGATCTACCTGCGGTGCCCGGTTCAGACGTTGAAGGAACGAATCCGGATACGCGGCCGATCCATGGAGAAGGACATTCCGACGCTCTATCTCAAGCGACTCAACGCCCTCTACGAGGAGTGGTTCAGTCACTACAAGATGTCGCCCGTGCTCGTGCTCGGCACGGACAAGCTGGACTATCTGACCAACCTGGTGGACCGCGTGGATCTGTTCCGCCAGATCGAGAAGTACCTGTGAAGGAAGTCTACGTTCTGGCCATCGAGTCGCCCTCCGCGCTGCCCCTGGCGGACCTGAAGCCGACGTTCGAGGCCGATGATGTGAACTTCCAGCCCTCGGAGGAGGGGGAGGGCTTCACCCTCGAGGCCGAGGGCGTGCGGGTGGTCATCCGCTTCGACAATGAAGCGCCCCACGAAGCCGCCGAACTCAATCTGCTGACGGGCAGCGAGGAGTCGCAGCAGATGCTCCAGCGCGCCAGTGGCTTCTACCGCATCTTCATCGAGCCAGGCTCGGGGCCGCAGCCCACCGTGCCCGTGTTCGAGGCGCTGCGCTGCGTGCGCACGCTGATGGAGCACACGCAGGGCGTGCTGTTGGATCGCACCGCCTACAAGCTGCACGACGTGGCGGACGTGGTGGAGATCGTCGAGCTGGACTTCGACATCCGCGATCACGTGAATCTGCACGCGGTGCCCGCCATCGAGGGGGACACACCGCTGTGGGTGCACTCGCACGGGATGGAGAAATTCGGCTCGCGGGATCTGGAGATCTTCCACCTGGGAGAGGATGACCTGCTGGCCGCAGAGATGTTCCTCCACGAGCTGTGCACGGACATGGCCTTCGGGCAGGGGCCGCCGGTGCGCCAGGACGTGCACACCAGCGAGGGCCAGACGTTCACGCTGATGCCGTCCGAGGAGGCCCGCGCCAACCTGCTGGGCGTGCCGCTGGAGACCTTCGAGGGCCACGAGGGGCTGTTCCTCAGCATCGTGTCGCCCCGGGGGCGGCACAACACCGCGGAGCTGCTGCGCCCGTACCGCGAGCGCTTCATTCCCGAGCCCGAGGAGCGCACCGAGCAGCTGCGCCACGAGTCCCAGGCGATGCTGCCGGCCTTCAAGTCCCGCTTCTACCGCAAGGGACTGATGGAGCCGCTCACCTTCCTGGTGCGCGCCCTGTTCGAGACGCACCCCGAGGGCCACACGGTGGAGGAGAACCTCTGGCTGGAGGTGATGGCCTGGGAAGAGGGCATCGTGGTGGGCAAGCTGGTGGATGGGGCCGTGCACACCACCGAGTGGCGCAAGGGAGCTCACGTCGAAGTGGACGAGGAGCACATCAACGCCCTGGCCATCAGCAGGGAAGGGCGCACGCTGGATGAAGAGGAGATGCACGCCCTGCTGAATGCCGAGCGGCCGATGTAGGCTCTCGCGCCCATGCCCGCCCTGCTGTTGCTCACCGGTCCCGCCGCCGGCCGCCGCTTCGAGGTGGTCTCGGAGGTGACGCTCGGCCGCAGCCCCTCGTGTGAGGTCCCGGTCGACGACGACAAGGTGTCGCGGCGGCACGCGCGCATTTTCATGCGCGAGGGGCAGGCGCGGCTGCAGGACCTGGGTTCGCGCAACGGCACCCTGCTCAATGGCGAGCGCGTGGAGGGCGAGGCGCTCCTGTTGCCCGGAGATCGGGTACAGGTGGGCGAAACCGTCGCCATCTACGAGCCGGCCACCCAGGCGGCCATGGCGGAGACGCAGCCGCTGGACGCCAGCCATGTGCCCATCGCCGAGGTGCTGCCGC
This sequence comes from Myxococcaceae bacterium, assembly GCA_036389955.1. Lineage (GTDB taxonomy): Bacteria > Myxococcota > Myxococcia > Myxococcales > Myxococcaceae > DATHBR01. The sequence continues at coordinate 4,871 of DASVVJ010000869.1, forward strand.
ATGTGGGGCCCGAGGCGGCGCTGTTCTCAGCGGGCGTGGCGCTGCTGGGCGCCACCAGCGAGGCCATGGTGCTGCGGCGTCTGGTGGACGAGGCCGTCCACGCGCTCAACGCTGACAGGGCCGCGGCGCTGCTCGGAGGCCAGGAGGGGTTGCTGACCGCGGCGGTGTCGGGCGCGGACTCCGTGGAGGTGCCGCGCTTCATGGCCAGCCTGGCGCTGGATCTCAAGGAGGTCGCCTCCTCGGCTACCGCGCTGTGCACGCCGTTGGTGGCCTCGGGAGGCATGCCCTTCGGGTTGCTGTACGTGGAGCGCGCCGAGCCGTTCTTCACCGCGCTGGATACGCGGCTGGTGGCGGCGCTGGGGCGCATGGGAGGTGAGGCGTACACCGCCATGCGCTCGCGCGCCGAGGAGGAACAGGGACCGGTGACGCTGGTGGGCTCGTCCCGGCCGCTGCGCCGCGTGGTGGAGCAGGCCCGGCGCGCCGCTGCCAGCACCGTGCCCGTCGTCATCTACGGAGGGCCGGGCGTGGGCAAGAGCCTGCTGGCCCGTTACATCCACTCGCGCTCGCCCCGTGCGCTGGGGCCGCTGGTGGCGGTGGACTGCCAGCAGCCGCCCGCCGCCGTGGAGGAGAACCTGTTTGGCCGGGCCAGCGGGCCGAGCGAGCCTCCCCGCTCCTCGGCGCTGCTGCGCGCGGATGGAGGCACGCTGCTGCTCCAGCACGTGGAGGCGCTCTCCCGGGCCGTGGTAGAGCGGCTGACGCGGCTGCTGGCCCGCAAGGTGGCTCCCGCGAGGCAGGGAGGCGAGGAGCCGGTGAACCTGCGCCTCATCGCCACCTCGCACGTGCCGGTGCAGTTGCTGGCCGCCAAGGGCGAGGTGGACACCGCGCTGGCCATGGCGCTGTCCGGCCTGGAGATCGAGGTCCCTCCACTGCGCGAGCGCCGCGCGGACGTGCTGGTGCTGTTCGAGCACTTCGCCGCGCTGGGAGCCCGGGAGACGCACACCGCGCAGCCCCTGCTCAGCGCGGGAGCCCGGCGCCTGCTGGTGGACTACGCCTGGCCCCGCAACGTGCGCGAGCTGAAGTTGGTGAGCGAGCGCCTGGCTCTGGTGTACGCCGGCGCCGAGGTGCATTCCCTGCGGCTGCCACCGGAGATCCAGGAGGGAGAGGTGCCCGCCGGGCAGCGCAGCCTGCAGCAGCTCGTCGAGCGCCTGGAGCGCGACGCCATCTCCGAGGCGTTGCAGGCAACCGGGGGCAAGAAGATCCGTGCTGCGGAGCGGCTGGGCATCAGCCGCCCCACCCTCGACAAGAAGATCGAGGAGTACGCCATCTCCGTGGACAAGGCCCGCCGCAGCTGAGGCGTTGGCGGGCCGAGGCCGGCGCTGACCGGCCAGCGGGGAACTACTTGGCCTGCGCTACCGCCTGGGCCTCGACAGCCTTGGGCACCATGTGCCGCGGGTGCTTGTTGGCGTAGGCCAGGTACTCATCGCCCATGTCGGAGACGAGCTTGAAGATCTTCTCCACCACCACGCGGGCTTCCTTCTCTTCTTCCGCGGTCAGCGTGAACTCGGTGAGCTTGTCCTCGACGTCATCCGTGCCCATCGCGTGGCCACTCTCGAGGTCCATGTGCATATCCCCGAAGTAGACGAGCCGATCACCGGTGACCTGGTGGTACTCCTCGGCCGCCTGCACGAAGCCCTTGAGGCCGGTGTTCCCAGCCGCCTCGATCGCTTCGACGATGACCAGGCGCATCTTCGGCTTCGCCGCGCTGATGAGCCCAATCAGGCCGTAGACCGTCTGCCGCGTCTTCTTGCTCTCCTCGCCCCACAGCATGCGCAGGATGCTGACGTAGTCGGTCGCGTCGTTCATCCCCAGGGTGCGCAGGTCCTTCAGGTACATGCCCCAGTGGTGATCATCTTCCATCGTGTGGGTGTTGATGATCTTCTGGATGGGCTCCGTCGAGGACTCATCACGCAGGACGAACTTGTTGATGTCCGCGAAGCCGAAGGCCCAGGGCGCCATGACGGGAGCAAAGGCGAACCGTTGCCGCGGATCGATGCTGCTGTCCCGCAGGAACTTCAGGATCGGCGTCTGCTCCAGTTCCCGCGTCTTCTGCTCGATGAAATCCAGGATCGGCTGCATGGCTCTCCTACCGCCAGATAAGGCCGGCGTGGCCTCAGGCAATTGGGACTTAACAGACTTTTCTATGAATACCGTTGTTCCCATTGGAAGTCCAACGGGCTTGGTTTCATTTCGAGCCGAGGCTTGCGGGGTTACTTCCAGGCGATGTGGTAGGTGCACATCGCATCGTTGCGAGACCTACAGGTGGCCTTGTCGTGGGTGATGGTCGCCTTGGGGTTGAAACGCTGCGAGAGCGCCAGCAACAGGCCTTCATCGAAGGGGCACGGGTAGGGGCTGTCGACCTGGATCGAGATCTTCGGCTGACCCGGGGTGTGGATGGCGCGGTAGTGGCCAATGCCTTCCTTCATCTCGCCCGTCTGCGGGTTGAACATGGGCACGCCGTTGATGCCATGGTTCAGGTGGTAGCCGATGTCCGTCATCTTCACGGCGCTGACGACGTCGGTGATCTGCGGCGGATACATGGCGTTCTTGGGCACGTGCATGCCCACCTGGCGCAGGGTGAAGCTGCCGAACTCGGCGTGGATCCGATCGAACACGCGCACCCAGCTGTCGAGCGGGTACCACTTGTTGGGCTCGAGCTGCGCGATCATCGTGTCGTCAGGCGTTCCAAGGCCCTCCTCGAGGAGGAACTTGCTGGCGAGCATCGTGAAGGAACCGAAACCTCCCATGATGCTCTGAAGGCTGCTGCCGAGTACCTGGAACTGCTTGAGGTCTTCCTTACTCCACATGGTGTGCTCTCCACTGCGACCGAAGGGGCGGGGTGTTGGCGTTCCGGAACCGGAACTCCACCACGCAGGTAATGCAGTATCAAGGTCACTGTGGCTTCAGCAAGAAATGCCACCAGCTGCCAGGCAGGCGTCTGAGCAGGGGCTTGATGTTTCATCACATGCCCCCGCGCGACGGGAGCGGGGGCATGCGGCAGGCCGGCGAGCCGGAGGCTCTCAGCGGTTCCACTCCACCATGAGCCGGGTGGGCCCACGGGCGAGAATGTTGGGCGCGTAGGAGGGCTCTTCGCCCTGCACCAGACGCAGGCCCGGCAGGCGCTGGGTGAGCAGCTCCATCGCGATGCGCACCTGCAGCAGCGCCAGGGGCACACCGATGCAGCTATGGGTGCCCGTGCCGAAGGAGAGGTGGCGGTTGCCCTTCGGGCGTTTGATATCGAAGACATCCGCGTTTTCGAAGACCTGCTCATCCCGGTTGGCCGAGGCGAAAAGCAACAACAGCCGTGAGCCCTTGGGG
>DASVVJ010000870.1:0-18573 GCA_036389955.1 Myxococcaceae bacterium
CCGGAACCGGAGGCCCGCGAGCGCTTCCTGAGCCGCGTGCCCGAGAATGGCCGGGTCCGGGAGCTGGCGCTCAGGCGTTGGGGCGCTGGCTGGGAGACGGCGTAGGTCCTCCCCCGCTACCGGATGCGCCAGATGCCGGTGGCCCGCGCGGGGAGGTTCACCTGCCAACCGCTCCGCGTCGCCGAGAGGGTGGACACGTTGGGATCGGTGTACAGCACCTCTTGGGTGTCTCCCTGCACGCTGAACGGCCCCGCGGACACGTTGGTGTCGGTGAGGTTGTGCACCACCAGCACCCGCTCGTCCCCCAGGAAGCGCTCGAAGGCCAGCGTGGACGAGACGCCCGTGGTGGAGGTGAAGAGCCTCAGCCCGCCGCGGCTCAGCGCCTCCGAGGAGTGCCGGGCGCGGATGAGGGCGCGGTAGCGCGACAGCAGCGAGCCGGTGGCGTTCTGCTGCACCTCCACGTTGGCACCCGCGGCGTACCCTGGGGCCAGGGGGTACCACGGCGAGCCCGTGGTGAAGCCGCCGGTGGCCGTGTCATTCCACGGCATGGGCGTGCGCTTGGCCTCGTCATTGTTCGCGGTGCCATTGGCCATGCCCACCTCCTCGCCGTAATAGACGAAGGGGGCTCCGGGCAGCGTGAGCAGCAGCGAGGCCGCGCTGGTGAGCCGGCCCAGGTTGCCGTTGAGCTGCGTGGCCACCCGCACCATGTCGTGGTTGGTGAGGAACGGCGCGTCGCTGAAGCCCACCGGGTACGCGGTCGCCATCTGCGAGAGCTTGGCGGCGATGGGCGTGCCGTTGTTGGACCGCAGGCCCTCGAACATCTGCTCCTGGAGCGGGAAGTTGAAGTTCAGCGGCAGCTCGTCCCCGCCGGGCACCCGGTCCGTGGAGCCGTAGTACTTGGCGATGACCGCCGTGGTGCTCCAGTTCTCTCCCACCAGTACGGCGTCCGGCTTCACCTGGCGCACGTGCGCGGCGAACTCCTTCCAGAAGGCGTGCGTCTCCGGCGTGTCCGCCTGGCCCATGCCGCCCCCCGTCTCGATGAGGTAGCGCGCCGCATCCAGCCGGAAGCCGTCCACGCCCCGCGACAGCCACAGCGAGGCCAGGCGCTTCACCTCCGCGCGCAGCTCCTCGTTCTGCATGTTCAGGTCCGGCATGCCACCCCAGAACACGCCGTAGTAGTAGGCGCCGTTCTTCGGGTGCCAGGTGGCCGTGTTGGAGAACTGGCTCCACGGCTGCTTCCAGCCCGGATCCCGGGCCTGCCACTGGTACCAATCCCGCTTGGGAGAAGCGGGGCCGGAGGCGGACTCCACGAACCACGGGTGGTCCACGCCCGAGTGGTTGATGACGAAGTCCAGGACGACTTTCATGCCCCGGCGGTGCGCCTCGGCGCACAGCAGCTCGAAGTCCTCCAGCGTGCCGTAGTCCGGCTCGATGCGCTCGTAGTCCACCACGTCATACCCGTGGTAGCTGGGCGAATCGAACACCGGCATCAGCCACAGCGCGTCCACGCCCAGGTCCTGCGTGGTGTTGGGGTCTCCGTCGTTCAGGTAGTCCAGGCGGGAAATCAGCCCCCGGAGGTCTCCCTTCCCGTCCCCGTTCGAGTCCTGGAAGCTGCGGACGAACACCTCGTAGAAGACCGCCTTGCGGTACCACTCGGTCCCCGCCGCCGGCGCGATCTCCGTCCGTGCGGGAGGCGTGGGCGTGGTGGGCGTGGTGGGCGGATTCGGCTGCGGCGTGGGTCCACCGCCCGGGCTGCCCGTATCACAGGCGAGGACGGTGGCAGCCAGCACGGGAAAGAGGAGACGGGAGCGCGTCATGCCCTCGCGTTTACCAGCAGCCCGGACGTGGTGGCCAGTGAGCCAAGGGCCGAGGGGTTAACGGCCCACCACCTTCTTCAGGAAGCTCCAGAAGCGGCCCGCGCGCTCCTTCAGGTCCGCGCCTCGCCGCTCCTCGGCCGCCCGCGCCGCGTTCGCGTCCACCTTCAGCTGCTTGGCCAGCTCGTCTGGCGTGTACCGCGTCGCCAGCGTGGCCCGCACCATCTTCCGCGTCGTGTACTCGCGCGCCTCGACGAACAGCACGCACTCGGCGTCCAGCTTGATCGTCACCGCCACGCGCACCGTGCCCTTGGGCCCCTTGGGCAGCCCCTCGAGCCGCACCGTGCCCAGGTACTCGTTGGCCGAGATGTGGTTGTCCTCACCCTGGAAGATGGACAGCTCCAGCACCTCTTCGTCGTCTCTGGCCGTGGACACCGCGAACGAGCGCTGCGCCGGCAACGGGCTGTTGCGCTCGATGACGCGCTGGAACGCGCCGCCCGGCATCGCCAGGCCAATGGTCATCGGCAGCACGTCGATGAGCACCACGCTGCTCACCTTGTCCAGCGCCGTCGAGTACATGGCCGCGCCCAGCGCCACCGCCTCGTCCGCGTTCACGCTCGAGTGCGCCGACTTGCCGAACAGCGCCTTGAGCTTCTCGCGCACCAGCGGCATGCGGCTCTGGCCACCCACCAGGATGATGTCGTCGATGTCGCTGGGCTTCAGCCGCCCATCCAGCAGCACGTCGCGCACCACGTCCAGCGTGCGCGTCACCAGCCCCTCGCAGATGCGCTCCAGCTCCGCGCGCGTCATCGTGAAGCGCAGCTCCCGCGGCCGGCCAATCTCATCCACCATCAACATGGGGATGTGCACCTCGTGGTGGTTGCGCTCGGACAGGGCGATCTTCGCCTTCTCCGCCGCGTCCGCCACGCGCGAGAGCGCCACGCCGTCTCCCATGAAGGCAGTGCCCTCGAGCTGCTGGAAGCGCTCGATCAGGAAGTCCACCAGGGCATTGTCGAAGTCGATGCCGCCCAGGAAGATGTCTCCGCCGGTGGCCAGCACCTCGAAGACGTTCTTCTCGATGCGCAGCACCGTCGCGTCGAAGGTACCGCCGCCCAGGTCGTACACCAGCACGCGCTTGTTCAGCTCGCGGTTGAGGCCGTAGGCCAACGCCGCCGAGGTGGGCTCGTTGAGGACGCGCTCGACTTTGAGGCCCGCCAGCAGGCCCGCCTTGCGCACCGCCTCGCGCTGCGGCTCGGAGTAGTACGCGGGCACCGTTACCACCGCGCGCTCCACCTTCTGGCCCAGGTGCTGCTCGGCCATCTCCTTGCACTCGCGCAGGATGAGGCCCTGCACCTCCTCGAGCGAGAGGACGTAGTCGGCCAGCCGCACCGCCGCGCGCCCCGCCGCGTCCGGGGTGATTTCGTAGTGGAAGCGCTCGCGCACCTGCTTCACCACCGCGCTGTCATAGGGCCGGCCCACCAGGCGCTTGGCGCCGTAGATGCACTGCGTGGGCCGCAGCACCAGCTGGTTCTTCGCGCGGTGGCTGACGAGCAGCTTGCCCTGGGCGTTGAGCGAGATGACCGAGGGGATGGTGTTGTAGCCCTCTTTCGAGCGCAACACCGTGGGCTTGCCGCCAGAGATGATGGCCACGCACGAGTTGGTCGTTCCCAGGTCGATGCCGATGACCGGACCCACACCCGCGACCGGCTGCTCCGGGGGCTTGAGGAAAACGGTGGGCGGCAACAGCATCGAGCGCGGAGGCTCGGGAGGAACGGGCCGGACTGGCGGCGAGTCCAGCACCTGCGTGGAGCTTCCATCGCCCGTGGACGCGGGCGCGGGCGGGCGCGGCGCCTCACGGCGAGGCTCGGGCGCGCTGGCCACGGGCGGCGCCGCGGCGGCGGGCACACTGACAGCGGGAGGAGGTGCTGGCCGGGCCGCCTGAGCAGGCACGGACCGCGCCGCGGCGTTGGGCGGCGGAGCAGCCGGGCGGCCCTGGGCGCCCTTCCGGGAGGACTGTCCCGGTTTGTCCAGTTCCAGGGACTCGTCACTTCCCAGGTCCAGCTCGAACTCCGTGCCGCCACCGGGCTTGCGGAGCTCGCCGTCCGCGGCAGGCAGAAGCTGATAGGCCGTGGTCTCTCGCTTCTCCTGCTTGATGATCCTCCCAAGCTCATCGTAGGTCGGGCTCTCGTCCTCGTCGCGCGGCGGCGGCGGCGGCGCGCGCGGCGGCACGGCCTGCGCCTTCACCGCCGGCATCTCCGTGGGGGGCGGCGGAGGCGGCATGGCGCGAGCCTGCGCCATCGGCGCGGCAGGAGGCTGCGCCACCGGCTGGCCCATCACCACGGGCACGGGCGTCTCCAGCGGCGTGCCACGGATGACCGGAGCAGGCTCCGGCGGCGGCAGCGAGAGCGGTTCGGACTCCTCCAGCGGCAGCCCCACGGCCACCGGCACGTCCCCACCCAGCGACTCCATCTCGAAGTCGACATCGGGCATGGGCTCGTCGAGCACCTCGAACTTCACCTCCTGCACGGCGGCGGGTGTCGCGGGGGTGTCGGCGATCAGATCATCCAGCGAGATGTCCACATCGCCCAGCGGCACGGGCGGCGGAGTGATGCCGAGCGATGCGTCAGGAGGAGGCGGCGGCGAGCGAGGCGCTGGCGGCGCAACCGGCACGGGCGGCGCGAGCGGCTGACTCCCTGGAGTCCCCAGGTCCGCCAGATCATCCATCAGCGCGGACAGGTCCGCATTCTCCACGAGCCTCGCGCCGGGCTGCTCAACGCGAGGCGCGGGAGCCGCCGGCTTCGCGGGCGCGCTGCCAGGAGCAGCATTGGCACCCGCCTTGGGAGCCGCCGGTGCGGCCTGGGACGGGCCTGCCGGACGAGCCGGGGCAGTGGTGGGCTGGCCGGGCCGATCCAGCAGCCCCTTGGCCAGCATCTCCTTCTCGACCTCCTCGGCGGAGAACGTGGACGGGCCCGCCGTGCCGGAGCGCCCCGCGGCCCGGTTCAGCTCGAGCATCCGATCGATGAGCGCCTGAGTGACAGGATCCAGATCCTGGAACTGCAGCCCCATGCCGGGAGGGCCCTCGGCATCGGGCACGTCGCGCACCCAGCGCACCACGGCAGTGCCGCGCAGCACGCGGACACCGCCGGCGATCTGCACCTCGAATTTGACGAGCGTGCCCACCGGCTGCGGGCTCCGCGACCGGATGAACATGCCGCCAGGGCTCAAGTTGGTGGCGAACTCCTCAGCGAAGCTCCCCACATCCGAGTGCTTGAGCTTCACCAGCAGACCCACGGATTTCCGGTCTGTCGCGCGCCGCCCCTGTTCCATAGATCAGAACTGTCGCGGTCATACGCCTTCGGCTCAAGTTCTTAATGACCCCTTGTCCGCTCGATCGGCCACAGGGTGGAGTGTGTAGTCACATACCTCACTCAGGGGATCCATCCGCCCCAGGGCATCCTTGACGGTCTCGCGCCGGTGGGTACCAGTGGGGTGCGATGAACACCCTCTCTCTCACCTCCGTGGCGCCCGTGCGGGCGGGCTGGCTCGTGGACCGCCGCCAGGATCTGCTCTCAACCGTGGGAGGCCTGAGCGCCAGCCTGGTGCTACTGGGCCTGCACATGTGGGGGGGCGTGAGCAGCGTGATGCTGTGGTGGGCGTGGATTCTCGTGCTGGACGGGCCACATATCTTCGCCACCGTTTCGAGAACCTACCTGGACCGTCGGGAGCGGGAAAGCCGCCGCCGGCTGCTGTGGGGCAGCCTGGGCTGGTTCGCGGTGGGACCGTTGTTTCTGGCGCTGTCGCTCGCGGTGGGCCGGAGGCTGCCGTTCGACCTGTTCCTGGCGGCGGCGGGCATCTGGGCCTACTGGCACGTGGTGCGCCAGCACTACGGGTTGATGTCGCTGTACCAGCGGAAGAACGGAGACGTGCACCCGGTGGACCGGCGCATCGACAGCCTCACGCTGTACGTGGGGCTGCTGGCGCCCTTCGTCGCCTTCGCGGTGACGCACGCCTCGGCGCGGCGGATGCTCGGGCTGGGAACGCAGCCGGGACCGGAGCTGATGCTGACCCAGGTGTGCTGGGCGGCGGTGCTGGCGGTGGTGGCGCTGTTCGCGGCGAGGCAGCTTCAGCGCTGGCGCGCGGGGGCGGGCGTGAATGGGCCCAAGGTGCTGCTGCTGGCGGCTGCGCTGGGGCTGAGCGCGCTGCTGTTCTCGCCGCCCGTGGTGGCGCGCATCGAGTTCCTCATGGTGGCCGCGGTGGTGACGGCGTTCCACAACATTCAGTACCACGGCATCGTCTGGTTCTATCACCGCAACCGCTACCACGCGCCGAGCGCGGACCGCGCCGCGTTCGGGTGGGCGCCCCGGGTGAGCCAGCGCTTCCTCTTCTACGCCGCGTGCGGCGTGGCGTTCACCCTGCTCTACCGCGGACTGGGGTGCGGCTTCGGGGCCCACCCCGGCTGCGGAAGCTTCGACGCGAAGGTGATGCTGGGCCCAGGCATCTCGCTGAGGGACTTGATGGTGGGCTTCATCTGGGGCTTCGCGCTGCACCACTACTACCTGGATCAGAAGATCTGGCGTGTGAGCCGGGACACCGGGCTCAACCGGGACCTGAAGCTGTCGTCGGCGTGAAGCGGCTCAGTGGTCGCCGTAGCGCTTCTCGCCGGCCTCGACGCGCAGCTTGAGCCGGTTCTGCGGCGGAGGCAGCGGGCAGGTGGCGAACGGCGTGAAGGCGCACGGCGGGTTGTAGGAGCGGTTGAAGTCCAGCACCACCTTCCCGTCCTTGGGCATGTCCGTGTAGACGAAGCGGCCGGCGCCGTACGTCTCGTCGCGGTTGGTCAGGTCTCCGAAGATGAAGAAGAGCTGGCCGGAGCCATCATCCACGGGAGCCAGCCGGTACTCCTGGCCGCCCACGGTGAAGACGGCGGTGCCGGGGGAGACCATCTCCTCCACCTCGCCGAGCACGTTGGGCACGGCGATCTTCGTCTGGGTGGTGGCCGGCTCGAAGCGAGCCTCCAGGCGCCAGGCGGGATTGGGCACGTAGGTGGGAATGCCCTTGAAGTTCTTGCGCGTGGGGGCCTCCGCGTCCTTCACGCGGATGCCCACGCGGTCCCCGCGGCGGATGACGAAGAAGCGCATGGAGCCCAGCGCCAACGTGTCCGGGCCGCCCTGAGCGTCACTGCGCACGGCGCCACCGGTGAAGGGCTTGCCATCCAGAGTGAGCGAGACGCCCGGCTCGGGGGTGATGCTCACCGAGTCGCCCTTGCGGGTGAAGGTGCCCACCTTGGCGGGAGCGGGTGCAGGGAAGACGACGTCATTGTCCGGGGCCGAGCCGAAGCGGTTGTCGCCTTCCTTGAGCCAGTGCAGGCCCACGAGCGAGAGCCAGCTGTCCTCGGCCTTCAGGCGGGAGATGCGCTTGGCGTGCCAGTCACGGGTCTCGGCTTCGAAGTGGGCGGGAGTCGACATGGTGGGCTTGGTGTCCGCGGGCTTGGCGGTGGGGGCAGCGGGAGGAGCGGCGAGCGCGGGGACGGAGAGCCCCAGCGAGACGAGGGACAGCAGGGAGGTCCATCTCATGGGAACTCAATAATGCACACCGCCCCACTTCTCCAGCAGACCTGCCGCCCGAGGGCCGCGGGTCCGTCCAACGCCATCTCTCTATGCCTTGATAGGCATATGCCTGGGCGAGCATATAACGCTGCTGGAGCTGGACGACTGGCTCACGCCGTACCGCGAGCACCCGCGCGTGCTCAAGTACACGTGGGAGGGAGATCTGCTGCGGTGGGAGCTGCGGCCCGAGGGCTCGGGCTGTGTGCTGCTCTTCACCACGGTGCCAGCGGACCGGGCGAACGTGTCCCGCGATGCGACGGGCTGGCACCTCTGCCTCGACAACCTGGAGGCGTCGGTGGACGGCAATCCCGCCGCCAAGTTCGACAAGGATCGCTTCTCGGTCCCTGGGCATCCCCGGTGTCAAGGCCCACGTGTTCGACGGGGCGGACGGCACCCAGGTGATCCATGCTTTCGGCGGCCAGAGGCTCAAGCGGGCCGGGGCCTAGGAACCTCCGGGGCTCTGCACACAGGCCAGGGGCAGCGCCCACAGCTCGCGGCCGCGAACGCCGTCTTCCGCGGAGAAGTAGATCCACGCTCCGCCCCGCGCGTAGCCGAACGGGAAGCTCGACTCGGGTCCAGGGTTGAGCTCGGACATCATCGTGCCCTCGGTGGTGCCGTTGCTCCACCACAGCTCGAGGCCATTCTCGCCGTCGCTCGCGTCGGTGAGGATGCCGCCCTCGATGATCGCTGGCGTATTGGGATCGGCCGCGAAGGCATTGCCAGGCCCGGGGTTGATGTCCTTGAGGATGTGCGTGCCCGCGGACGTCCCATCGCTCACCCAGAGTTCATGCCCGAACTCCGGCGTCAGGAAGAAGAAGTAGACCTTGTCCCCGGCCGAGAAGCTCGGGCCGCCGAAAAAGTCGAGGCCCCCCGTGTTGAAGTGCCCAAGCATCCGTGTACCGCTCGATCTGCCGTTGCTGATCCACGGCTGGCGGCCATGCACTCCATCCTCCGCGATGAAGAAGAGGCTGGAGCCCAGGACCGCCAGGGCGCCCGCCCTCGAGCCGCCCGGGCCGGGGTTGATGTCCTTGAGGATCCGGGTGCCCCGGTGCGTGCCATCGGACCACCAGAGCTCCCGGCCGTTCGCCCCATCATCCGCGGCGAAGTAGACCACCCCATGCGCCGAGAACGGTTGCTCGGGCTCAGAGCCCGTGATCCCTGGGACAATGTCCTCGATGAGCACGGTACCCCGGTGCGTGCCGTCGCTCTTCCAGGGCTCGCGGCCATGCACGCCATCGTGGGCGGCGAAGAAGATCTCCGTGTCGCTCAACCGCGCGGCGGAGAAGGGCTGAGAACTCCCCAACCCCGGGAGAATGTCCTCCACGAGCCGGGTGCCCCGATGCGTGCCATCGCTCACCCACGGTTCAGTGCCATGCACGCCGTCATCCGCGAAGAAGAACACCTTGTCGCTGCCCAGCCGCATCAGCGAGAAGACCCCCGAGTTGGTGGGGCCTGGGAAGATGTCCTCCACGAGCCGGGTGCCCCTGGCCGTGCCGTCGGTCTTCCACAGCTCGCGGCCATGCGTCGCGTCACTGGCGAGGAAGTACCGCGTGCTTCCTACCTCGACGAAGGTGTTGGGGAACGAGGAGCCAGTGCCCGGCCAGATGTCTTCGACCATCTTCGTCCCCGTGGCCGTCCCATCCGTCTTCCAGAGTTCGCCGCCGTGTACCCCATCATCCGCGGTGAAATAGAGCGCTGAACCGATGCGGGTATGAAAGCTCAGCGGCGCGTTGAAGAAGCGGCGCAGGAGCACCGCCTCCCACCGGGGCTCTCCGGCCGGCCCGTTCTCACGCTCCACCACCTTCCACAGATCGCTCGTGGGGCCGGTATAGACGTTGACGAGGAGCACCCCGTTGAACTCGAGGATCGCCCGGATGTCCGAGCCGGCCGCTCCAGACGTGAGCTCCGCGACGAACGAGGGCGGCTGACAGCTGGCGTCGAGGCGCTCTCCGGAGTTTTCGAGTTGGGCCTGCTCCGGGAGTTCCTCGGTTCCACAGGCGATGAACAGCAAGCAGGCGCCAGCCAGCAGCGCTCCAGCGGATTTTCGACTCATGTCGATCCCCCTCCATCGGCTGAGTTCAGGCAGGGGCGCAATCTGGTGTCGCAGCGGGCGTTGGCCATTGCCCCGGAGGATGGCGACACGCTGCAGCGTTCCGTGGAGGACATGGGTAGCATGCGGCGCTCGCACCCCCGAGGAGCCCTTGCACCGGATACCCCCTGGCACGCAGGTAGGAGAGTGGCGAGTGGAGGCCTGGCAGGGCCAGGGCACGTACGGCGCTGTCTACCGGGCCGTGCGCATCGGCCAAGAGCACGCGGGCCCTGTCGCGTTCAAGCTCTCCCTCTTGCCGTGGAATGAGCGCTTCGTTCGCGAGGCGCAGCTGCTCTCGCGCCTGAGCCACCCGGGCATTCCCCGTCTGCTGGGCAGTGGAGCGCTGCGCCCTCCTTCCAGCGCAACCGAGCAACCTTTCTTCGTGATGGAGTGGGTGGAGGGCACGCCGCTGTACGCCTGGGCGGAGCAGCACGCCCCCTCTCACGAGCAGACGTGCCTGCTGCTGGCTCAGTTGGCACGGGCGCTACAGGCCCTTCATGCCGCCGGTGCCGTGCACCGCGACGTGAAGGGCGACAACGTCCTGGTCCGGCTGTCGGACAACCTGCCGGTGCTCATCGACTTCGGCTCGGGCCACTTTCAGGGGGCCAAACGCCTCACCTGGCAGGCACTGGCTCCGGGTACCCCTGCTTATCTGTCTCCGCAGGCCTCGCTGTTCGAGATCCGCCTGGCGCGCCACCGCGACAGTTATTACCCGCCCTCTCCTGCCGATGACCTCTATGCCCTGGGTGTGACGGCCTATCGCCTCGCCATGGGGCAGTACCCGCCGCCCTTGGATGTCCAGCCGGATGAGGCCGGCGCCTGGCAGGTGACGGGCCCCGACACCAGGCCACTCCTGGAGAGCAACCCACGGGTGGAACCACGACTGCGCGAGGTGATTCTCCGCCTGCTCTCAGATGCCCCAGAGGCACGCGGTACAGCAGCGCAGGTGGCCGAAGCGCTGGAAGCTGCGGCAGAGAAGCGGAGCACGAAATTCCAGCCCGCTGCACTACCTGCTGCCGAGGCTGGGCCGCCGCGAGCCACGATTCCGTTGAGTACACGCAAGCCGACAGAGCGGCCCCGTTCTCCGGCACGCGAACAGGCCTGGAAGCCTTGGCTTGCCCTGGCAGTCGCGGGAGTCGCAGCGCTACTCCTTTGGCTCATGCGGCAGCCTGTGCCTGTTCCGCCCGAGTTCGTCTCCACAAGCGCAGAGCAGACTTCATCCTTTCATGCGCCCGATGCGGGCACCGCCGCTGTGGGAGACACCTCGCCCACGGAGCCTCAGGTCTCCATTCCACTCTCTTCGGGGCAGAAACCCATCGCCAAAGATTCTCCGCCCGAGCCCCGTCCTGGACAGATCCGGCCAGACGCGAAAGGCCGATGCCCAGGCCGCACGCAGGTGCTCATCAACGGAGGCTGCTGGATGGCGAACCCTTCGGCGACCGCCGAGGAATGCAGACTGAGCGGCTATCTGCTCCTCAAGGGGAAGTGTTACGGACCGGCTCTTGAGCCTCCCCGGAAGACCGTGCCCACCTCGGACCCTGCGGAAGCTCGCTGAGACCTGGACGACTGGGAGGAGCACAAGCGGGCCATCAAGCGCGCGGCAGCCTAGGCGGGGCCTCGCGGATGTATCTGATGGCACCGCATGAGCTGCCGGTGGATCCGGCGTTCGTCCGTTGTGCGGTCGAACAGGGAGTCCGTCGCATCGTGCTGTTGTCCAGCAGGGCCATTGAGGCCATGGGCGACAAGCGGCTGATGGCGGCCGAACGGACCGTGCGCGAGTCCGGAGCGGACTGGACCATCCTGCGGGCGGACTGGTTCAACCAGAACTTCGACGAGGGCTTCTTCCGGGAGTCCATCATGGCAGGGGAGCTCGCGATGCCCCTGGGCCCTCTCCGCCAACCCTTCGTGGATGCCAGTGACATCGCGGCCGTCGCCGCGGCGGCGCTCACGGAAGACGGCCATGCGGGGCAGACCTACGAGGTGACCGGGCCTCGAGCGCTGTCCTTCACGGAAGCCCTGGAGATCATCCGCCGGGTGTCGGGCCGCGAGGTCCGCTTCCGGGGAGAGGCCGAGGACTACCTGGCCACGATGGGCGCGCTGGGTCTGCCACGGGAGCAGACGATGCGGGAGGTCCAGGCGTTCGCGGCCCTGCGCGCGCTGGGTGACGGGAAGCCCACCGACGTCGTACGGCGGACAACGGGGAGAGAGCCCAAGGACTTCGAGTCGTATGCCGCCGAAGCGGCAGCACATGGCGCGTGGCGCGGCTGATCCCCAGCCACGTCAGGGCTCACTGGCTCAGGTGCAGTTCCTCCTGATCGATTGGAGCAACAGAGAGTTTTCCCACTTGGGACAGCGAGCAAACCCCGGTCCTCTTATTGTCGGGGCTCACGCTGCACAGGCAGGGAGCGCTCGAACATGGCACAAGAGACGAAGAAGACGGTGCTGGTGGTAGGAGCCACGGGGGGACTGGGAGGGCTGATCGCGCAGGCGTTGCTGGACAAGCCCGGGGTGGTGGTGCGGTGCCTGGTCCGCGCGGGCAGCCGCCAGAAGCTGGCGAAGCTCGAATCAGCCGGGGCCCAGGTAGTGGAGGGGGACCTGGAGGCAGGCTTCGAGGCAGTCCTGGCGAAGGCCTGCGAGGGGGTCTTCAGCGTGGTGTCGGCAGTACAGGGCGGGCCGGACATCATCATCGAGGGCCAACTGCGCCTGCTGCGCGCGGCCCTGGGTGCCGGTGCGCGCCGGTTCATCCCCTCGGATTACTCGTACGACTTCTTCGGCCTGGAGGAGGGCGTCAACCTCAATTCGGACTGGCGCCGACAGTTCGCCACAGCGGCCCAGAAGGAGGCCTCGGGGCGCATGGAGGTGGTCCATGTGTTCCAGGGCATGTTCTCGGCCGGCAACGTGTTCGGCTTCACGGGGCTGCTCGATACCCAGAAGGGCACCGCGAACTACTGGGGCGATGGCAACATGCCCATCGACTTCACCACGTATGAGGACACGGCCAGCTACACCGCCGAGGCCGCCACGGACCCCTCCCCCGTGCCCAACCGCTTCTATGTCCGGGGTGACTCGCTCACCTTCCACGAGCTGGTGCGCACTTATCAGGAGGCCACGGGCCGCAAGCTCACCGTGGAGCACCGTGGCTCGCTGGAGGACCTGAAGGCGGAGGTGGAGCGCCAACTCAAGGCTCAACCGCAGAACATGTTCGCCTGGCTGCCGCTGATGTACATGCGTGGCTTCTTCGGCGGGAAGGTCCGGCTGGGCACGCTGCTCAACTCACGCTACCCGCACATCCGCCCCGCCTCGGTGAAGGAGGCCATTCAGCAGGGCAAGATCTGAGCGAGGCTGCTCACGCCTCAACGGGCTGCGTCGGTCGTGGTGGGGTATGATGCGTTCGAGCCCACCATGAAACCCTCCCCTCCCATTTTCCAGAAGAGCTCCGCCAGCGTCCGCGTCCGTGGAGTGCTTGCCGTGTCGGTTGCCGCCCTGGTGATGGCGGCATGCTCGAGCGGGCCACGCGTGATTCGAGTGGATGAGGCTTCCCCCACTGAGGACACGTACTGGATGGATGGGCCCAGCTGGGAGGCCTGGCAGCAGGAGCATTACGGACAGGTGCTTGGGGTGCTGGTCAATGCGCAGCAACCCGGCCTCGGGCCTCGCCTGCAGTCACGGTGTCCCACCTGGGCGGACCTGGACTCGGCCCACTCCCAGCCCCACTGGGCCGGGGCTACCCAGGAGGGCTTCTCATCAGGCTCGAGGCGGCCCGGGGACTGCCCACCGCGACGCTGATCGTCTCCCTCCGTCCAGGCAATGATCTTCGATCCGGCCGTCTTCCTGCTCCTCCTGGCTGCGGGGCTGCTCGCTTTCGGGAGCGTGTACCTGCTGCGCAGGGCGAGCGCGGCACGGGTTGCCGCCTGGTCCGAGTTCGCCCGCCGCCATGGCATGGACATGGGCGCCCGGGGACTACGGCTCGATGGGCTGCGCGAGGGATTGCCGCTCACGGTGGAGGCGCGGTACCTCAGTGAGGGCAAGGCCATGTACGCCGCGGCCGTGCTCCGCCTCCGCGTGGACTCGTTGCTGCCGCCCGGGTTTTTCCTGGCGCGCCAGGGGCTCGGAGACGAGGCCTCTCGGCGGGCTGGCAAGGGTGAGCCGGAGCACGGCGACGCGTGGTTCGACGCGTTCTTCAACGTGAAGAACCTCTCGCCCGAGACGGCCTCTCTGCTGCGGCACGAGCGGGTGCGAGAGCATCTCTATGAGCTGACGTTGGCCTGCACGGCCTTCCGTATCCGGGAAGGGTGGATTGAAGCCGAGCAGCGCCTGGTGCCCGCCAAGGTCGAGGAGCTGGAGGCGTTCACCCGCCCGGCATTGATGCTGGCCAGCGCGCTGGAGCAGGCTCAGCGGGAACCGCGCTAAGTCCGCTCCGCGTACGTCAACAGCCGGAGGATGCCCACGCCCGGCTATACTGCGGCCATGAGCTCCTGTCCCTTCTGTTATGGAACGCTGCGGCCAACACTCTCCAACGGGCTGCCGCGCGAGCAGTGCGGCCGCTGCTCCTCGTTGTGGTTCGAGGGCGAGGCGCTGGCGAAGGTGGTGGGACGCCCGGCCACGGATGCGCTCATCGAGCGCGCTCGGGGCCAACACGGCAAATGCAAGGGCTGCAAGGCGCCCCTGGACGCCGTGCCCGAGTGCACCCGGTGCCGCCACGCCGCGCCCACCTGTCCTCAGTGCGGCTCCGCGCCGCTGAGCGTGGCGGTGGTGCACGGGGTCGAAGTAGACATCTGCCCCGGTTGCCGTGGCGTGGCGTTGGACGCCGGTGAGTTGGAGGTGCTCAGCCAGGCCGATGAGGCGAGCCGCGCCGAGGGGCTCGAGCTGGCCCCCTTGCGCGAGGCCCAGCGGTTGATCAAGCCGAAGTGCACCACGTGCCAGCGCAAGCTGCAGCTCGAGCACGCCTTCACGCTCGAGGACCAGCTCTACTGTGGCAGCTGCGCTCCAGAAGGCTGCGCGCCGTACGAGGTCGAGCTCACCCGCGCCATCCCCACGCTCGAAGCCCACTATTCCCCCACCGGCATGCACATCACCCGCACACGAGGCGCCGATCCCATCTCGCGGTTCATCGAGGGGCTCTTCAGCCGCAACAAGGAGCGAATTCTGGTTTTGTAGGGCGGAGAGCGGCGCTGGCGCCGCTCCCACGCGCATGGGCCGTCTACGGCTTGAAGGTGAAGAAGAGCAGGTCGGACAGGCCGTTGCTCTGCCAGGTCCTCTTGTCGAAGAAGACGCGGTCGTAGAAGGGGCGCAGGCCCACGGTCTTGCCATCCGGCAGCAGCGTCACCTGCGGTGCCTGGCTGGCATTGGGTGCCGGCACCGGTGTCGAGTCTCACACATCCGCACTGGGGATGCCCTTCGAGGCAATAGCGCGGTCCCTGCGTGATGCGTATTCCGAGCCGAACCCGGGGGGCCGTCATGGAATTTCTGTTCGAGCATCTTCATCACGAGCATGGAGTACAGGGTGCCAACTCCGCTGCCGGCCGCCTTGCCATGGCGCGGAACACCGACGGGACCCTGGCCGCGTTCTTCGTCGATCCCAGCGGCGAAGTGCTGTTCACCCAGCAGTTCACCCCGCGCGGCAGGTGGGCACCGTGGAAGTGGCTCACCAACAACGCCCTCGACATCAAGGGCAAGAGCCTGGCGGTCGCCCAGAACCAAGACGGCCGGCTGGAGCTGTTTCTGGTGGGCACCGGAAACCCGTCCTTGAAGAACGGAGGAGATCTGCTGCACTGCTGGCAGACCTCGCCGGGTGGCGCCTGGTCTGAGTGGCAAACCATCCTGGGACACGACAGCGTGCTGTCGCCCACCCACGGAAACGTCATCGCCGCGGCTCAGAACAAGGACGGGACCCTGGCGCTGTTCATCATCATGCCGGACCTGGGCGTCTACCTCCGCCAACAGCTCGCCCCGGGCGGGAGCTGGACGAACTGGCAGCGGCTGACCCACGAGGCGCTCGATATCCGGGGCAACAGCCTGGCTGTCACCCAGAGGCAGGACGGCGGGCTCGAGCTGTTCCTGATCGGCACCAACCAGGACGTGCTCCACCTCTCGCAACAGGACTCGGATGGTCAGTGGGGCGAGTGGAGCATCCTGAGCTTCCAGGGACTGACGGCCGCGCCACTGCCCGGCACCCGCCTGGCCGCAACGCGCAACAGCGACGGCACGCTCGAGGTGTTCGTGCTCGGAGCAGATCTGGGGGTGCTCGGCAATCGCCAGAGCGCTCCTGGAGGAGAGTGGCTCGGCTGGCAGCCGATCAGCAACGCAGCCCTCCGCATCACCGGCACCAGCCTCGCGGTCAGCCCGCCCCGAGACGGTCCGCTGGAGCTGTTCCTGGTCGGTGAAGGGCAGGACGTGCTCCACACCCGGCAGGATGCCCCCAACGGCTCCTGGATGGAGTGGACGTTACTCAAGGAGCAGAACTCCACGCTCGAGCTCGCCGTTGGCATCAATGCGGATGAGACGCTGGAACTCTTCAACATTGGCACGCGACAGGAGGTGAGACACACCTGGCAGAACTCGCCGGGCGAGTCCTGGCACCCCGCATGGTCGCTGCGGGGACGTGCCGACTCCGTCATCACCAACGACGTTCCGGCGGGCGCGGAGATGGAGCAGCGCATTGCCACCGAGCACAGCCTGCCGGGCATCGGCTCGGAGATCCTCCCCATTCACGCCGCCCTGCTCCATAACGGCAAAGTGCTGTACTTCGGAGGCTCCCAGTACAGCATCCAACCCGGAGAGCCCCGCTACGAGGAGGCGGCCGACAGCACCCGCCTCTGGAATCCCTCCACCCATGACGTGGAGCTGGAAGGCTCACCCATGCGGGCCGATCCCCACCCGCTCACGCGCGTGCATGATCTCTTCTGCTGCGGGCATGCCCTCTTGCCGGATGGGCAATTGCTGGTCGCGGGTGGGTATGCCGGTGTCCATGCCCGTGGCGGCTTCGACACCAACCCCGGGCTGAGGAACACGGCCATCTATTCGCCGTCCACCCGGCAGTGGACTGCTACTGGCGACATGACCCGGAACCCGGCCCAGCCCGGAGCCTTGGACACGGGAGGCAGCTGGTACCCGACGTTGCTCACCCTGCCGAGCGGCAAGGTGGTGTCGATGCTCGGCTTCCCCGCCATCGAGGACCTGCGTGAGAACAACACGACGGTCGAGGTGTTTGATCCCTCCACGGGCGGCTGGGTAAATCAGAACTCGGACGTGCCGACGCCCTCCAGCAGAAAGGGGCCCGCCTACCCGCGCCTGCACCTGCTGCCCGACGGGCGCGTCTTCTCCACCACTCCCTTCACGGGCGTCTCCGGCAGCGAACCCGAGCGATGTTACACCTGGGATCCAGCCACCCGGGCCTGGAGTGCCCTGGTCCCCGCCCCGGAGGGCTTCAAGTTCGGCGACTGGTCCAACCTGCACACCAGCGTGCTGCTGCCGCTGCGCGCGAGCGAAGGCTACCGGGCGCGGCTGCTGGCGGTGGGCGCAAGCAAGCCGCAGCTACTCGACCTGGGACAGCCCCAACCGGCGTGGCAGCCCACGGGCCCCCGCGTGCTGGAGGGCGACCCGCCCCGCGACAACTGCTGCGCCGTGCTTCTGCCGACAGGCCAGGTGCTGGTGCTGGGAGGGCACTTCAGCGAGGGACACGACCACGACGGAGGCACGCACGCGCGGCACGTGATCCTCACCGTGGAGCTTTATGATCCATTCACCAACCGCTGGCAGATCGTCGCGGACGCGCAGGTGACGCGCGAATACCACACCGTCGCGCTGTTGCTACCGGATGGCCGCGTGTGGACGGCGGGCTCGCAGAAGGAGTGTGCGCCAGGGCTCCAGAACCGCGAGCTTCGGATCGAGGTGTTCTCTCCGCCTTACTTCTTCCGGCGAGCCCGTCCCACCATCTCCAACGCACCGCTCGATCTCACCCCTGGTGCCTCGCAGCCCTTCAGCATCTCGACTCCCCAAGCGGGCAAAGTCACCCGTGTGACGCTGGTGCGCTGTGGCTCCACCACCCACGGCTATGATGCGGACCAGCGGTGCATCGAGCTGTCCATCCTCAGCCGCTCGGCCACGTCCGTGCAGGTCGCGGCGCCCCCCAACAACAACGTCGCGCCGCCCGGGTACTACCTCTTGTTCGTCATCGACGGCGACTCGGTGCCGTCGGTGGGGCACTCGGTGAAGATCCACATCGCGCCCGGAGCATGAGACGGACCAGATGGGGTTAGGGTGTCACCCATGCTCATTGCGATCACCCGTGACGTCAGCTCCAGCCTCGGAGGCTGCGAGCTGTCATTCGTGCCGCGCAGCGCGATCGATGTCACCCTCGCCGCTGCGCAGCATCAGGCCTACCGGAGAGCGTTGGAGTCACTCGGGTGCCAGGTGATGGTGCTGCCGGCGGAGGACGCCCTCCCCGACGCGGTGTTTGTCGAGGACGTGGCGGTGGTGCTGGACGAGGTGGCGATCCTGACCCGGCCAGGCGCTGAGTCGCGGCGCGCGGAGGTCTCCTCGTTGGCGGAGGTACTGGCCCGCCACCGTCCGCTGCGCACGCTGGAGGCCCCGGGCACACTGGATGGTGGCGATGTGCTTCGCGTGGGCCGCTCGCTGTATGTCGGCCAATCGGCGCGCAGCAACGCCTCGGGCATCGCCCAGCTACGCGAGAGGGTCGCCGAATTCGGATACGAGGTGCACGCCGTGCCCACTCGCGGCTGCCTGCACTTGAAGTCCGCGGTCACTCAGGTCGCGGAGGACACGCTGCTGGTGCAACCGGCCTGGGTCGATCCGGCCACGTTCGCTGGCTTTCGCCTGATGGAGGTGGACCCGGGCGAGGAGCATGCCGCCAATGCGCTGTGGCTCGGGAGAGGCGTGGTGTACCCGGCGTGCTTCCCGCGTACTCAGCGGCGGCTCGAGGACGCGGGGATTGCCGTCACCCCCGTCGATATCTCGGAGTTGCAGAAGGCCGAAGGCGCGGTGACCTGCTGCAGTCTGGTACTGCGCGAGCTTCTGACGCGGTGAACTCGATCCGCACCTTCAGCGG
>DASVVJ010000871.1:0-3295 GCA_036389955.1 Myxococcaceae bacterium
ACTTCCTTTATGGGGGGGGTCCGTGTGCTTCGGAGATATGGAGGGAAAGAGCCGGGAATGAGGCCGGGGCCCGCGCCAGGCCCGAGCGACGCGGAGCAGTGGTGGGCCGCCGTGGACCTGGCGGCGAGCGAGTCCGCCCGGCTGGCCCTCTGGTTCAGTCACTCGCCGGACGAGATCACCGTTCACATCGCGGAGCCCTCCACCCAGCACCTGTTTGTCCGTCGCATCCAGGCGGACCCTTCCGGAGGACGGCTGAGCCGCTCCGCCATGGCCGAGGCCGCGGCCCTGGTGGTGCGCTCCGCGGTGAAGGCACTGGAGGCCGGTCACGAAGTCGGGGTGGAGGTGAAGGTGGAGGTGGAGGTGAAGGTGGAGCCCACGCCACCTGCTGCCTCGGAGACGCCTCTCCCTGCCGGGCCTGCTCCGGTGGTCCCGGTCTCTGCCCCTCCGCTGCGTGAAGGGGCCTGGGTCCTCGCCGTGGGCTGGCAGGCCGCCGTGGACGGGGCCAGTCCCCGAGGCCAGCAGGGCCCGCAGCTGGGGGTTGGCTGGGAAGGCCGTCGCCTGCGGGCGCGCGTGCAGTTGCTGCCGAGCCTCCCGGCCCACCTCTCGGATGTCTACACGCGCGTTTCCCTCTCCCGGCATGCGCTCGTCGCGGGGGGAGGCGTAGGCCTGAGGCCTTCGGCGCGGCCCCGGCTGGGCGCGGACCTCAGCGCCGGCCTGGTGGGTTACCACCGGCGCTCCGTGGCCCTGCGGCCGGAGGTGGTGGCCTCTCCCACCCGCTTCACCCTGGCCGCCACGGTGAGCCCGGAACTCTCGGCGCGCTGGAGTGCGGGCCCCGTGGCCCTGGAGGCGGCTGTGGCCGTGGACATGGTGGCGGGCGTGCCGACCCTTGGCTACACGCGGGGGGACGAGTTCCTCCTGCGCAACGCCCTGTGGGTGGCGCAACCCCGTCTGGGGCTGGCCCTCCTCGTGGGCGCCCCATGAATTCGGGTGACCCGAAAATCCCCGCCCCTGCCTCCATACGGCAGATGAGGGCGCTCAGCACCGAGGAGCTGGTGGCCGACTCCCCGCAGCAGGACCGCATCGATGCGGTCATCTCTGGAGACAGGCGTGCGACCGAGCTGCTCGTGGCGGAGCTGCTGCCGCGCGTGCGCAACCTCGTGCGCTACCTGCTGCGAGGAGATGACGTGGACGACACCGCCCAGGAAGCGCTCATCGCCATTCTGCGTGGGCTGCGGACCTGGCGGCGGGAGGGTTCTTTCAAGTCCTGGTCGGACCGGGTGGTGGTACGCGTGGTGTTTGCCTCGCGGAGGAGGGCCCGTGCCGACCTGAGCGTGTCGGACTCGGAGCCCGAGGAGCTGGCGCGGGTGCCATCGGACGATGTGGCACCGGATGACTATGTATTCCGGCGGGACATGGCGCGGCTGCTGGATCAGCTCTCTGACGAGCAGCGGCACGCGCTGGTGCTCCATTACGTATTGGGGATGAGCGTGCCGGAGATGACCGAGCAGCTGGGCATTCCCTTCGAGACGGTGCGCAGCCGGCTGCGGCTGGGGCGCACCAGGCTCCGGCCGAGCCCGAAGCGCGAGCGGCGGCGCCGGGGCCTCTGGGTGACGGGCGCCTGCCTGATGCTGGCGGGGGCGGCGGCAGCGGGCGTCTGGCACTTCCGGAGGCCGCGCCCCGAGCCGCGGCCCGTCGAAGTGGCGACGAGCCCGGTCTCGCCGCCGCCTGTCGTGGAGGCGCCTCGCCCCGAGCCGCTCGTGCCGCCCGCACCGGCGTCACCGGTGGAGCCCCCGGTCACCGCGCCTCCTGAGCCGGTGGTGCGTCAGCGGTCGGCGGCCCCGACGGAGCCCGAGGATCTCCTGCGCCGGGCCAATGAGCGCCGGGCCGCGGGAGGGTGGCGCGAGGCGGAGACGCTCTACCAGCGCGTCATCCGGTCCTACCCGGGGACGGACTCGGCCTACGTGGCGCGTGTGGCCTCGGGAGAACTCCGGCTGAAGCACCTGGGAGACGCGCAGGGGGCGCTGCGGCAGTTCCAGCAGGCGCTGCGCATGCAGCCTCATGGCGTGCTGGCCGAAGAGGCGCATCACGGAGTGGCCGAGGCCTGGCGGGCACTCGGAGATCCCGTTCAGGAGGCCCAGGCCCTGAAGGACTTCCTCCAGGCCCACCCGGACTCGCTGCTCAGCGCGCCCGCGGAGCGGCGCCTGAAGGAGCTGTCCTCAGGGCTTGAACCCGAGCACAGGGATTGAGGGGCTACTCCGGCCCGGTCTGCCGGAGGAGGACCGCCTGGCGCAGCCGTTGCCCGCTGGGGCGGTTCAGCAGGGGAGAGCGCAGCTCGGCTTCCTGCTCCCACAGCACCTGGTAGCCCCGCGCGGTGAAGTCCTCCACGTCCAGCCGGTACCACCAGTGGCCCACCATGCTGTCCCAGATGACGACGGTGCCCACGGGCAGCTCCTCGATGCGCTTCAGGGCTCGATCCCGTGAGGCCCGAAGCCTGGCGTCGCGTGGGCCCGGATCGATGTCCAGGAAGACGAAGGCGTGGAGATCCGATGCGATGACGAAGCGGCCTTCGAGGTTCACCCGGGAGCGGGCCTCGTGCAGGGCCTGGAGCGTGGCCTTCGGCAGGTGCGCGAGCGTCTGTCCCTCGATCCAGAGCACCCCCTGGCTCGCCTGAAGCGCCAACAGTGGCGGCAGCGCGTACCGGACCCAGCGGGCGCCGCGCTCCACCAGCCACGCCACCCCTGCCAGGGCAATGAGGCCATTGGTAGGCGCCAGCGTGGCGAAGTAACGCTCGAAGCCCGTGGAGGCGAAGCCGCCCGTCGCGAAGAGAAACGCGTGCACGGCCAGCACCGCGCTCACGAACAGCACACAGAGCCGCAAGCTCCCTCCCGCGCGCCACGAGGGCCGCAGCCCCAGCAGCCACGACACCAGCCCCGCCACTCCCAGAATGAGCGGCCAGCGCAGCAGGTAGTGGAACGGTGAGCCCTGCCATTGGTCGCTCTGTACCGGCCAGGGGAACGTCTCGAGCAGGTAGCGCCAGTTGCCCGTGAGTGCCAGCACCGTGGCCTCCCACAGCACCAGGCCCAGCCCCAGCCCCAGCAGCGGCACCAGGGCACGCCGGTTGCGCAGCGCCTCCAGGCCCCATACCAACCCGAGCACCGCCAGCACGGGCCCTCCCTCGGGCCTCGCCAGTGGCAGCAGGGACCAGAGGCACGCGGCCAGCAACCGCCGCCCGGACTCCAGTGCCAGCATTCCCGCCGCCAGCAGCAGCGCGAAGAGCGGCTCGGTCATCACATCC
>DASVVJ010000872.1:0-20505 GCA_036389955.1 Myxococcaceae bacterium
CACTTCCCATGGCCACCAACCCCCTGCCACGACGTCCGCCACGTTCCCCCGGCAGCCCTTCGGGCGGTCCAGAGGTTCCACTGCCGGAGCACGAAGCACCGGAGCAGGGGTCCGCGCTCACACAGCCCCGGCCCGTGAGCCAACGCAAGAAGTGGATCGCGGCGGGGCTGGCCGTGGGGGGCCTCGGCCTCGGAGGCCTGTTCCTGATTCCTTCCCCCAAGCCACCGGGCCCCCTCGACTGTCCGGGGCCGCCCCTGGAGTACACAGAGCAGGCGGAACACCTCCGGGAAGCCAAGATTCTGATGCGCGAGGGGAAATGGGTCGAGGCACGGGAAGTGCTGATGAAGGTTCAGCAGCAGGATCCTGACCAGCACGAACTCCCGGACTACCTCTTTCGCGTGGAACAGGAGATCCGCCACCAGAACCACCTGGTGGCGGCGCAGGCCGCGCTGTCGGTGGGACAGCTGACCCAGGCCAAGACCGAGCTGGACGCGGTCACCCCCGACACGATGCAGTACGAGCAGCTGGGCAAGCTGCAGCGCGAGCTGAAGGACGCCGCCAACCAGCGAGTCCGTGAGGCCCAGGCCCTGCGCGACCAGGGGCAGCTCGAGCAAGCCCAGACCATGGCCCTGGCTGTGCTCGCCCTCTTTCCGGAGCACGCCGAGGCCAGTGCCCTCGTTACAGTCGAGCCCCTCGAGCTCACGCCCCTGACGGCGCCAGCGCCCAAGCAGCCCATCGATCACTTCATGGATGGCGACCTGCCTGCAGCGGTGAAGCTTGCCCAGGCATGCGCCTCCTCATCGCCCGAGTGCAAGGCGGAGCTCGAGGCGCTGAAAGAGTTCAGCATCCTCTATAGGAAGGGGGAGCGGATGGGCACCCAGCGCCTGGTGCGCCTGGTCGCGCTGGACCGGGAGCTAGCCGGCACCGCAAGCCCCAGCCGGCTGACCCACGAGCTCATCACCCAGCTGAGGCAGAAGGCCAAGGAGCTCTACCTTCTCTGCTACGCCCTCAAGGACACCGATCCAGGACAGGCCAGGACGAAATTCCACAAGGTCATGGCGCTGACGCTCCCCGAGGACGAGATTCACCAGAAGGCGAAGAGCTGGCTCGAGAAGCTCCAGCGCTGAGCCCCCGCAAGCTCAGCCCACGTCCTTCAGCGTGACCGTGTCCGGAGAGATGTCGCCACGCAGGTCCTTGGGCGGAGCGATGGCGGCCTTCAGCTCACGGTACGCCTGCGCGTAGGAGCCCTGGAGGATCGCCGTGCGCAGCCGGGCCATGAGCAGCTGGTAGTGGCGCACGTTGTGGATGGACAGCATGCGCGAGCCCAGGTGGTGCTTGCCCCGCATCAGATGCTGCAGGTAGCCGCGCGTGTAGCGCTTGCACACGTAGCAGTCACACTGGGCGTCCAGCGGCGTGTCGTCCAGCCGGTACACCATGCGGGTAATACGGACGAGGCCCCCAAAGGTGTACGCGTAGCCCTGCTGCGCCATCTTCGTGGGGATGATGCAGTCGAACATGTCCACGCCGCGCATCACCGCTTCCACCAGGTCCATGGGCGTGCCCACCCCCATGAGGTAGCGCGGCTTGTCGGTGGGCAGCGAGGCCGTGACCCGCTCCGTCATCGTCTCGCGCTCCTCCTTCGTCTCGCCCACCGCCAGGCCGCCAATGGCGAAGCCGTCGAAGGCGTGCGGGGTGAGGAATGCCGCGCTCTCGTCGCGCAGCTTCGGGTGCACCCCGCCCTGGACGATGGCGAACAGCGCCTGCCCGGTGTCCACCTTCTGCTTGGCCGCCAGGCTTCGCAGCGCCCACCGGTGGGTGCGCTCCATCGCCTCGCGGGTGCCCGCCTCGTCCGTGCGCGAGTCGATGCACACATCCAGCACCATCATGATCTCCGAGTTGATCGCCTGCTGCATGGCAATGCTGGATTCGGGGCTCAACAGCTGCCGGCTGTTGTCATAGAAGCTGCGGAAGTGCGCGCCCTTCTCGGTGATCAGCCGGTCCTCGGGCAGCGAGAAGATCTGGAACCCGCCCGAGTCCGTCAGCACCGCCCCGTTCCACTGCATGAAGGGGTGAATGCCGCCGAACTTCTTGAACACCTCCGCCCCGGGCCGGAGCATCAGGTGGTACGTGTTGGCCAGCAGGACGCGGGCCCCCGTCTCCCACACCTCCTCCATGCCCAGGTGCCGGAAGCACGCGTGGGTGGCCACCGGCATGAACATGGGGGTGGGGAACGAGCCCCGGCGGGTGTGCAGCACCCCGGCGCGGGCCCCGGTGGGATCGGTAGTCAAGAGCTCGAAGCGAACGGCCATTGCCCGGGCTTATACCCGCGACACGTCAGATTCGCCCACACCTTGTGAGCCGAGCCCCCGCTCCCCTGGCCGCTCCCGGCATGAACTGCGGCGCGGCGGCGTTACAAGGTCTCCACACCGCGCTTCCGCGGTGATAAGGCCGCGCACGCCATGTTCAACGTCATCAATGTCTCCAAGGCCTACGGGCCCAAGAAGCTCTTCGAGGAAGTGAACGTCTCGTTCTCGCCGGGCCGGCGCTACGGCCTCACGGGCCCCAACGGGGCAGGCAAGTCCACGTTCATGAAGATCCTCGCGGGGGACGAAGAGGCGGACATGGGCACGCTGTCCCGGCCGAAGCGCCTGGGCATCCTGCGCCAGGACCACTTCCGCTACGAGGACACCCGCGTGCTGGACGTCGTCCTCATGGGCAACAAGCCCCTGTGGGAGGCGATGCACGAGAAGAACCAGCTGCTGGCCAAGTCCGAGATCACCGAGGAGGACGGCAACCGGCTGGGCGAGCTCGAAGGCGTCATCGCCGAGGAGGACGGCTACGTCGCCGAGAGCGACGCGGCCACCCTGCTGGTGGGCCTGGGCATCGAGGAGCAGTTCCACGAGGGCCCCATGCGGCAGCTCACCGGCGGCCTCAAGCTGCGCGTGCTGCTCGCGCAGGCGCTGTTCGGCAAGCCCGAGGGGCTGCTGCTGGACGAGCCCACCAACAACCTGGACATCGAGTCCATCCGCTGGCTGGAGCACTTCCTCACCGAGTACCAGGGCGTGCTGATCACCATCAGCCACGACCGGCACTTCCTCAACGCGATCTGCACCCACATCGCGGACATCGATTACGAGACGATCATCCAGTACACGGGCGGCTATGACGACATGGTGCACCAGAAGGCCCAGGTGCGCAGCCGCGTCGAGTCCGAGGTCTCGGAGAAGAAGAAGAAGATCGCCCAGCTGCAGGACTTCGTGGCCCGCTTCCACGCCGGCACGCGCGCCTCGCAGGTGCAGAGCCGCATCAAGCAGATCGAGAAGCTGCGCACGGACGATCTGAAGCGCTCCAACATCGCCCGGCCCTTCATCCGCTTCGATCAGAAGGTGGTCAGCGGCAAGCAGACGCTGATGATCGAGGGCATTGAGAAGTCCTTCGACGGCCAGAGCGTCATCAAGCCGTTCAACGCGCTGGTGTGCAAGGGCGAGAAGATCTGCGTCATCGGCCGTAACGGCGTGGGTAAGTCCACGCTGGTGAAGATGATCGCCGGGCAGGTGGAACCGGACGCGGGCAGCATCAAGTGGGGCCACCAGGCCACCCTGGGCTACCTGCCGCAGGACCACCACGGGACCATCCGCAAGGACACCACGGCGTTCGAGTGGCTGCGCGACATCAACGTGAAGCTCACCAACGAGGAGATCTCCGGAGTGCTGGGCCGGATGCTGTTCTCGGGCGAGGAGCGGATGAAGCCCACCAACACCCTGTCCGGAGGTGAGACGGTGCGGCTGTTGCTCTGCAAGCTGATGCTCACTCAGGACAACGTGCTGGTGTTCGACGAGCCCACCAACCACCTGGACCTGGAGTCCATCAGCGCGCTGGCCGATGGCCTCAAGCAGTTCCCGGGCACCGTCATCGTCGTCACGCACGACCAGGAGCTCATCTCCGAGGTGGCCACGCGCATCTGGTCGCTCAAGGGAGGGGGCAAGGAAGTGATCGACTACAACGGTCCCTTCTCCGAGTTCCTCGCCAAGCACGCAGCGGACACGGACATTCGTCCGCGCCGCTAGCCTCACCCTCTCCCCTCGGGAGAGGGCCGGGGTGAGGGTTCCGCGCCCCCGCTCAGCTCGAGCGGGTGCCCCGCCGCAGCAGGAAGATGCCCAGCCCGAAGCCCGCGGCCCACTTCGCCGCGGCCGCCAGCGGGCTGTTGCGCAGCGCGGGCTGAGGCGCGGGCGGAGGCCGGAAATCCGTGGTACCCGGCAGCTGCCCCCCACCCTGCTCCACCTCGCTCTTGGTGGCCATCACCCCACCCTTGCCCGGCACCTTCTGGCCCGGAGACTTCCCCTCCGGAGAGCGGTGCTCGAGGATGGCGTTGATCTCCGCGCCCAGCAGAATCACCTGCGAGGTGATCCACATCCACAGCAGGAACACGATGACGCCGCCGATGGCGCCGTAGTTCACGTCGTACTTGCCGAAGTTGGCCACGTACTTCGAGAAGCCCCACGAGGCGACCACCCAGATGATGACGCCCACCATCGAGCCGGGGGTGATGAACTTGAAGTTCTGCTTCACGTCCGGCAGCGCGTAGTAGAGCACCGCCCACACCATCATCATCATCAACCCCGCGAAGGGCAGGCGCAGCCAGATGATGAGCGTGGAGAAGGGCTCACCCAGCTTGTCGGCCACCGCTGGCGCCGCTACCGCCACCGCCGCGGCGATGATGGAGAAAATGGCCGCGCCCACCGTCACCAGCAGGGCAATGCCGCGCACCTTCCAGAACGGCCGAGACTCCTCGACGCCGTAGGTGGTGTTGAGCGCACTCATCAGCGCCACCACTCCACCCGACGCGGCCCACACCGCGCCCAGACCGCCCACCGTGAGCAGCCCCACGCTGTTGTTCTCCGCCAGCGAGTGGATGCGCTCGCCCAGGATGGAGACCACCTCCTTGGGGGCCACCTTGGACAGTTGCTGGATCAGCGCCTCGGCCTGGGCCGGATCGATGATTACGCTGGCCAGCGAGACGAGGAACAGCAGAAACGGAAAGAGCGCCAGCACTCCGAAGAACGTCAGCGCGCCCGCGGTGTCACTGACCTTGTCTCGCGTCCATTCGTTCTTCAGGGCCTTGAAGAACTCTTTCCAGCTCATCCCCTTGCCCGGCAAAACCATTTCGCCTCCTCGACACTGTCCCGGTGGGAGGATGCGCATTCCCCACAGAGTCAGCGGAGCCCCGGCCCCGAGCGCCTGGTGGCACGTTCGGTGAGCAGGCGGCCGAGCCCGCAAAAGGCGACACCCGGGCCCAAGCGGGTCCGGGTGTCAGGCACTTCCAACCGCTGTCAGCGCAGGACTACCCGCCGCACTTGGCGTTCGGGTTCCACTGGGCGAACAGGCCGCTGGGGTTGTACTTGAAGAGCCACACGTGCAGGTCGAAGTGCGTGGGCATCTCCGGGGTGTGGCCGGCCATCGGGCCATCGAACACCTTCCCGTTCAGCGCGGGCGCCGGCTGGCCGACCGCGGCCTGGAAGTACTCGGGCCCGAGCAGGCGCGGGGTGCCCGTCTCGTCGGGGGCGTAGAGCAGCAGCTCCGGCTTGAACGGATCGCTGACCAGGTCCTGCGCCAGCGCGGGGTTCATGTAGTGGATGCCCATGACGCCCTGGCCCGGCAGCTCCTCGCAGGCGCTCACCGGGAAGTAGCCCTCGGCCAGCGCTACGTTGACGTCCTTGTACTTGTTCAGCGCCTTCTTCACCGCATCCCACTGGGCGGCCTGCTTGGCATCCAGCGCCTCGATGTCGGCGGCGATCTTCTCATCCTCGGACAGCTCCACCTGGGGCTGCGTGTCCTCATCCGAAGCGCCACAGCCCACGCTGAACAGCGCGGTCGCGGCCAGGGTGAGGGTCATCCGGCGGGCGAAAATCTTCATCGGGGGTTCTCCAGCTGGGAAATCTCGGGGGTTAGGCGCCCTGAGGGGTACTCAAGACTTCACGGAGATTGCCGTTTTCTCACAATAAAGTAAAGCGGAATTCGAGGAAATTCCGATCACCCTATGTAGGTGGGAAGCACAGGTGCGTCCTTGAGACGGGGCGCGGCGGCGTCCTTGGCCGACAGCTTCGGCGGCCCCGAGAGCGGCCAGGAGATGGCCAGGTCCGGGTCGTCCCAGCGCAGGCCGCGATCATGCTGGGGGGCATAGAGCGCGGTGCACTTGTACTGAAAGTCGGCGGACTCGGAGAGCACGTAGAAGCCGTGCGCGAAGCCGGGAGGCACCCAGAACTGTCGCTTGTTCTCGGCCGTCAGCTCCACGCCCACCCACTTTCCGAAGGTGGGCGAGCCCTTGCGGATGTCCACCGCCACGTCGAACACGGCGCCGGCCACCACGGACACCAGCTTGCCCTGGGGCTGGGGCTCCTGGAAGTGCAGCCCGCGCAGGGTGCCCTTCACCGAGCGCGAGTAGTTGTCCTGCACGAAGGGGCCGGGAATGCCAGCGTCCGCGTAGCGCTGGGCGTTGAACGTCTCCAGGAAGAAGCCGCGCTCGTCGCCGAACACCTTCGGCTCGATGATGAGCAGGCCGGGGATCTCCGTGGTGAGCACGTTCACGAGATGGCTCCCTTGTGCTCGATGAGGGCCAGCAGGTACTGGCCGTACTCGTTCTTGCGCATGGGCTCGGCCTGGGCGGCCAGCTGGGCGGCGGTGATGTAGCCCATGCGGTAGGCGATCTCCTCGGGGCAGGCGACCTTGAGCCCCTGCCGGCGCTCGATGATCTCGATGTAGTTGGAGGCCTGCATCAAGGACTCGTGCGTGCCGGTGTCCAGCCACGCGTAGCCGCGCCCCATCAGCTCCACCTGGAGCTGGCCGCGCCGCAGGTACTCGGCGTTCACGTCGGTAATCTCGAGCTCGCCGCGCTTGGAGGGCTTGAGGTTGGCGGCGATGTCCAGCACCTGCTTGTCGTAGAAATACAGGCCGGTGACGGCGTAGTTGGACTTGGGCTTGGCCGGCTTCTCCTCGAGGCTGACCGCCCGGTTGTTGGCGTCCAGCTCCACCACGCCGTAGCGCTCGGGATCCTTCACGTAGTAGCCGAACACCGTGGCGCCCTGGGGCTGCCTCGCCGCGCGCTGCACCATCTCGCTCAGGCCGTGGCCGTAGAAGATGTTGTCCCCGAGGATGAGGCACGAGGAGTCCTCGCCCACGAAGTCGCGGCCGATGATGAACGCCTGGGCCAGGCCTTCGGGGCGGGGCTGCTCGGCATACTCGAAGCGCACGCCCCACTGCTCACCGTTGCCCAGCAGCTCGCGGAAGCGCGGCAGATCCGTGGGCGTGGAGATGATGAGAATGTCCCGGATCCCCGCCAGCATCAGCGTGGTGACGGGGTAATAGATCATCGGCTTGTCGTAGACAGGCAGCAGCTGCTTGCTGACGACACGGGTCAGCGGAAACAGGCGCGTGCCTGAGCCGCCAGCGAGAACAATGCCTTTCATCATCCACCTCGAGAGGGCGAAGAACCGGCCTTCCACGCTGCATGGAACCGTGAGAGCGACTCGGCGAGCGACAGCGGCTTGGCGGAAAGCTGCGCGCGAGCCTTGTCCACTTTCAGCCCGCTGCGCAGCGGGCGCGGGCTGGGCAGCTTCATGTCCGCCATGCGCGTGGGGGTGATGAGGCTGGCATCGAAGCCGAACACCTCACACAGGGCGCGGCCGAACGAGACGCGGTCCACCACCTCGCCGCCGCAGGTGTTCCAGATGCCGCCCAGCTTGCGGGTGCCCAGCTCGGCCACCTGTGCCGCCACGCTGTCGGCCAGGCTGGCCGAGACGAACTGATCCTCGAAGAGCTTGAGCGGCTGCTTCTTCTCCAGCGCGCCCACCATCCACGCGCCGAAGTTGGGGCGGCCGGCGGCGGGCCAGCCGTACACCACCGCCGTGCGGGCAATGGCGGCCGTGGGCACGAAGACCCGGGCGGCCTGCTCTCCCATCAGCTTGGTGACGGCGTACACGCCACGGGGGTTGGGCAGGGCCTCCTCGTCATACGGCCCGTGGTCCCCGTCGAAGACGTAGTCGGTGGAGACGTGCACCAGGTGCGCGCCCACCTTCCGGGCGCCCTTGGCCACCGAGGCGGCCGCGGTGACGTTGGCGGCGTAGGCGGCCTCGGGGTTCTTCTCGCAGGCATCCACCTCGGTCATCGAGGCGGTGTGGATGATGACGTGCGGGGTGGCGGACTCGATGGCGTTGAGCACATCCGCCTCGAGCGTGAGATCCAGGCCGATGTAGCGCTGGACGCCACCGGTGCGCTGAGCGCCCCGGCCGAGCCCCACCACCTCGTGGCCTTCCTTCTCCAGCAGCGTACAGACGCGGCTGCCGACCAACCCGTTGGAACCCGTGACGACAAAGCGCATGCGCGAACTCCAGCGGTGAGGGCTAGCCCTTGAGGCGGGCGCGGTACTGGGTCTCGAAGTACTGGCGGTAGGCGCCGCTCGTCACCCGCTCCCACCACGCGGAATTGTCCACGTACCACTTCACCGTCTCGGCCAGGCCCTGCTCGAAGGTGTGGGCGGGCGTCCAACCCAGCTGCGCCTTGATCTTCGAGGGATCGATGGCGTAGCGCCGGTCATGCCCGGGGCGGTCCTTCACGTACTTGATGAGGGTCTCGGACTTGCCCACCAGGCCAAGGATGCCCTTGACGATCTCGATGTTCTTGCGCTCGGCGCCGCCGCCGATGTTGTAGACCTCGCCCGCCTTGCCCTTCTCCAGCGCGAGCACGAGCGCGGCACAGTGGTCCTCCACATGCAGCCAGTCGCGCACGTTGGCGCCATCGCCGTAGACCGGCAGCGGCTTGTCGTGCAGCGCGTTGACGACCATGAGGGGAATGAGCTTCTCGGGGAACTGGTAGCGCCCGTAGTTGTTGGAGCAACGGGTGACCACCACGTCCATGCCGAAGGTGTGGTGGTAGGCCAGGGCGATGAGGTCCGAGCTCGTTTTCGAGGCCGAGTACGGGCTGGAGGGCTGCAGGGGCGAAGTCTCGGTGAAGGCGCCGGTGGGGCCCAGGGAGCCGTACACCTCGTCGGTGGAGACCATGAGGAAGCGCTTGATGCCGCGGGAGCGGGAGGCCTCCAGCAGGCGCTGGGTACCCAGCACGTTGGTGGCGACGAAGACCTCGGGACCGAGGATGGAGCGGTCCACGTGGCTCTCGGCGGCCAGGTGCATGACGGCGTCGATGGAGTGCTGCGCCATCAGATGCTCGACGAGCTCCGGGTTGCCGATGTCGCCGCGGACGAAGACGTGCTTGGGATCGCCCTCGAACTCGGAGAGGTTCTCGAGGTTGCCCGCGTACGTGAGCTTATCGAGATTGACGATCTTCCAGTCGGGGCGGTGCTTGCGGACATACTTGACGAGGTTGGAGCCAATGAACCCGCAACCGCCTGTAATCAGGACGTTCATTTCGACTTGCTCGGGGAAACCGGTAAGAGGCGGCCTGACTATCGGAGCGACTCTGTCACGTCAAGGTAACCTTATGAGCACGAAGCAAAGGGGAGAGAGGCGGCACTGATGAGAGGGAGCAGGCGTGCCAGCGGGCCATTGGCAGCCCGGGCCGTTCACCAGCTGTTGCCGCGGTTGGCGTGGGGTGACGCGGTGGGCAACCAGGTGCGCTACCTGCAGGCGCTGCTGAGGGGGTGGGGCTATGCCTCGGAGGTGTACGCGGGGCAGTGGGACGAGGAGTGCCGGGGGCAGGTGCGGCCAGCGGAGGCGTGGCTAAAGGAGGCCCGGGAGGACTCGGTGCTGCTCATCCACCACAGCTTCGAGTCTCGGCTGGTGCCGCTGATCGCGCGGGGGCCAGGGCGCAAGGTGCTCGTGTACCACAACGTGACCCCGGCGCCGCTGTTCGAGGGGTTCGACCGGAAGGTGGCGGCGGCGTGCGAGGCGGCCCGGAACGAGCTGCTGGCGCTGCGGCCGCTGGTGGAGGCGGCGTTCGCGTACTCGCACTTCAGCGCCGAGGAGCTGACGGCGGCGGGGTTTTCCCGGGTGGCCGTGTTGCCCTTCGCACTGGACTGGAACGCGTTCCACGCACCGCCAGACCCGACGTTTCAGGCGGAGTTCGATGACGGATGCATGAACATCCTCTTCGTGGGGCGGGCGGTGCCGAGCAAGCGCATCGACGATGTGATGCGGGTGTTCGCGGCGTACCAGCGGCTGTACCAGCCGAAGAGCCGGCTGCTGATCGCGGGCTACCTGAACCGGGAGACGCCGTATGGGACGTACCTCCACGGGGTGAAGGAGCTGCTGGGAGCCGAACGCATCCACCTGCTGGGCCGGGTGAGCGCCTCGCAGCTGTCGGCCTGTTACTCGGTGGCCACGGCGTACCTGTCGATGAGCCGGCACGAGGGCTTTGGCGTGCCGCTGCTGGAGGCGATGGAGCGAGGGGTGCCAGTGGTGGCGTACGGCGCGGCGGCAGTGCCCGAGACGATGGGCGGCGCGGGGCTGGCCACGAGGACGCGGGACCCCATGGAGGTAGCGCAGCTGCTCGCGGTGCTGGAACGGGAGCCCAAACTGCGAGCGAAGGTGCTCGCAGGGCAGCGGGCCCGGCTGGACTCGCTGGGGCAGGAAGCAGTGGCGGAGCGGGTGCGAGAGGGGCTGCGGCCATTGTTGGAAGGACGCCAGGAGCCCAGTGCGGCCTGGTCCAGCGGAGCGAAGCTCAACCTCATCTGCCCGGGCTACGTGAGCCACCCGCGGGCGCCCATGTCCCAATTGGCGCGGAAGTTGGCTCAGCAGCTTCCAGGCTCATGTGTGTTGGCTCTGAGTCCCACCACTCCCCTGCTCTCCACGGGACCGAAGCGGGAGTCAGAAGGAGCTATCTCCGTCTGGAGCTTCAGCCCTGACCAGCCGATTCCCGCTGGGAACAACAGTGCGCTGCCAGGCTCCTCGTCTCTGGAGATGGCCGTCCGGACCTCTACGGGCCGCACCGTGAGGCTCGAACCCCTCGAAGCCGAACAGGTGGAGGCAACTGCCCATCGTTTGATGGAGTCCCTCCGTCAATCAGGAGCAACCCATGCGCGCGACTGAACTCTTCTGTGATCCGGCCCTGGCAGCAACGGTCTCCGCCGCCACGGAGCAACTCCCCTCCCCTTCTGCCGAGGATCGGGAGGCGGTGCGCGCCACACTGGAGCGCACCGAGCGCGCTCCTACGGAAGCCGAGTGGCCGCCGATCCTGGAAACCCCGCGCCAGAAGAAAGACTCACGCTACGCGGATCCGCCCAGCTCGCACCGGCCGGTAGTGGGCCCAGCCCTGGTGCTGGCCAAGCGCGCCTTCCGGCTGGCATTCCAGCCTTTCATCAACGAGGTGATGCGCAAGCAGGTGGAGTTCAACGAGGCCATCCTCGACTCCCTGGCGCTCATCTATGAGCAGCAGCGTGAGAACGCCCGAACCCAGGCCGCCTGGCGCAAGGAACTCAACGAGCGGCTCGCCAAGCTGGAACAAGAGCAGCATCAATCTCAAAAGCCACCCTCGGCTCGGCCTCCCAGACGCTAAGACGCGCCAACTCCAAGCCGCAATCAAGCCGGTACTCTCAGCTATGCCAATTCTACGCCGCATTCCCATGCTGGTAATCCTTGCACTCGTGCTGTCGTCCGCATGCACCACTCATTCGCCTGCTCTTGGACAGGCGGAGAACGCGCAAAGGTCTGCTATCTCCGAGTGTGACGAGCCAGACACGGATCAATGCGTCCTGCTCGCTTGTGATGACGGGGAATGCGGTGTCTTCGGGTGCGAGGACGTAGATCCGGAAGCTTTGGCGCACGCGTCTCTGGGCAATGTGGACCTGGCACGTGGCTTTCGCGCACCCTTTCGCGCCCCAAGCACTCACCGTAACTGGAGGCGCGCGGGTCTCAGGGAGGATGCACGGCCACGGATGACCTTCCATTTCCGTTACCGTCAGGGCTTCCTCCCAGCCTTTCCTCGTCTCGAAGGAAGGCTGATCAAGCATCACTTGTTTCCTCAAGAGGCGCGGCTCGCAGAATGGTTCAAAGCAAGTGGCATCAAGATCCATGAATGGACGATGCTCATCCCCGAGCAGGTTCACCTTCGCATTCACAGAGGTGCACGGGGCGGTCCATGGAATGAGGCACGGCGGCAGTACTATGAAGCCAATTCCGCTCGGCCCGTCTCGCGCGAGGAGTTGCTGAGCAAAGCCTTTGAGCTTGCCCTTCGCTACGACCTCGCCGGGCCCATCCACTACTACTACTCCCCTATTCCCCCGCCAGGTCCACAGCTTCTTGCTCCCTGAGCGACATGCCAGGAGCCATCACCGCATGAAGTTCTATCGACCTCGGCAAGACACCTCGCCACGCTACACAGGGAAACTGAACGCAAGGCATCCGTGGGGCCTGCCAGGTGTGGAGCCTTGTCCAACCTGTCGCACCGGGGGAGGCATCGGTGGACTTGAATATCCGTGCGTGGACCTGTCTGGGTTGCCACACCACGAACTGAAGAAATTGTCAGCTCCCTGGCCCGTGCCACGAGAAGAACTCTCCCGCCTGCGGGACCTCGTACGTCCACTGGCACCGCGAAGTGCTGTACTTGAGCCTGGGACGAAATTCGGCCCGTTGACAGGCTCTGGTTCGGGTCATTTCGGTCAGCTTTTCATGCCAGATCCGTGGTCGCTCTATGCACGCAGAGAGGCGCTTGAGCGGCTCCAGGGCGCAACCATACACGGGCTCCATGGCTGTCCCCTCAATGTACGCTTCCGCGGTAAGCACCCTCCTGAGTTAATGGAGTTACAGATGGAGGTGCATGGCCAGTTTCATCCCGATTGTCTGCCGCCCCATCGTACGCCTCCGTGTCCGACCTGTGGCAATGACTTCTTGAAACTCCCAGAACGTCCTATCCTTGCTATCGAGTCGCTTCCCACGTCCCTCGATGTGTTTCGACTTGCCGCGTGGGCAACGCTCATCATCGTCACCGAGCGACTGGTGGATACCGTGCTTCATCTGGAGCTTGACGGGTTGATGTTCCAGGAACTGGAAGCTCGCTAACGATTCGAAGTTTCCCTCAGAATTCCCTCTGAAGATGCAACAATATTCTCCTAAGAGCGCCTACAGCGGAACCCAATTGAACTGACAGTAGCCGTAGCCACGCCCAAGCTTGGTAGCGACAAGCGGTTCGGCATCAGGTCAACTGGAGTCCAGAGTACTAAAAGGAAGAGATGATGCGGTCCGCCCGAGGGACGAGCACCCTCGAATCTGACTTTTGTTAGGCGTTCTTAGCAGTCAGCTGCTCCAAGCGTAATATTATAGAACAAGTTTGATCGGAACATTTAATAACACCTCCGGACAGGAGATTGCGGTCAGTGACGACGCGGGAGGCGCTTGCGGTCGGCTTTCGAACATCTCTTTCGTTTTTCCCACGTCAGGCACGTACACTATTCGTGCCGGTTGCTGGAGCGACTCCCAATGCAGCGGCACGGTGGCGTACACTCACTGAGTGAGTCTCCCATTACTAAACTTCCTGGAAGCGCGTGCCTGTAGCGCCCATACGCTCCAAGGCGTCTTTGATCCGCTCTGAGACGATGAGGGCAACCTCCCACCCCTCGGGACGAAACACTTGGGCGTTACCTACCTTAGCCTTATCGATGCGCATGTCTCGAACATCCCGATACTGGCCGACTCTCTCCGGCTCGCCATCCTCATGGGTCCAGAACAGAATTCTGGAAGCCTGCTCGTCAATGCAGCGGATCAGCCGTGTTACCACGAGAACGAAGTATTGATCCGGTTGGCCCTCGATGTCGGCGGGGATGAGTTGCACGTCACCACGGGCCTTCTCCGCCAACATGGAGGCCACTTTGACGTGAACAACAGGAATTCTGATTCCTGCCTCGGTGAAGTCCAACGGCCTGCCCGCGATCTCGATAGGAATTTTCAACCGCCCTTCCACATGTACGGAAGTGCCACGCTTGAAGTCCCAGTCGTGCACCATATGGCCCTGGTTGTCGATCGGAGTATCCAGGTGCCAACGCCGAGGGATGTAGACGTCGTCGGCCAAGTCGAAGAAGCGCTGAGCCATGGGGGCGTTCTAGCGTGATTTCCGCAAGGTGACGAGTTGGTTCAACTCCGTGCCCGCCGTGGAGATCTCTTCCTTGAGGGCATCCAGCTCGCGGGTCAACCTTCCCTGGCATTGTGCGATGGTACGACAGTCCCCCAACGCCCGGTCCAAGCGCCTATAGACGATGTCATGGTAGCGCTGCGGATGAGGCCCCTGGTGTCCCTCGATTTCCACGATGTTCTCAGGGTCCTTCAACCGCATTCCCGCCTTGGCGAAGAGCCTCTCGAATCGGGGAGTCCAGGGGCCACCTCGCAACGTGGACTTCCTGTTCGCAATGGTCGCCATGTGATGCTTCTGCGTGCGGCTACCTGTCTTCCCGCCCTCCGCCATCGCCACCGCGAACGGAGGCAGCGCCAGGCTGAAACCCTCGGCCGTCACCACCACCGACTCCACCGTGCTCGCCTCGGACAACAGGAGGCTCTCCCGGCCCGCTGCCTGCATCGATACCTGCGCCGAGCCCGGCAACGTCGCCACCTGCTGCGAGAATCCCTGCGTCGTGTGCGTCAACAGCGCCATCGCCACCAGGGCGAACGCCTGCGCCGCCTCTCGCGAGAACAACCTGCCGAACCGCTCCCCCGCCTCCCGGATCTGCTCGAAGGTGGTGGCCTCCCTCACCTCCTTCATCAACTCGAACCACCCCGTTATCAGGTTGTAGAGCGTCGCCGCTCCCACCCAGACAATCAGCGCTGCTGTTCCCCACGCTGCCACCAACTTCGTCACCGGGTCCGGCATCGCCAACAGCACCAGCAACGTGACGATGGTGCACATGGCCGCCTGCATTACCGCCTGCATGCTCACCATCTCTCCCAGGGCCCGCTCGAACTCCTCCAGCACTGGGCTCTTGCTCAGCGCCATCGCCCACATGTACCGGCCCCGCATGTCCAGGTACTTGCCGGCCACCAGCGCGCCTCCCAGACAATCTCCCTCATACCCGTGAGCGCTTCGGCACCAGACCTTGTACCGGTTAACCAGCTGCTGCTCCTGCTCCGTCAGCGTCCCTTCCAGGGGTGTACCTGACTCGAGTGGCACCAGCTTCCGCTCTCGCAGCAGGTACAGGTAATCGCCATACAGCGCGTCGAGCTGAAACAACTTCTCCACTGTCTCGCGGGGGGATCCACTCAGCCGCACCTGCCGTGCCATTTTGCGGATGGTTTGGGTGGTTTCTTCCGGCGTCACCTCCACCGGATCTACCGTGGCGGTGCGGGGAATGTGGACGATGGTTTCCCCTTCAGTTCCGGGCCCCACCGGAACACCTCGCGGAGCCGCACTGCATCCGACCAGCACGGCCAGGAACAGCGCTT
Organism: Myxococcaceae bacterium; assembly: GCA_036389955.1. Taxonomy (GTDB): domain Bacteria; phylum Myxococcota; class Myxococcia; order Myxococcales; family Myxococcaceae; genus DATHBR01. Next base: position 15,372 of record DASVVJ010000872.1, read on the forward strand.
CGGCCTTCCACAAGATCTGCCACGGTCTCATGGGCCACCCGATTGCAGTGAATAGAGCATCAGGCTAACGGCCCACCTCATGTGAAAGGAGGATGGGCCAGGTGGTGTCCACCCTCGAACCGGAACACCCCGTAGGGAGGTACAACCTGAGCCAGCGCCTCGGCGAAGTCCCACGATGAGCGCTTGGGCTAGGCTATCCTCAGTCGCTCCCATGGCCCACGTCCCCGAGCAGCATAAGCACCGTCTTCCCTCAGGTACCCAGGTAGGGCACTGGCGAGTGGAAACCTGGCACGGCCAGGGTGCATATGGCGCCGTCTACCGCGCCGTGCGCGTAGGCCAGGAGCACGCAGGCCACGCGGCGCTCAAATTCTCCCTTCTTTCGGGGAACCGCCGCTTCACCCGCGAGGCCGAGCTGCTCTCACGCCTGAGCCACCCGGGCATTCCCCGCCTGCTGGACCGGGGGCTGCTGCAGCACCCTTCTGGTGTTGAGCGTCACTACTTCGTCATGGAATGGGTGGAGGGCACGCCGCTGTATGCATGGGCTGAGCAACACTCCCCGTCCCATCGTCAGGTCTGCCGACTCCTGGCCCAACTGGCGCGAGCCCTCGAGGCTGTACATGCCGCCGACGCCGTTCACCGCGATGTCAAAGGCGACAACGTGCTCGTGCGCCACTCGGATGGACAGGCCGTCCTTATCGACTTCGGCTCCTGCCACTTCCAGGGCGCCGCTCGCCTCACCTGGCAGTCGCTTCCTCCTGGCACTCCCGCATATCTGTCCCCTCAGGCCTGTCTGTTCGATCTCCGCTCTGTCCGTGACCGCAATAGCTACTACCCGCCTTCTCCAGCGGATGATCTCTTCGCTCTGGGCGTGACGGCCTATCGCCTCGTCATGGGCCAGTACCCGCCTGACATACAGCCCTACAAGGATGAGCAGGGCTCCTGGCAGGTGGCGAGCCCCAACACTCGTCCGCTGCTGGAGAGCAATTCCTGGGTTCAGCCACTCCTGCGGGAATGGATCCTCCGGCTACTCTCGGACTCTCCAGAGGAGCGCGGCACGGCGGCTCAGCTGGCCGAGGCGCTGGAGGCCGCCGCTGCCGAAGAGGTGGTGCCGCAACCCGCCGTACAGCCCGCTGCCGAGGTTGTGCCGCCCAGGCGCTTGGCGCGTGCGCGTTCCCGGATGCCTTGGCTCGCTCTGGCAGCCGCAGGCGCCTGCGCGGTGTTCCTCTGGACCTTGCAGCGTCCCAGGCCTGTCTCTCCCGAATACGTGGTCTCCAGCACGCAACATGCGTCGGAATCCCATGCGCCCGATGCAGGCACCACTACCGTGGGCGACACCTCGCCCACCGAGCCCGAGTCCCCTGCTCAGCCTCCAGCAGAGAGAAAGCCCATTACCCAGGAGGCTCCTCCTGAGTTTTATGCTCCCCAGCGGCCCGATAAGAAAGGCCTGTGCCCAAACCGCAAGCAGGTGCTCATCAATGGAATCTGCTGGGCAGAGAACCCCTCGATGAACGCCGAGGAGTGCGTGGAGAACGGTTACGTGGTCCTCAAGGGGAAGTGCTTCTCTCCCGCCCTTGAGCCACCGCAGAAGTCTGTGCCCACTTCAGGCCCCTCGAAGGATCGGGAACCATGATCTGCTTCATCAGCGGCCATCTCGACCTGACGGAACAGGAGTTCCAGGAGCACTACGCTCCCAGAATCGATCGCGCCATCGCCCTGGGCGCGACCTTCGTCGTTGGCGATGCCAAGGGAGCCGATGCGATGGCTCAGCACTACCTGAAGCTCAAGGGAGCCAACGCCACCGTCTACCATATGTTCGAGAGCCCCCGTCACAACGCCGGGTTTCCGACCCGGGGCGGCTTCAAGAATGACTCCGAGCGGGACTCCGCGATGACCCTCGACTCCACCGAGGACCTCGCGTGGATCCGCCCCGGCCGTGAGAAGTCGGGCACCGCGAAGAACCTTCAGCGCAGGGCTGCCAAGCCGCGGTAGGAAGACTTCCCTGATCAACACGGCTTGCTGGGATTTCCATATGGAGTGATCTAAAACCGCTTCAAGAACAGAGGGAGACCAACATGTTCAAGAGAGCGGCAGTCCTCGGGATGAGCTGTGGTGCGTTGCTGACCGGCTGCGGTACCGGCGCCGACCCGCAGAGCGAGAACGAGGAGATCATCTCCAACCTCATCGAGGCCGGGTATCGGGCCGACGACATCCTGATCGCCGAGGGGGCCGTGTACGTGGGACGCGACGTTCGCGTCAGCCTCGAGGCCTCCCAGGAGATGCTCCAGCGCGGCGAAGGGACCGCGGAGCACTACAGGACCAACAACCTGGTCAACACCTCCGTCGTGAAGAAGATCTGCCTCAATCCCTCCTCCACGTTCAACAACTACAGCCGGCTCAGCCAGGGGCTCGACCTGGCCATTGCCAACTACAACAGCCTGGGCCTCAGCTTCACCATGGCGCGGGGGCCCACCACCGGCTGCAATGCGAACATCACCGTGACGACCGTGGCCGGCACCGGCTCCACCTCGGGATACCCCTCGAACGGTTATCCCTACGGGCAAATCACTCTCGGCACCGGGCTGCAGAACTACAGCACTGACGTGAGTGAGCACGTCATCACCCACCAGCTGGGCCACACGCTCGGTCTGCGCCACACGGACTACTTCAACGCGGCCAGCTGCGGCGGAAGCGAAGGAGCCGCGGGCGTGGGTGCCGTGCTCATCCCTGGCACGCCCACCTCTGATCCGCTGTCGATCATGAACTCCTGCTTCTTCAGCTCGAACTCAACCGGCGAGTTCTCCCAGTACGACATTGTCGCGCTGACCTACCTCTACTGAGCGTTCAGAACAGCCCGAGGAGCGCGTGGAGGAGCCAGGAAAGCGCTCCCTCCGTGGCGGCATTGCCCGCGACTTCCCCCAGGGACGTCCGAGGCGCTGCTGAGCGCTCCAGGGAAATTCCTTGCACACCCGGTCGCATGGAGAGCGGGCCCTGCCTGGCATTGCGCAGCGCCGCCAGCTCATTCGCATCGAGCCACAGGCCTGGGCAGTGGGTACAGACGTCCACCGTCTGCCCATGCGTCTCCAGGGGCAGCAGCCGCCTGGCACAGGCCGGGCACCTCAGCGAGGGCACCGGGCATTCCTCGCAGCGTTCCTTCCCGGGTGCCAGGGTATGCAGCCCCTGGGCGCAGCGTCCGTGCTTCACGTTCTCGGTGAGCCGCTCCGCCAGGTTCGTGAGGAGCGGGGCCAGGAAGTCACCCGCCTCCTGGGTGACCCAATGCCCCTGGCACCGCGTGCAGAACCCCATGGTCCCCTGCTGCGTCCGCAACGAGCGCAGGGACACCTCGGGACACCGCGGGCAGTGGGACGCCTGGGTGGAGCTCACCCAGCGAGTCTCGCACGGAATCGTGAGCGAAGAGAGCGCTGAAGAGCGCTGAGACGAACCGCATGGGTTTCATGACGTGAACCCCGGCTTGAGTCTCGCTGTCTCCGTGATCCGCTCTGCCAGGCGGGCGAGCTGGCTCCGAAACAGCTCGAACCCACAGGCCGTGGCCAGGGACAGGCCCGTCTCCGCCTCGCGCAGCGCCTGCTCCTGCTGCCCCTGAGCCAGTGCCAGCCGGGCCGCCAGCTCATGACAACGCAGCAGCATCTCCACCTCATTGGAGGCGCGAGCCCATGTACGGGCCTGCATGAGGTGCTCACCCGCCGCCGCCGTGTCGTCCTCCACCGCGATCAGCCCCAGCACGGTGTGGCAGTGCGCGACATGGCCATGCCAGCCCAGGTGCCCGCACGCCTCCAGGTTGCGCCGTGTCGCCTCTCGCGCCAGCTCGCGGCGGCCCATCGCCAGGTCATGCTCCGCCTGCCACAGCGCGCGGCGGGCCATGGGTGCTCCATCCAACGTGCGCGCCCAATCGAAGTGCTCGTCCGCCGCGGAGACCTCGCCCAGGTCGTGCAACACCATGCCCAGGAGCGCGGCGGTCCGCGCGACATGGCCCCGCTCCCCATGCTCACTCGCCACGGACAGGGAGCGCCCGAGCAGCAGCCTCGCGCTCGTGAGCCGGCCGCGCAGCCGCTCGGTGTAGCCCAGCGTCCGCAGCCCCGTGACGAGCCCCGCCACGTGTCCGATGCGCTCGGCGAGCGCCACCGCTGTCTCATAGCAGCGCACCGCGAAGTCCAGCTGGCCCAGCGCCCCCGTGTAGAGGCCCCAGTCATAGGCCAGCTCGTAGCGGACGCCCTCGGGCAGCCGCTCCGGCAACCGCCGAGGGTCCCCGTCCGGCGCGAAGAGCGCCGTCAGGCGCGCGCCCCGGCTCATGTCTCCCAGCCGCAGCCCCAGGTGCGTGAAGCCTCCCAGGCTCCGGGCATAGATCGTATAGGCCTCGAGCGGGTGGCCCGAGCGCAGCGTGTGCAGCAGCAGCGCCTCGTAGGCGTCCAGCCGCTCACCCTCCCGGGGCGGCTGGTGCAGGCGGGTGTCGAGCCGGGCCGCGAGGCGCTCACGTTCCAGCGCGTGGATGCGCTCGGGTGCAACACCCAGCAGTGACTTGAAGTAGTCACGCAGGAACGGGTGGGTGGAGTAGAGCGCCTGCCCCTCGCGTGCCGCGAAGACGAGGCCGAGCCGCTCCAGCCGTGCCAGGGTGCGCCGCAAGTCCGCCCAGCTCATCCCCGCGAGGCTGCCGGCGAGCTCGCCCCCCGCCTGAGCCAGGGCCTCCAGTGCCTCCGCGCCCACGCCTCCGCCCAGCACGCAGAGCCGGGCCATCAGATCGCGCTCACGCTCGGGGAGAGCCCGCGCGTAGGCCGAGAGCACTGTCTGGAGCCGGCGCGCCAGGGCGTCGTCGCGCGCGGCCTCGGCGAGCGGCACCTCCTCGAAACGCCTCACGTCCCCGCCCAGGAAGCCCCCCACGTACGAGCCAATCATCGACACGGAGAGCGCATGCCCTCCCGTGCTCGCGGAGAGTTCTCTCAGGGCGCCGCCCCCGCCCTTGAGACCCCAGAGGCGCAGCAGGTCTACTCCCTCGTCCTCGGAGAGCGGCGCGAGCGCGATCATTCGCAAGCTGCTGCCCTCCCACGCCCCGAGGTCCGTGAGCGGAAAGCGCGAAGTCATCAGGGCCCGCGCCCCCCCGAGCCCCCGTGCGAGTGCCGTG
>DASVVJ010000873.1:0-14917 GCA_036389955.1 Myxococcaceae bacterium
AGCTGATCCACGTGCCCTCTCCCCTCGGGAGAGGGACGGGGTGAGGGTGCCCGAGCACCGGCGCCCTCACCCGTGCAACACCGTCACCTCACGAATCCGGGTCCGTCTCGAAGCGCGTCACCTGGGTGAGCACCTGACGGCGGTGGCGGGTGACGTAGCCGAACTTCCGCTCCGACTCGCCGCGCAGACGCTGGGCCGCATCGCTGGCGGCATAGCGCTCCAGGGCCGCCAGCTCCGTCAGCTCATAGGTGCACACGTACCGGGGCCAGCCATCCTCCGCGGGGGTGGTGTCCCGCCACTTGGTGCAGCCCAGGAAGCCCGGCTCGCGCAGGACCTCGGGGACGTGCACCTGCTCGTGCCAGGTGTTCCACTCGGCCTCGGAGCCGGGCGACACCTCAATGGTGACGACGTAGAGCGCAGGCGTCACTTCGCCGCCCCGGCCCACACGCCCCAGCCCGCGAGCTGCGAGGAGGCTTCCGGCGTGCGCTTGCCCTTGGCATCCACAACATCCACACCCTCGGTGAGCGGGCGGAACCGGGCCTCCAGGGGCAGCCCGGACAGCGAGGCATCCCACGGGTTGGTAGCGTACGCCTCGTAGCGCACCTTGCGCGTGGTGCCCTCGCTCTCCGCCGTCTCGAGGGTGACGGCGGGCACGCTGCGGCCGCCCACGTTGACGTTGCCACGCACGGTGGCGCCGGTGGTGGGCGGAGGCCAGCTCTGCACGCCCACGGCCTCGGAGAACAGCCCGAGCAGGCTCTCCTCCAGGGGCACCACGTCCGCCTCGGCGAAGCTCGGGCACGGCTCGGCTCCGGCGGCGGGCACGGGGCCCTGGGTGCGCAGCACATGGCCGCGCTCGGCCGAGAAGCACGCGCGCTGCACGCCGTTGTTGTCCGGCATGTTCAGGCGGAGGTCGTACCAGGCGCCGGGGCCGAAGGGGCGCTCCAGGGTGGGCACGGAGCCCGTGCCGCCCTCGGCGCCCTGGCGGGCCTCCACGAGCATGAGCTGGGCGCCGCCGCGGTCACCGAAGCCCGACAGCGTGGTGCTGGCGCTGATCAGCCCGTTGGTGAGGTACAGCGGCCCGGGGTTCACCGCGTAGAGGCGGTTCTCCAGCGGGCCATCGGCGGGCCGGTTGTCGCGGATGTAGCGCTTGGCCTCCCAGGTGCGGCCGGCGGCGGAGGGCTGCTCGGTGGTCTCGGTGCCCTCGCGGGGCACTTCGAGCGGGCGCGTGGCCTCCATGCGCATGGGCAGGAGCAGGTCCTGCGCCAGCCGGGGATTGGCCAGGGGCTTGCCCCCGTCATCGGTGAAGGTGACCTTCAACCAGGCCCACGGCTGCTGCACGGCCACCACCTCGAGCACCACGTTGCCGGACAGCGCCGTGGCCTGATGGGTCAGCCCGCGGCCAGGCTCGCGGTTGATGGACAGGGAGTACGCCACGCGGTCTCCCACGCGGGCGCTCTGCCAGGGAGAAGCGGTGGGGGAGCCCGAGGTGGGAGGGTTCTTCATGGGGCCGTCGGTCGAGGCCGGCTGCGAGGTGGTGGCGCAGCCAGCGCTCAGAGCAAGGGAGGCACAGCCGAGGACACAGAGAAAGGACGTGCGTAAACGCATTTCAATTCACCTGACACGGGTTGAAGTGGGACATGAAGCTGCGGATGGCATCGGGGTCCACCGGCGTCCCCTTGAGCTCCAGCTGTGCGAGGGGCACCCCGGGAGAGGTGTCCGGCGCGGTCCAGATGCCCATACGGACGTCCGAGCGGGTGGGGCATTCAAAGAGGACCAGGGCGTTGAGTCCAGGACCATCGCTCTTGCTGGTGCTGTTGTTGGTGCGCAGCACGCCGCGCTGGGCGAGGTAGAGCAGCCGGCGCTCACCGTCGAGCTGCACCGCGCCGCGGCCGACAATCTCGTCGGTGCGGATGTCCAGGTTGCTGCGCTCGAGCACCGAGGGGTCATCCGTGCGGCCCTCGAGGTAGTCGCGGAACTCGTCGACATCACTGGAGGGGGCGCTCTTGAGGCGGATGTACATGAAGAGGCGATCCTTCGCCTTGTCCGAGCCCGGGGTGCTGGGGTCATCGGTGGTGAGCATCGCGGTGTCCATGACGAGGGGGATGTTGAGCGTCATGAAGGCGTAGTAGCCGTCGGGGAGCGTCTGCGCGCCGAGGGCCTTCTTCACCTTCTCGGTGCGGGCGATGGGGTTGGCCATGTCGTCCTTCACCTCGTCCACCTTCTTGACGACGAGGAAGACGATAGCGCCGACGATGAGCCCGCCGATCAGCAGCAGGCTGCCACAGCCGATGGCGATGTAGAGCCATGGCGAGGTCGGTTTCTTGGGTTGCTTATTGGGTACGGGTTCCATGGTGTTCTCCCCTCCGGAGCCTTGATACACCGGGGCCTGCCGAACCCCAATCTTCCAGAGGTCCGTTACGGCACGGCGAGGGGAGAACTGGGCCGCTGAGCCGAAGCGCCGTGCGCCTCAGGTCTTCACGATCCTCAGCGTCACGGTGGACTCCTTTTGCGCGGTGATGGGCACCAGCGCAGCAGCGTCTCCCACCAACTCGTCCTCCTTGAACGCCACCACCTCCACGCGGATGGTCTCGCCCGTCTCGGAGCCCGGCTCCAGGCCCAGCGTCAGGGGGAACCGGTGCTCCGAGGTCAGCGTGTACTCCTTCTCCAGGAGCACCTCCGCGTTCTCGGGCTTCGTTACCCGCACCAGCACCTTGTCCACATCGTCGGGGACACGCAGCGCTCCTTCGGGCCCCACCGCCTCGATGGTGAGGAACACCGCCCCATTCCCACAGGCGGTGAGCAGCAACAGACCCAGGGCCAGGACCGCCCCGCTGATTCGCCAGGAGTGCTTCACTTGAGAGGCTCCATACCCAGGGTGCCCGGCCGGACCTGCGCGCTGCGGTTGATCAGCACCGGCGTGGCCACCGCCGCCGCCGCTCCCACGCCCACCGCCGTCCAGAACCACCAGTTCTTGTAGAGCGGCTGCGACGACACCAGTTCCACCGTTTCGATCGTCAGCTCCAGGGGCACTTCCTCCGAGCCCACCGAGGCCAGCAGCGCCCCGCTCGTGTCACGCGCCCGGACGAAGTAGTCCAGGGTCCGCTTGCCCGCAGGGCCCGGGAAGGCATTGGGCACGTTGCTGGAGAACGCCCCATTCTCTCCCCGCACCATGGAGAGCTGCGAGAAGCCGCTCGTGCTCCCGCGAGGCCGGTAGTGCAGCGTCATCGCCGCCACCCGGTCCGTGCCTGCCGACACCGTCACGTCCACCGTCGTCGTCTCGCCGTGCGCGCTCGGCTTGGGCGGCGCGTGCTGCAGCTTCACCGCCTGCCGCGCCCGGTACGTCTTCTGCGCGCCTCCGAAGTACGCGCGGATCTTCGGCGAGGCGCCGCCCGTCAGCTCGTAGTCCGGCTTCAGCTCCAGGATGCGCAGGAAAGCGTCCTCCGCCTGGGCCGCGTCGTCGAAGGCCGCGTGCGTGAGCGCCATCAGCTTGTAGATCTCGATGCGCTGCGCCGGCGTCACGCCCTTCACCGCCAGCGCGAACTCCAGCTTGGGGATCAGCCCCTCGAACTGGAAGCTCAGGTAGAGCTGGCGCGCCTCCTCCAGGTAGGGATTGGGCGGGCCCTCCTCCGCGACGGCATTCTGGGTCGCGGGAGCCGCCGGAGGCGCCACGGACGGCTGCGGCATCACGGGAGTATCCGGCGTGACGACGGGCTCCGCCGCGACCTCCGTCGGGAGCACCGGGGCGGGCTCCGGGGTGAACTCCTCCGTGGGCGCCGTGGGCTCGCTCGCGAGGTTCTCGAGGGGCTCTTCCACCGGGAACTCCTCGGTGGACTTCTTCTTCTTCTTCCAGCCCTTCACCGGCTTCTTCGCCACGGGCTTCGTCACGGGCTTCGTCGTCACCGGTTTCGTCGCCGTCTTCGTCACGGGCTTCTTGACCGGTTTCTTCACCGGCTTGAGCTGCGTCTTCTCGGCCGCCGCGCTCGCGATGCTTGGCACTCCCGCCAGGCCCAGGCTGAGGACGATGGCGAGGACTCGGGCCGCGAGCGCCCGCGCGCCTCGCGTCACGCGCGCCCGCCGGCCCTTGCTCCCGAGCAGCCACAGCAGCGCCGCCAGCGGCAGCGGCGCACCCGGCCCACTCCCGCAGCCCAGGAAGCCGCCCTCGTCGCCCGAGACGACCCGGACCGTCACGTACGAGGGCGCGCTGGCCAGGTCTCCATCCGAGACACGCAGACGCGCCGTGTACGCTCCGGGCACCGTGGGCGTGAACGACGGCGTCACCGTGGTGGCATCCGTCAGCGCCGGCTCGTTGCCCGTGGGGAAGCCCGCCAGCGTCCACTCGTAGGACAGCTTGTCGAGCGGATCCGGATCCTGGCTTCCGCTGCCGTCCAGCACCACCTTCTCACCCACTTTGACCTCCAGGTCCGTGCCCGCCCGGGCCACCGGCGTCTGGTTGTTCGCGCCGTGCGTGCTCACCACCACGTCCACCTCGTCCGCCGCGCTGGGCACCTCGCCGTCCCACACCGTGAGGCGGAACCGGTAGAGGCCCTTGCCAGGAGGCTGGAACGCCGGGCGGTCGCCCTGGCTGCCGAGCACCACCGGGCTGCCCCAGATCTGCTCCCACACGTAGCGCAGCGTGTCTCCGTTCGGGTCCGACGAGCCCGAGCCATCCAGCGTCACCGGGTCGCCGATGATGACCTGCTGGTCCGCCCCCGCATTGGCGAGCGGCGGGCTGTTGTTCCCCGTCGTCACCTGCACGAGCACGCTGGAGGCCACGGACGTCAGCTTGCCGTCCGACACCGTGAGCCCGAACCGCAGGAAGCCCGCCCGCGTCGGCGTGAAGGCCGGCCGGGCCGAGCGGTCGTCGTCGAGCGTCACCCGGGGCCCGGCCAGTTGCGTCCACCGGTACGTGAGCACGTCGCCATCCGGATCCGCGCTGCGCGTGCCGTCGAGCTGCACCTCCGTGCCCAGCACTGCCGAACGGTCCAAGCCCGCCCGGGCGATGGGCCGGCTGTTCGCCGCCGGATTGTCGATCTCGAAGGTGACCAGGTCCTCGGGGCTCGTCACCTTGCCATCGCTCACCGTCAGGCCGAGCACCACCGTGCCCGCGCCCGTGGCCCGGAACGTGGGCGTCGGCGAGGTGGCGGGCACCGGCGCATCCGCCGGGCCGGAGACCTTCCGCCAGGCATACGTCAGCACGTCGCCGTCCACGTCGAAGCTGCCTCGGCCCTCCAACGCGATGGGCTTACCCAGCTCGCCCACACTGTCCGGGCCCGCGTGGGCCACCGGCGCGTGGCTGGTCACCTGCGGATCGATCGCGATCACCTCGGTGAGCACCGGGGCGCTGTTCTGCGAGCCGTCGTTCACCACCAGCGTCACGCCATAGCGGCCATCCGCGGTGGGCGTCAGCCGGGCGGTGGGCAGGGCCTCATCGCTCAGCGTCGCGGTAGAAGCGCCCAGCTCCAGCGTCCAGCGCCAGGAGAGCGCGTCTCCGTTCGGGTCGCTGCTGTCGCTGCCATCGAGCGCCACTTCCTGGCCCACCTGCACCACCCGCCGCGCGGGCGCCGAGGCCCATGGCGGCAGATCGAGGATCGTCACCGTGGTCCGCACCGGATCGCTCGGGCTGGTGTCGGAGGTGGCGACGAGTTCAAAGGTATAGGTGCCCGCCGCCGTGCCCAGGAACCGGGCCGTGGGCTTGTCCGCGTCGAGCAATTCCACCGGCGCTCCGGACACCTGTGTCCACTGGTACGCCGGAGTGCGGCCCAGCGAGTCCGTCGCGCTGCCCGTCAGCGTCACGCGTCCCGGCGGTACGGTGAAGTCCGCCGGAGCGGTGGCCGCGGGCTTCGGATCCGGAATGTCGATCAGCACCTCGTCCGTGGTGAAGGCCTCGCCGTCGCGCACGGTGAGCGTGAGGGTGTGCGGGCCCACCGGCAGGTCCACGGTAGCGCGGATGCCTCGGCCCAGGTCCACGCCCCCTTCCGACCACGTGTAGTCGAGCAGGTCCCCATCCGCGTCCCGCGTGCCCGAGCCGTCCAGCGTCACCCGCATCACCCGCTGCGTGGGCACGATGCGTTGGTCCACGCCCGCGTGGGCCACTGGCGGCGTGTTGCCGATGAAGACCGGGCTGGACACCTCGGCGGTGCCGTAGTCGGTGCCGTCCCTCGGCCGCACGCGGTAGTACCAGACCTCGCGCTTGGCGGTGGCCGAGGCGGGCACCACGTTCTGATTGAGCAGCGAGGCCTGCTCCAGGCCGTTGCGATACCAGCGGATCTCCGAGCCCGCCTGCGCGTCTCCGTCCACATCCGTGTAGGTGAAGACGGCCTGCAGCGCATCCTCCGTGCGCGGCTGCTCCGGGCTGATGGTGGCGGCACTCGCCGACGGCGTCGTGTTGCCGATCGTCACCGGCGCCGAGGTCTGCCTCGCGCCAAACGAGGTGCCATCGTTCGGGCGCACGCTGAAGCTCCACGCCTCGCCCTTGTGCGCCGTTCCCGCGGGCACCGTCTTCATGCCCGTCAGCGACGGCACCAACACGTTGTTGCGGTACCACTCGATCTCACTGCCCACCTCCGGCGCTCCGTCCGGGTCGCTATAGAGGTAGTTGGCCACCAGGGGATCGAAGGTGGTGGGCGAGAACGGAGTGATCTGCAGCGCCGTGGCCACCGGGGCCGAACTCTCCACGATGACGGAGGTGGACGTCACCAGCCCGCCGAAGGCCACACCGTCCTTCGGCAGCACGGTGAAGTACCAGGTCTCTCCCGACTTGGCGGTGTTCGCGGGCACGGTGATCTGCCCCGCCAGTGACACCACTTCCACGCCGTTCTTGAACCAGCGCAGCTCCGTGCCCTGCTGGGCGTCTCCGTCCGCGTCCGAGTACGAGTAGCTGGCCACCATTGGATCCGTCGCCTTGGGCGACAGCGGCGAGAGGTTCACGTTGGTCGCCCGCGGCGGCGTGTTGAGGATGATCACCGGCGCGCTGGTGATGAGCTGCCCGAAGTCCGTGCCATCCCTCGGCCGCACCGTCACGTACCAGCTCTCGCCCTTCGCCGTGGCGCTGGCCGGCAGCGTCTTCAGCCCCGAGAAAGCCTGCGCCTCCACACCGTTCTTGAACCAGCGCAGCTCGGTGCCGGCCTCGATGTCGCCGTCCGAGTCGAGGTACGTGTAGTTGGCCACCAGGTTGTCCTCCGTCCCCGGCTGGGACGGCTGGATGGACAGGCTGCTCGCCAGGGGCGCGTTGTTGGCGATGGAGACCTCCACCGAGGTCAGCGGCGTGCCGAAGTCGGCGCCGTCCCGGGGGCGCACGGAGAAGGACCAGCGCTCGCCCTTGGCGGTGACGCCCACCGGCACGCTGAGCGCGCCGAGGAGGGCGGCCTGTTCCTGGCCGTTCTTGAACCAGCGAATCTCACTGCCGGACTGGGCGTCTCCATCCGCGTCCGCATAGCTGTACGAGGCGCTGAGCGCGTCGCCCGCGTTCGGCGTGCCGGGGCTGATGCTCAGGTTGCCCGCCACCGGGGCCGTGTTCAGAATCGCCACCGTGGGTGAAGTCGCCACGGTGCCATTGGCCGTGCCGTCCCGGGGCGTCACGGTGAAGCGCCACATCTGCCCCTTGGCCAGCTTGGCCGGGGGCACGATGAGCGCGTTGCGCAGCGAGGTGTCCTCGGTGCCGTTGCGGAACCACGACACCACGGTGCCGTTCTGCGCGTCGCTGTCCGCGTCCGAGTACGTATAGGAAGCCACCAGGGTGTCGTTGACGCGCGGATCGACGGGCAACAGGGTGAGCGCGGTAGCCGCGGGCGCCGTGTTGGCGATGATCACCGTGGGGGAGGTGATGAGCGCACCCAGGTCCGCGCCATCCCTCGGGCGCACGGTGAAGTACCAGCTCTGGCCCTTGGCCGTGTTGCCCACCGGCACGTTCCGCTGTCCGGCCAGCGTGGGCTGATCCGTGCCGTTCTTGAACCAGCGAATCTCGCTGTTGTTCTGCGCATCGCCGTCCGCGTCGGCATAGGTGTAGTTGGCCGTCAGCACCTCGTTGGCCCGGGGCGAGGCGGGAGAAATGGCGGGCGTGCTGGCCACGGGCGCCGTGTTGGCGATCACCACGGCGGGCGCGGTCTGCATCAGTCCGCACACCGCGGTGCTGTCGCACGGGGTGACGGTGAAGTGCCAGCTCTCGCCCTTGGTGGTGGCGCTGGCGGGCACCTGCTTGGTGTTGTTGTAGACCGTCTGCGCCGCGTTGTTCTTGAACCAGCGGATCTGACTGTTGGTCTCCACCTGGCTGTCGGGGTCCGCGTACGTGTACTCGGCCCGCAGAATGTTGTCGGTGCGCGCCGGGTTGGGGTCGATGCGCACGTTGGTGGCCGTGGGAGCCGAGCTGCCCACCACCACGGAGGTGGACCGCACCAGCGCACCCAGGTCCGCGCCATCCCGGGGCCGGAGCGTGTAGTACCACACGTCATTGAGCGTCAGCTGCGGCGGCACCGTGCGCAGGTCGTTCAGCCCGGGCTGGAGCACGTTGTTGCGGTACCAGCGAATCTCCGAGCCCAGCTCTGCGTCGGCGTCCGGGTCCGCGTAGGCGTAAGACACGTTGAGGCTGGCGTTGGAGCTGGGCGAGGCGGGGTTGATCTGCACGTTGGCCGCCGAGGGCGCCGAGTTGGCGATCGTCACCACGGGCGAGGACACCAGGGCGCCCAGGCTCGTGCCGTCACCCGGGCGCACGGTGAACTGCCACACCTGGCCCTTGGTGGTGGCGCTGGCGGGCACCGTGAGCTGGTTGAACAGCGAGGGCTGCTCCACGTTGTTGAGGAACCAGCGCACCTCGCTGCCGCTCTGGGAGTCCTGGTCCGCGTCGGTGTAGCTGTAGTTGGCGGTGAGCACGTCATCCGTTCGCGGCGGCGAGGGCGTCAGGGTAGGCGCGGTGGCCACCGGCGCGCTGTTGAGGATCGTCACCACCGGCGAGGTCTCCAGCCGGCCGTGCTCCAGGCCATCGCGCGGGCGCACGGTGAAGTGCCACTGCTCGTCGCGGGTGGTGGCCGAGGCGGGCACCGTCAACAGGCCGGAGAAGGCGGCCTGCTCCTGGCCGTTCTTGTACCAGCGCACCTCGGTGCCGCTCTGCGCGTCTCCGTCCGTGTCCTGGTACGAGTAGGTGCCCACCAGGTTGTCCGTGGTGGTGGGCGCCGCGGGCGACAGCGTCAGCGGGGAGGCGGTGGGCCGGTTGTTGGCCAGATAGATGGCGATGCGGTGGTTGTTGGTGTCCGCCACGTAGAGGCTGCCCACCGCGTCCAGCGTCACGCCGCGGGTGCTGCACTGCGAGGAGGCGCTCACTCCGCCTGCGTTGCAGGTGGTGCTGGTGAGGTTGGGCTGGCCGAAGAGCCGGTCCGCGCTGCCGTCCGTCGTCCGGGGCGTGTTGAACTGGAGGACGCGGTCGTTGTCGTTGTCGCCCACGAAGAGGTTGCCCTGTGAGTCCACCGCGACGCCCTGGGGGTCGCACAGACTCGTCTGCCCCACCGCGCAGACGAAGGCGCTCATCGACGTCTGGCCAATCACCATGTCCGCGGTGGTGTCCGAGGTGAGCGGCGCGTCGTACTCGAGCACGCGGTGGTTGGTGGCGTCGGCCACGTAGAGCCGCATCGCGGGGAGGCTGGTGTCCAGGGCAATCTGGTGCGGCTCGCACAGCGAGTTCTCCGAGCGCCCGTTCTTGTTGCAGTTGCCCGTGGTGAAGACGTCTCCCTGGCCGAACACCCGGTCCGCCAGCAGGTCGGTGGTCCACGGGTCGGTGAACACGAGGATGCGGTCATTGTCCCGGTCGCTGATGAACAGGTCCGTGGCCGGGCTCACCACCACGCCGTAGGGCGTGCATAGGGTATTGTTGGCCGGGGTGCTGCCGCGGTTGCACACGTTGCCGGTGAAGTCCGCCTGGCCGATGACGGCATCCGCCACCGTGTCGGTGCTGAAGGGCGGCTGGAAGAGCAGGAGGCGGTGGTTGCCGTTGTCGGACACGTAGACGCGGCCCTGGGCATCCACCGCCACGGCGTTGGGGCTGCAGAGGCTGGAGGCGGAGATGCCCTGGCTGTTGCAGCCCGGGGTGAGCAGGTCCGGCTGGCCCAGCACCAGGTCCGCCGGCGCCCCGGTCTGGAAGCCCGTCACGTCCGCCCAGGCGAGCACGCGGCTGTTGCCGGTGTCGGCCACGTAGACCCGGTTGGGCGTCACCGAGGTGTCGATCGCCACGGCATACGGTGAACTCAGCCCCGCGCTCTCCACCAGGTTCTGCCCGTTGAAGCGCATGCCCACCTGGCCCAGCACCGCGTCCGCCGCCAGGTCGGTGGCCAGCGGCGCTTCGTAGCGCAGCAGCCGGTGGTTGTTGCTGTCCGCCACGTACACCTGGCCGGAGGGCGCCACGGTGAGGCCTCGGGCCGCGCAGAGCGAGAGCGCGGAGATGCCGCCGCTGTTGCAGCCGACGCTGGTGAAGACCTTCTGGCCGAAGACGCGGTCGGCTACCAGGTCCCCTCCGGTGGCGAAGGGCGTGTCGTACTGCAGCACGCGCGAGCCGTTGTCGGAGATGTAGAGGTTGCCCGCCGTGTCCGTGGTGATGTCGATGGGCGTGCACAGGGTGCCCGGCCCGATGCCGCCCGCGTTGCAGACGCCCCCCGTCAGCGAGGTCTGGCCCACCACGCGGTCGGCCGGCTGGCCGTTGGTGAAGGTTCCCAGGTTCCACACCACCACGCGGTGGTTCTGCGCGTCCGCCACGAAGAGCCGGTTGGGCGAGGCGTTGCGGTCCACGTGCAGGTGCGCCGGCCCGTTCAGGCCCACGCTGTCGACGGAGTTGCGCGCGGTGTTGAAGACGTCCGACTGGCCCAGCACCCGGTCCGCGGCGCTGTCACTGCCCGTGGCGAAGGGGGTGTTGAAGCCCAGCACCCGGTTGCCGTTGGGGTCGGCGACATAGACGTTGTTGGCGGCATCCAGCGCCACGGCGGGCGCGGAGGTGACGATGCAGCTGCCCGTGGCGGGGCTGCACGCGGTGCTCGTGGTGCTGCCCTTGCCCAGCACCCGGTCCGCCTGGGTGTTGGTGGTGAGCGGCGTGAGGTAGCCCAGCACGCGCGAGTTGCCCTCGTCGCCCACCCACACGTTGCCCGCGCTGTCCACCGCCACCGTGCCCGGGTTGCACAGCGAGGCGTTCGTCACTCCGGGCGTGTTGCACGTGCCCGTCGTCATGTTCGCCTGGCCCAACACCCGGTCGGCGATCGCGTCACCGGTGGCGGCGGTGTACACCAGCACGCGCGAGTTGCTGTAGTCGGCCACGTAGATGTTGCCGGCCGCGTCGAAGGCCATGCCGCGCGGGCTGCACAGCGTCTGCGCCGAGAGGCCGCCCGTGTTGCAGGTAATCGTGGTGGGGTTGGGCTGGCCCAGTATCTGGTCGGCGCTGGTGTCTCCAGTGCGCCCGCCGGTGAAGCCCAGCACGCGGTCGTTGTCGGCGTCGGCCACGTAGAGGTTGCCCGCCGCGTCCAGCGCCACGCCCCACGGGTTGCACAGCGCGGCAGGCCCGGCGCCTCCGTTGTTGCACGTGGTGCCGGTGAAGTTCGGCTGGCCCCACACCTGGTCGGCCACCGCGTCACTGGTGAAGGGCGTGTCGAAGACGAGCACCCGGTGGTTGTTGGCGTCAGCCACGTAGAGGTTGCCCGCGCTGTCCACCGCCAGCCCGCGGGGGACGCACAGCGTGCCGGGCCCCACGCCTCCGGTGTTGCACCCGGTGGAGGTGGGGTTGGGCTGGCCCAGCAGCCGGTCGGCCGGAGCGCCGTTGGCGAACGCCGCGGCGTTGTTCCACCCCAGCACGCGGTGGTTGTCCGTGTCCGCCACGTAGATGCGGTTGGGGGTGACGCTGCGGTCAATCGCCACGCGCGAGGGCGTGGACAGGCCGCGCGCGTCCACCAGGTTGGCCAGGTTGCCCGTCAGGCTCAGCTGGCCGACCACCGTGTCCGCGGTGGAGTCCGTCAGCGGATCCGTGAAGCGCACCACCCGGTGGTTGCTCTGGTCCGAGACATAGAGGTTGCCCGCGGCATCCACCGCGACGCCCGCGGGCGTGCACAGCGTGGACGCGGTGGGCGTGGAGGCGCCCTGGTTGCACGTCCCCGCCAGGACGTTGCCGCTCTGGCCCTAGACGCGGTCCGCCACCAGGTCCGTGGTGAAGGGAGAGAGGAACGCCAGCACGCGGTGGTTGCCGGTGTCCGCGACGAAGAGGTTGCCCGTGGCATCCACCTCGACGGCCCGGGGGCTGCACAGCGAGCTGGAGTTCACGCCCGTGGCGTTGCAGACGCCGCGGTTGAAGTCGATCTGGCCAATGACCTTGTCCGCCGGAGCGCCGCTGGCGAAGGCCGAGGCGTCTGCCCAGGCCAGCACGCGGCTGTTCAGGGTGTCCGCCACGTAGACGCGCGGTGGAGTGACGCTGGTGTCCAGCGCGATTCCGTCCGGCGTGTTGAGCGCCCGGCCGTCGAGCAGGTTCACCGCGTTGTAGACCGGCTGCGTCTGCCCGAGGAACAGGTCGCCCACGTTGTCGATGGGCTGACGCAGCTCCTGGCGGGTGCTGGAGAGCACCAGTGCGGGCTCGCGCAGTGCGGGCTCGGGCTGCTCGGAGTCAGGCTGCTCGCAAGCCGTGACAAGCAGCAGGAGCGCGGGAATGAGCGAGTGAGCCCGGAGGGGCACGGAGCGGGGGAAGGGGGCCAATGGGGGGGCCTTGGGTAGGGCGGACGGGGGTAACCTACCGCAACTGGCGCCCGGAGCGCTTCCCAGGCCCGGATTGTGCTCCGGGCACTCGCTTCCGCTACAGTGCGCGCCCAATGACTCAGCAGTTCGGAAAGTACCTCCTGCTCAAGCGCCTCGCGGTGGGCGGGATGGCGGAGATCTGGCTTGCCAAGCAACTAGGCGTGCAGGGCTTCGAGAAGCTGGTCGTCGTCAAGAAGATCCTCGACCAGTACGTGTCCGAGCGGGAGTTCGTCCAGATGTTCCTGGACGAGGCGCGTCTGGCCTCCTCGCTCAACCACCCCAACGTCGTGCAGATTTATGACCTGGGGCAGGAGGGCTCCTCCTTCTATATCGCGATGGAGTTCATCGCCGGGCATGACCTTTTGGCCATCCTGCGCAAGTGCAAGGGCGCCCAAGGCACGCTGCCGCCGCCCATCGCCGCCCGCCTGGTGGCTGGTGCCTGCGAGGGCCTGCACTATGCCCACACCCGAACGGACCTCTCGGGCCAGCCGCTGAACATCGTCCACCGCGACGTGTCCCCCTCCAACATCCTCGTCACCTACGAGGGCGGCGTGAAGGTGGTGGACTTCGGCATCGCCAAGGCCGAGTCCCAGAGCACCAAGACGGAGGCCGGCAAGCTCAAGGGCAAGTTCGCCTATATGTCCCCGGAGCAGATCCGCACGGTGCCGCTGGATGCGCGCAGCGACGTGTTCGCCCTGGGCATCGTGCTGTGGGAGATCCTCGTCGGCCGCCGGCTGTTCAAGCGCGAGAACGAGCTGGCCATCATGACGGACATCCTCGAGGGCGAGGTGCGTCCGCCCTCCGAGCTGCGTCCGGACATTCCCAAGGCGCTGGACGAAGTGGTCATGAAGGCGCTGGAGAAGGACCGGCGCAAGCGCTACGGCAGCGCCCAGGAGCTGCAGCTGGCGCTGGAGAAGTATCTGGCCAGCACGCCCGAGCCGCCCACCAGCGTCCACGTCTCGCAGTTCATGATGCGGCTGTTCGCCCAGGAGCACATCGCCTATCAGGCGCTGCTCCGGGAGCTGCCCACCGCTCAGCCCGAGCAGCTCGTGCAGATCATCGAGCAGGGGCACCGCACGGGTAACTCGCAGATCTCCGGCTTCACGGACCCGGGGGCCGCCCGGCCGCAGGCCGACGGGACACGTGAAATCGAGATGGAGGCGGTACTCCGTCCCACCAGGCGCAAGGGACTGGTGGCCGCGGTGGCCGGCGCCGCCGCGCTGGCGCTGGTGGGGCTGCTCACCTTCGCGCTGGCCCGCCCAACGCCCCCCGCGCCGGTGGTGGAGGGCAACCTGACGGTGGAGAGTGATCCAGCCGGGGCCTCCGTGGCGGTGGACGGGGTGCTCTTCAAGGTGCAGACGCCCGGCACGCTGCGCATGCTGCCGCTGGACAAGGATCTGCAGGTACGCGTGGAGAAGCAGGGGCACGAGCCGCGCGAGGTGACGGTGCGTCTCAGCCGGGAGGTGTCCACCAAGACCATCTCCGTGCTGCTGCCGGCCGAGAAGGCCAAGCCGGGCACCATCGAACTGGTGACCGAGCCGCCCGGGGCCACGGTGGTGCTCGATGGCAAGCCTCAGTCCGGCGTGACGCCGTTGACGCTGGCGGAGCTCGCTTCCGGCGTGGAGCACCTGATCCGCGTGAGCCTCGCGGGCTACCAGGAGGAGGCCACCTCCGTGAAGGTGGAGCCGGGAGTAAGCACGCCGGTGAAGCTCTCGCTCAAGGCCGTCGCCGCGCCCGAGCCCGAGCCCGTGGCCGTGGAGACCAAGGGCAAGAAGGGCAAGAAGGATGGCTCCACGAGCGATGTGCAGATCTCCAGCACGCCGCCCGCGGACCTCTTCCTCGGAGCCAAGAAGCTGGGGCGCACGCCCACCACGGTGAAGCTGCCGTTGGGCAAGGTGGCGCTCACCTTCGTCAACCGCGAGCTGGACCTGCGCCAGACGGCCTCGGTGAACGTGGACACGAAGGGCAAGCAGCAGGCCAGCTTCGCCTTCGGCAAGGGGAAGATCGCCGCCGACGCCTCGCCCTGGGCCGACGTGTATATCGGCGACAAGAAGCTGGGCACCACGCCGCTGGCGCCCCGCGAGGTGTACGAGGGCAGCTACACGCTGCGCCTGGTGAACAACGAGCTGGGCGCCATCAAGGAAGTGAGGGTCGTCGTCGCGGCGGGGAAGAC
>DASVVJ010000874.1:0-30622 GCA_036389955.1 Myxococcaceae bacterium
CGGCGAACTCCCCGTCCGTGCCTTTGCCCACCGAGCGCAGCGGCGCCGTCATGCCCCCGCGAGGCGTGCCCGTGGAGTAGGGCATCGCCGCCACGCGAGGAGAGAAGGTGAGCCGCTCGCCCCGCACGGTGGCGCGCGCCGAGCGCTCCAGCCACAGCGAGGGCATGGAGAACGCCTCCTTGCGCGCTTCCACGCCCGCTTCGCGGAAGCGGGCCAGGGCCCACTCCACCGAGCGGAGGTTGGCCTGGGTGCCAGTAGCCCTGCCGCCAATCTCATCGGTGAGCGACTGCAGGTCGCTCAGCAGCGGGGTGTTTCCCAGGAAGGTGGCGATCAGGCGGGAGGCTTCGTTGTCCGCGGGAGCCTGGGGGGGCGCGGCCCGGGCAGGCGAGGCCAGCAGTGTGAGACCAAGGAGCAGGGAGGTGAGCAGGGCAGAGTGAGGTGACAGCACGCAAGTCTCCAGGGCCGCGCATTGTGCCGTTCTGCCCGCGTGGCCACCACTGCACGCAGGTCCGGTGAGACAGCGGCGGTGACGCGGCTCTTAACGGGGACGGTAGCGGTACTTCAATTGCTCGACGGACAGGCCGCTCCACTCGGCCAGCAGGTGCACGGCCTCCCGGGCGGAGAGGAAGTACAGGGTGTCTCCGGAGAACACCGAGAGGAACACCCCGCCGCAGCCTGGCAGCTTGGCGCCCACCGACTCCAGGTGTTCCACCAGCTTGGGCAGCATGGTCCGGAGCAGGAAGGTGGTCACCTCCGCCTTGGGCAGGATGACTTCATAGCTGCGCTCTTCGCGCGCCTCGCGGACCCGGGCGATGGCGGAGTTGGCCTCGGCGGCGGGAGCCCGGTCGAAGGCGAGGCGGAGGAAAATCTCGGTGTCGGTCATGGGCAAGTCCTCGGCGGGAAGGGGACTCTGGCACGGGGGTGGGAGAGCACGTTAGCGTCCTGGCCACTCTCTATGGTCGCCAAGTCTTCCAGGTCAGGCCTGATGGCCCGCTTCGGCCCGGGCATCCTCGTGGCCGCCACGGGCGTGGGGGCAGGGGACCTGCTCACCGCCAGCCTGGGAGGCTCGGCGGTAGGGGTGTCCATTCTCTGGGCCGCGGTGGTAGGCTCGCTGCTCAAAGGGTTTCTCAACGAGGGCATTGCCCGCTGGCAGCTCGCCACCGGCACCACGCTGGTGGAGGGCTGGGCGCGGCTGGGCCTGGTGCCGCGGCTGCTCTTCCTCATTTATCTCCTGGGGTGGAGCTTCTTCACCGGTGGAGCCCTCATCTCCGCATGCGGCTCTGCGGGGGATGCGCTCTGGCAGCTGGGGAGCGACCCGGAGACTTCGCGGCGGGTGTGGGGCGTGCTGCACACGCTGGTGGGCCTGGGGCTGGTGTGGATGGGAGGCTTTCGCCTCTTCGAGCGGCTGATGACGGCGTGCATCGGGCTGATGTTCGTCGCCGTGCTCTACGCGGCGGTGGCGTCAGGCCCGGACTGGGCCGCCGCGGCGCGAGGAATCGTCATTCCCTCACTGCCCGAGGGAGGCTCGGGTTGGGTGCTGGGGCTGCTGGGCGGCGTGGGGGGCACGGTGACGTTGCTCTCGTACGGCTATTGGATCCGCGAAGGGGGCCGGGAGGGTCCCGCGGGGCTGAGGACATGCCAGGCGGACCTGGCGGTGAGCTATGTCATGACCGCGTTGTTCGGCATGGCGATGGTGCTGATCGGCTCGACGCTGAAGCTGGAGGGCAGCGGGCTGAAGGTGGCCTCGCTGCTGGCGCTGCGGCTGGAGGAGGCCATTGGCCCCGCGGGCCGGTGGCTCTTCCTGTGGGGCTTCTGGGGCGCCGTGTTCTCGAGCCTGCTCGGGGTGTGGCAGGGCGTTCCGTACCTGTTCGTGGATCTGCTGCGGGTGCACCGGGGGCAGGCGGTGGGCGTGGTGGAGCTTCGCGGCACGCGGGCCTTCCGCCTCTACCTGGTGGCGCTGGCGCTGGTGCCGGTGCCCATGTTGTGGGTGCCGCTGCAGCGTGCGCAGCTGGCGTACGCGGTGCTCGGCTCACTGTTCATGCCGCTGCTGGCGCTCACCTTGCTGTGGATGAACAACCGCCGCGCGTGGGTGGGCAACCTGCGCAACGGCTGGCTCGTCAACCTGGCCCTGGTGGCCACGCTGGTGCTCTTCCTGGTGGTGGGCGCGGAAGAGGCGCTCGACGCGCTCCGCAAGCTCAAGGCCCGCTGAACCCCGAGGCCACCCTCCCCTCTCCCGCCGGGAGAGGGACGGGGTGAGGGTTCCCGTGCACCCACCGTCGCCGTGCTCGGGGCTTACGAAGCCGTGGCGCGGGGGCGAGCGGCGTGCTCACGGAGCGAGGCTTGCGCTGCGCTCGGCACCGCGGACAGGGAGCTTCGCAGCTCCTCCGCCTCGGCGAGCAGCAGCCACTCGTTGGGGAACGCGGCGAGCGCCTTGAAGAGCTGCTCCACGCGCTCGGGCCGCACCTCCCGCGACTGGCGCAGCGTGCTCACCTCACGGTAGAGCGCGGCCAGCTCCGGAGACAGCGCCTCGGCCTTGCGCGACCGCGCCCGGGCCTCGCCATCCCCCTCGGCGAACGCGTTGAGCTCACCGAACCAGCGATCCCACGCCTCGGGATCCGCGGGGCCTCCGGCCACCGAAGGCAGGCCCGCGCCCAGGTAGAGCTTGGCCACCGAGGGCATCTCCAGCTCGCGCCCGCCCAGGGTCGCCCTCAGGTTGAGCACCTCGCCGTCGCCCACGGCGAAGCCGCTCAGGCGCAGGCCACTGGCCAGCTCCAGCTCGAAGTTGCCGCGCTCGGGCAGGGTGCCCGCGCCAAAGGCCACCAGCGCCGCGCCCGTCCACGGCCGGCCCTGGGCCTTGCCCGCGCGAGAGAGCAACACCGGCCCCTCCAGCCGCGCCATCGCCGTGTTCAGCCCTTCGGCCACCGGGCGCGTGCCTTCGATGAGCCCCACCACCTTGCCCGTCACCTCGCGCCCATCCGAGAGCACCAGGTGATTCACCGAGCGCGCCCGCTCCGCCTCGCGCAGGCCGTAGTCCCCGCCGCGCCGCCACGCCAGCGTGGCCTCGAACTCCGCGAGCACCTCGAACAGGTGCTCGAAGTCCCGCGCCACGAACAGCTGCGGCTGCATCTTCGTGATGTCGTACCCGATGTCGGCGCACGCGCTGGTCAGCGGCACCTTCTTCACCGCCGGGGTGAGGCAGTACTCCGCCTCGCCGATGCTCGACAGCAGGCCGGCTCCGTACAGGCGCGGCTGCTCCAGGCTGCCCACCAGGCCGTACTCGGCCGTCCACCAGTACAGGCGCGAGGCCCGCGTGCTCTCGCTCACATAGCGGCAGCCGCGCGAGGCGGCATCCAGCCGCGCCTGCGCATGCTCCACCTCTTCCTTCGTGGCGGCCGGGTCCTCCTTCACCACGCTGAGGTTGCGAATGGCCTCGAAGATGGCCTGGTCCTCCACCGAGGCAATGGCCTTGAAGGCCGCCAGCCCGCAGCGCTTGAGGAACTCGGCGTAACGCGCGTTGGCGATGATGGGCGCGTGCCCGGCGCTCTCGTGGACGATGTCCGGCGCGGGCGTGTACTGAACGTGCTCGTGCGTGCGGATGTCCGCGGCGATGGCCAGCACGCCAATGGACTGCAGCTCCGTGAACACCGCCGGAGGAATGAAGCCCCGCACGCCCACCGCCGCCCAGCCCAGCTGCGCCAGCTTCTGGTTCATCTCGTCCAGGCTGGGAATGAGTTCGGTGCCGATGCCCGTCGCCTCGAGCCCCTGCAAGTACACGGGGTGAGCCTTGTCGGACAGGTGGTTGCGCAGCCGGCCCAGGATGTGGCGCCACACCGCCTGATCCCGCGGCGTATAGGTTTCGTACTCCTGGCCCACCACGTAGCGACGCAGGTGGGCAGGCAGCCGAGCCACGGTCTTCTCAGTGGGAGTCATAGGGCGCACCTCTCCTCGTGTGCTTACAAGGTATGGCCGGGGTGCTGCGGCGGAAATCCGTAAAATTTCGAAGTTCTATTCGGATTTCCGACGTTTGGTGCCCAGGCGTTTGCGCAGCCCCTGGAGCACGTGGCGGGCCTCGGCGCTCAGGGCCCCGGCGGGCCAGAGGGCGACGACTTCGATGAGCTGCGGGTCCTCTTCCTGGAGCGGCCAGACGTGGAGTTCTGGAGGGAAAGGGCGCAGGGGCCGCAGGTCCGGAGCGATGGCACACGCCTGGCCAAAGGCGCGCAGCACGTCGAACAGGTGCAGGAAGCTCTCCACGCGCGCCACCTCTTGCACCACCACCCCGTGAGTGGCGAAGCGCGCGCTGTTGGCTCCGCCATAGGGGTCATCCCGCAGCCAGTCCACGAAGGGCTGGTCCTTCAGGTCCTCCACCCGCAGGGCCCGGGCCGCGGGGACATGGGACGCCAGGGGGCTGTCAGGGCCCGCCAGCACGACGAAGGGCAGGGCCAGCAGGGACTCGGCGTCCACGCCCCGGTGCGGCGGCAGTGGACTGAAGCCGATGACGAGATCCCTCTGTCCCGTCTGGAGCTCGCGCACCAGCTCGAAGGGCCCCCCGAAGCCGACCTCCAGCTTGATGTGGGACTGGGCCACGTCCCGGGCAATGTCGCCCAGGAGCATGATGGAGAGCGTGTGGTTGAGTCCTAACCGTAGGCTGGCATCGGTGCTGGCCAGATCCCTCAGGCGCTTGAGGTCCAGCTGGTGCAGCGGCGTCTGGGTGCCCGCGTAGAGCCGCTGGCCGCGAGGGGTGAGCTGCAGCCGGCGGCCGGGGCCTCGCTCCAGCAGGGGCTCGCCGTCGCCCAGCACCTCCTCGAGGGCTCGGATGTGCTCGCTCACCACCGAGCGGGCCACGCCCATGTGCTCGGCGGCGCCCTCCAGGCTGCCAGCCTCCACGGCGGCGGCGAAGGCCTCCAGCCAGATGAGGTGTCGAGGGAGCTTGCGAGGGGGCATGGGGGCCATGTTGCCTCACCTGCCGTGGAGGTTGCCTCACCTCATGTGCGGGAGCGGACTTTCTCTCACGGTGGACCGAGAGTCCAAGGCTGGAGACGGTTCAGCTCACAGCTCCGGGCAATGCGCCCGAGACATGCGTTGGCCTGCGGTGTGCTTAGGGCTGGCGGAGCATGCCTGGCCCCCACGATCTCTTTGCCCGCCATACCTTCGGTCAGCCCGAGCACGCCGCTTCCGAGCTGAAGGCGGCCTTGCCGCCTGAGCTTGTCTCCCAGGTGGATTGGGAGAGCCTGCGGCTCGAGCCAAGCAATGTGGTGGATACGAAGCTGCGGGAAACAGAGAGCGACCTGCTCTTCTCCGCGCGGCTGCGAGGCGGCAAGCCGCTGCTGTTCTACGTGCTGCTGGAGCACCAGTCCTCGGTGGACCCGTGGATGGCCTGGAGGATGCTGCGCTACGTGCTGCGCCAGTTGGAAAACTGGAGGCAACAGCACCCGGATAGCGCGGGATTGCCCGTCATCGTGCCGCTGGTGCTCTACCACGGCGTGGAGGGCGGCTGGACAGCCCCGCGCCGTGTCGAGGATCTGTTCGAAGTACCAGAGGAGGAGCCTCAGCGAAGCCAGTGGAGGGCGTGGGTGCCACGCTTCGAGTACGCGGTGGATGACCTGACGCAGGCGCAGGCCGAGGCGTTGATGGAGCGTGCAGGCTCACCGCTGGTTCGGCTGGCCTGGCTGGCGTTGCGCTTCGGACGTACGGAGGAGTTGGTTCGGCAGCTCCCTGGCTGGGTGGGACTCTTTTCCCAGCTTTGGAAGAGTTCCACGGGCTCCGAGGAACTGCGGGCGGTTGTTCGGTACTTGCTCCTGGTGGGAGGCGAGGCGGCGCGGCCAACCACGGTGGGCGTGTTAACTTCAGCCATGGGCACACAGCTCACGGAGGAACTGATGTTTGAAAAGGAGTTCATCGAGAAGGGACGTCAGGAGGGGTTGGCCGAAGGCGTGCTTCGCATTCTCGCAGTGCGAGGCGTACAAGTGGGCGAGCAGGCCCGGCAACGCATCCTGTCGTGCAAGGACATGGCGCTGCTCAATCAATGGTTCGATCGCGCCATCAACGCCACACGGCTCTCAGACGTACTCGAGAGCTGAAGTCGAGGGAGCAGCCCCCGCCAGCTCACCCGTCCTTCTGCTGCCCGTAGGTCTTGAACTTCTCGAGCACCACGGCCATCTCCGCTTCGTCGAGCACCACGGGCTCCCCGACTTGAAGCGCTCGCAGGTACATGGCCGCGAGTGTCTCCACCTCCACCGCCAGCTTGAAGGCCCCCGCCAGGTCCGTACCCACGGTGATGAGCCCGTGGTTGGCCAGCAGGCACGCCTTGCGCCCCTCGAGCGCCGCGACCGCGTGGCGTGACAGTTCCTCGGTGCCGAACGTGGCGTAGGGCGCGCACCGGATGGACGAGCCCCCCGCCACCGCCACCATGTAGTGGAAGGCCGGGATGGAGCGGCGCAGGCACGCCACCGTGGTGCAGAACATGGAGTGGGCGTGCAGCACCGCGTTCACCTCGGGCCGTGAGGCGAGGATGTCCCGGTGGAAGCGCCACTCCGACGAAGGCCGCCGAGGCCCCTCGTGGCTCCCATCGAAGCGCATGAGGACGAGATCCTCCGGCCTCAGCGCCTCGTACTCCATGCCCGTGGGCGTGACGAGGAAGCCCCCCTCCACCCGGTGGCTGAGGTTGCCCGAGGTGCCCTGGTTGAGCCCCGAGGTGTTCATCCGCCGCCCGGTGGCGATGATCGCCTCGCGCTGCGCGAGGTGCTCCAGCCCCGTCATGCCTTCGGCTCTCGCACCCGCCGCTCGGGGAAGAGCGACAGCAGCCCCTCGGAAGAGGCCGCGCATACCCCGCGCTCGGTGATGAGCGCCGTCACCAGCCGCGCGGGCGTCACGTCGAACCCGTAGTTGGCCACCGGGCTGCCCTGGGGCGTGATGCGCACCGTGGCGATATCTCCCGAGGGCAGCCGTCCGCTGATGTCCGTCAGCTCCGAGCCATCCCGCTGCTCGATGGGGATGTCACGCACCCCATCCTCCAGCGTCCAGTCGATGGTGGGCGAGGGCAGCGCCACATAGAAGGGCACCCCGTTATCCTTGGCCGCCAGGGCCTTGAGGTAGGTGCCGATCTTGTTCGCCACGTCCCCACGGGCCGTGGTGCGGTCCGTGCCCACGATGCACAGGTCCACCTCGCCATGCTGCATGAGGTGGCCGCCCACGTTGTCGGCGATGATGGTGTGCAGCACCCCGTGCTGCCCCAACTCCCACGCCGTGAGGCTGGCGCCCTGGTTGCGAGGCCGCGTCTCGTCCACCCACACGTGCACGGGAATGCCCGCCTCGTGGGCCAGGTAGATGGGCGCCAGCGCCGTGCCCCAGTCCACCGTGGCCAGCCACCCCGCGTTGCAGTGGGTGAGCACGTTGACGCGCCCCAGCTTCCCCTTGCGCTCCCACGCGGCCTGGAGCAGTGGCAGCCCATGCGTGCCGATGCCGCGGTTGATGGCCACGTCCTCGTCACACAGGGCCGCGGCGCGCTGATAGGCCACGGCCACGCGCTGGCTGGCGGGCAGCGGCTGCAGCGCCCGGCGCATCTCGTCCAGCGCCCAGCGCAGGTTCACCGCGGTCGGTCGGGTGGCCGCCAGCGCCGCATAGGCCTGCTCCAGCGCGCTGTCCGACGCGTCCACCCGCATCGCCAGACACAGGCCGTAAGCCGCCGTGGCACCAATGAGCGGCGCGCCCCGCACCTTCATGGAGCGGATGGCCTGTGCCGCCTCCTCCAGTGTGGTCAGCCTCAGCGTCGCGAAGGCATGGGGAAGCCGCGTCTGGTCGATGATGCCAATGGACTTCCCGTCGGCCTCGACCCAGACCGTACGCATCAGCTGGCCGTGAACTTTCAATGGCTACTCGCGCATCAGGGCCGCGCCCCAGTGGAAGCCGGCGCCCAGGCCCACGAAGCACACCAGATCGCCCGGCTTCACCTTGCCGCTCTTGCGGCACTCATCATAGGCGATGGGGATGGTGGCCGCGGTGGTGTTCCCGTAGCGCTGGATGTTGTTGTACACGCGCTCGTCCGGCAGCTTGAGCGCCTTCTGCACCGCCTCGTTGATGCGCAGGTTGGCCTGGTGCGCAATCAGCATGCGGATGTCATCCACCGAGGCGCCCACCTGCTGGCACACCTCGTGGACGGCCTCGGGCATCTTCGACACGGCCATCTTGAACACCGTGCGCCCGTCCATCGACGGCACGAACTTGCCCTCGTCCACCTGGCCCTGGTTCACGTACGGGCGGTAGGCGAAGCCCGCCGCCGGCACGTAGAGGCTCTCCGCCTTGCCACCGTCCGAGTGCAGCACGAAGCCCAGCAGGCCGCGCTTGGGGTCCTCCGTGGGGCCCAGCACCAGCGCGCCGCCCGCGTCGCCGAACAGCGAGGTGCGGTCACGGAACTGAGTGTTGCGGTCCTGCTCGGACCTGGGCACCTCGGCGTTCGACTTGCCGGTGACGACGTCCCACGCCTGCTTGCTCCAGGGCATGAAGCCACTGTGAATCTCCGCGCCCACGAACAGCAGACGCTTGGAGATGCCCGCGCGGATGAGCGCGTCGCACACCTGAAGCCCGTAGATGAAGCCGCTGCACTGCTGGCGGATGTCCAGCGCCGGCACGTTGCGCAGGCCCAGCTTGGACTGCAGCAGGCTGCCGCACCCCGGGAAATAGTAGTCCGGCGTCATCGTGGCGAAGACGACGTAGTCGATCTCCTCGGGGGAGACCTTCGCGTCCTCGAGCGCCTTGCGCGCCGCGCGGACACCCAGGTCGCTGGTGGTGGTGCCCTCTTCGACGAAGTAGCGCTGCTCGATGCCCGTCCGCTCGCGAATCCACTCGTCGGACGTGTCGCAGATCTTCGACAGCGCCTCGTTCTTGACGCAGTGCTCACCGGTGACGAAACCGCTCCCCAGAACTCGACTGAAAGCCGTGGTCATGAATCTCCTCAGAGGGCCGATGCTTTATGCGGCCCTGTGCGGAGGATGCAAGCGGGGGCGGACATGCTCAGGTTTTGCCGCGCTGCATCACGCGCCGGGCCACCGCGTCCAGGCGCGCGAGGACGGCGGGGTCCCTGGCCTCGGGGGCGGTGATGAGGGCGGTGTCCAGACATGTCTGACACCCGTGGCGGCAGGGGCCTGCATGCCCAGCGAGCAGGGGGACGACACGCCGTACCAGCGCGCGCGCCTTGCCCGCGTTGGCCATCAGCACGGAGATGACCTGGTCCACGGTGACGGCGTCATGGTTGGGGTGCCAGCAATCGAAGTCGGTGACCATGGCCACGGTGGCGAAGCACATCTCCGCCTCGCGGGCGAGCTTGGCCTCGGGCATGTTGGTCATTCCGATGACGTCGCACTTCCAGCTCCGGTACAGCTCGCTCTCGGCGAGCGAGGAGAACTGGGGGCCCTCCATGACGAGGTACGTGCCGCCACGCCGGAGGGGGAGGTCCATGCCCTCGGCGGCGGACATGACGGCGTCACCCAGGCGCTTGCACACGGGGTGGGCCATGGAGACGTGGGCCACACAACCGGTGCCAAAGAAGCTCTTCTGCCGGGCGAACGTCCGGTCGATGAACTGATCCACCACGACAAAGGTGCCGGGGGGCAGGTCCTCGCGCAGGCTGCCCACGGCGGACAGCGAGAGGATGTCGGTGACGCCGCTGCGCTTGAGCACGTCGATGTTGGCGCGGAAGTTGAGTTCCGAGGGTGAGATGCGGTGGCCGCGGCCGTGGCGGGGCAGGAACACCACCTGCTGGCCGTCGAGCGTGCCGAAGCACAGCTCATCCGAAGGTTCTCCGAAGGGCGAGGACACCTTGCGCCAGCTGACGTCCGTCAGGCCATCCATCTGGTAGAGGCCGCTGCCACCGATGATGCCGATGACGGGCTTGGAGGAGGTCGACATGGAGGGCTCCGGGGAAGGGGAAGCGTGGGGCGGGCGCAGTCTTCCCCCCGGGGGCCAGGGAGGCAACAGTGAACGTTCACCGTGCTGGACGAGCGCGGAGGCCCAGGCCAAGCTGGCCCCCCTCTCATGACTGACCCTTCCGCCTCTGGCAGCTCGAACCGTGGCGTGCTCGGCGCGCTGGCCGTCTTCTTCGAGCGCCGGTCGCTGGTCATGCTCGCGCTGGGGTTTGCCGCGGGCCTGCCGAACCTGCTCATCTTCGACACCCTGTCGGCGTGGCTGCGCGAAGCCGGATTGTCGCTGGAGGTGATTGGCTTCTTCAGCCTCGCCACCCTGGCGTACTCCTTCAAGTTCCTCTGGGCGCCGCTGGTGGACCGCACCACGGTGCTGGGCCTCACCCGGCTGTTAGGGCACCGGCGCTCATGGATGCTGGTGTGCCAGGCGCTCATCATCCTGGGGCTGTGGCTGGTGGCGGGCACGGATCCGGGCACCCACCTGGGACTGATGGCGCTGTTCGCGGTCTTCGTCGGCTTCTCCTCGGCGACTCAGGACATCGTCATCGACGCCTGGCGCATCGAGGCCGCCGAGCAGGCGAAGCAGGGCGCGCTGGCTGCCGCCTACCAGTGGGGCTACCGCATCGCGATGATCGTCGCGGGCGCCGTGCCGCTGCTCCTGGCGGAGGGCCGTGGCTGGTCCTTCTCCTACGCGGTCATGGCGGCGCTGATGGGAGTAGGCGTGTTGGGAGTGCTGTTCGCCCCCCGCGAGGCGCAGCACAAGATCCGGCCTATCCATGCCGAGGGCATGCGCGAGCAGCCCGCGCTCGAGGTCATCGAGTGGTTGCTGCGCCTGGTACTGTTCGCGCTGGGAGCGCTGGTGCTCGGTTCGGGGCTGTCCGGTAACGCCACGCTGCTGGCGAACGCCCTGGGCGCCTTTGGCTTCGGCGATCTGGGCAAGGAACTGGTGGCTTTCTGGACGGCTAAGCCCTGGGGAGTGTGGGTCCAGCTGCTCGGGGTGCTGGCGGGAGGCTTCCTCATCTACCTGGCGACGCGGCCCATTCCTGGCAGGCCCACCCGGCCGGGCATCTACCTGAGCCGGGCGCTCGGCGAGCCGCTGGCGGACTTCTTCGCCCGGTTCGGCAAGACAGCGGGCCTGGTGTTGGCGCTGATCTGCGTCTACCGCCTGTCGGACTTCGTGCTCAACATCATGAACCCCTACTACCTGGACCTGGGGTTCACCAAGCCGGAGATCGCCGAGGTGCGGAAGGTGTACGGCGTCGTCACCTCCATGTTGGGAGTCTTCCTCGGGGGCTTCGCCATCGCGAGGTGGGGGGTGATGAGGCCGCTGGTCATCGGCGCCTTGAGCGGGCCCATCAGCAACCTGGTGTTCGTCTGGCTGGCCACGCGGGGGCACGACATGAGCGCCCTGTATCTGGTGATCAGCGTGGACAACCTGGCCTCGGGGTTCTCGGGCACGTGCCTCATCGCCTACATGTCCAGCCTGACGACAGCGGGCTTCACGGCGACGCAGTACGCGCTGTTCTCTTCGCTGTACGCGCTGCCCGGAAAGCTCATCGCCTCCCAGTCCGGACGCATCGTCGAGAGCGCGGCGCGGTCCGCCGAGTCGGGAGGAACGTTCGCGTCACTGAGCGGCATGTTCGCCAACATGACGCCGGATGCCTTCGTGGGTGCATCGAAGATCCAGGTGGCGCCGGTGTCCCTGGGAGTGGGCTACGCCGTCTTCTTCATCTACTCGTGCCTCATTGGCGTGCTGGCGATCATCCTGACGCTGATTATCAGCCGGCGTCAGCCCGTCACGGGGGCCGCACCACCAGAGGATGTACGTTGAAAAGCTGGGCGAGGCGCCAGCGATGAGTCACATGAGGTTGTGTTCGAGGCAGGTGGTAGGGCTGTGCTCAAGCCTGCTGCTGGTGGCGTGTAGTGCGAGCAGGCAGAGTGCTCCACGCTCGTATGCCCAGTCTGTGGACTCGGCTACCAACACCGGATTGAGGAATCCCGAGCTGGTTACACCGCAAGTAGGCGAGCGGCTGCCCGTGATTCCACCGCTGAGGCTGCCTCGGCCTCCGATGGCGGGCGCGTTGGCTGCGGGTGCCTCGGCCGGTGGCCATGTGGTGATTGATGACAGTGAATCTCTGGACGCTGGGTTATTGGATCGCATCGACAAGGCTCTCGCGGAGTGCGCGGACGAGGCACGGTCCCAGATGATGCTCAAACACTTCAATGGCAGAGGGCCAACTCGTGAGGAGTGTAACGAGGAAGTAGATACGGACAGGCGGGGGAAGCCGGTCACACGGGCGATGCAGCTTGGAATCGAGCAGCATGAGGTGGCGCTGAAGTGCGCGGAAGAAAGACTGAACAAGTTGAAGCCGGGTGGCTTCAGCATCTCACCGCGTTACCGCTACGACCCGAAGACGGAGAAAGCGACACACATTCCACGGGAAGTTGTCCAGGAGCTGCTGAACAAAGGGCGGGGCGCGGAGCTGAGGGGAACGCTGGAGCCCGACGTTGTCATTCATGCGGGACAGCCGCATCAGGTGCAGGCTGTCCGTGATTACAAGTTTCCATGCGTGAACACAGACGAGTGGTCCTCATGGAGAGAATACCCTGAGGGGCATGTCCACGCAGGAATAAATCAGCAGCGGTTGTATCACGATGCCCTGCAAGTGAAGCCGTTGATGGTCCAGCCCCGGTTGGGAGTCAATCAATGAGCAAGCACTACCCCCGCATTCGTGTTGAGACAGACTCTGGTTACACCCGGGTGCGTGAGGGGCTGAACCTGACCTTCTACATGCCCCCGCGGCATCCGGAGATTGTGGAGGATGTGCTTCGCGCTCTGGAGACTTACCTGCGTTACGTGAGGCCCAATGCACTGGGGCTCTATGCGGACGAAGAAGGGTACTGGCAGGATTTGGATAGCGCGGGTTGGAATTTGATTCTGCGCAAACTGCGGGACTCAGGGTGTCCACTTGTAACCCTCCATGAGTCATGCCCTACGGGGAGCCGCTATGCTTTCCACTACCAAGGAAGGGACCCGGAATTTCTCGAGCGGACATATAGGCCGGACGCAATGTGTGAGGCGACGTTCTGGCTGCCCACGGAGTACCTGGAGGAGCATGGCCCGGGGCGGGTGCGCGAGCTGGCACTCGAGCTCGCTTCCCTGTTGCCCCTGGTCTCGGGGTCCTGTGGCCTGGCCTTCATCGGAGAACTCCACGCCGTGGGGATGCCGAGACAGTTGGTGCCACACTGGATGCGCTACCCTGGCATCGACATTCCCGAAGCCGCGAACCCGGACAGAATCGGTACCCGCTTGCGCGGTCCCCACTGGATGAACTTCCTCGGCCAGCCCGTGCTGGGAGAACTGGGCGGGGCCTCGGGGCTGCGTGCGCGGCTCACCAGCCCGGGGACGACGGTGGAGGAGTTGCCGGGTGACAAAGGGGTCATCACCCTGGGCCCGTGGCCCGAAGCGGGAGATACGGAGCGGGGCGACGTGCTGCCCGCTTACCGGGAGCTGGCGCGAGTGTTTGAGCCCTGGCTCTATCAGACGAAGGTTGCCATGCTTCAGCGGCCAATGGCGGAGACGCGCCGCTGGGAGCGCCGCTTCCTGGACTGAGCCAATGAGCCGCGAGGTGGAAGGTAGAAGTGGATAAGGCCCAAACCTGCCCCTAGAGTCGCGCCCGCACCGGAGTTGCGCCTTCGAGGGGAGCGGGTTGAAGCAGGGAATCGAGCTCGACAGCCTGGGCCGGGTCGTGGATGGCGAGATGCACCTCGCGGACATTCACCTGAAGCTCGAACCAGGCTCGTTCAACATTCTTCTGGGGCGCACTCGCGCGGGGAAGACGTCGCTCCTGCGGCTGATGGCCGGGTTGGACCGGCCCAGCTCGGGCAGCATCCGCTTCGATGGCGTGGACGTGACGCGCTGGGACGTGCGCCGCCGCAACGTGGCCATGGTGTACCAGCAGTTCGTCAACTACCCCTCGCTCACCGTCTACGAGAACATCGCCTCACCGCTGCGGCTGGCCGGCAAGCTGCGCAAGCAGGACCTGGACCGGCGCGTGCGGGACACGGCGGCCATCTTGCGCCTGGAGCCCTTCCTGAACCGGCTGCCCGCGGAGCTGAGCGGCGGGCAGCAGCAGCGCACGGCCATGGCCCGCGCGCTGGTGAAAGACGCCTCGCTGCTGCTGCTGGACGAGCCGCTGGCCAACCTGGACTACAAGCTGCGCGAGGAGCTGCGCACCGAACTGCGGCAGATCTTCAAGGACCGCCCCGCCGTCATCGTCTACGCCACCACCGAGCCCGCCGAGGCCCTGCTGCTGGGCGGGCGCACCGCCGTGATGGATGAGGGGCGGCTGTTGCAAGTGGGCCCGACGCTGGAGGTCTACCAATCCCCCGCGAGCGAGCGGGTGGGCCAGGTGTTCAGCGATCCGCAGATGAGCCTGCTGGACGTGGAGGTATCCGCCACCGAGGCCCGGGTGTCTCCCGAGGTGGCGCTGCCGCTCACCGGGCACCTCAAAGCGCTGACGCCAGGCCGCTACCGGATGGGCCTGCGGGCCCACCACCTGCGGTTGGCGCGCGCGTCGGACTCAGACGTGCGCATCCCCGCGCGGGTGGAGGTGGAGGAGGTCAGCGGCTCGGAGACCATCGTCCACGCGACGCACGGAAAGCTCTCGCTCACCGCGCAGGTGGAAGGCGTCCACCGGCATCCGTTCGGCACCCAGGTGGAGCTCTTCCTCTCTCCGTCTCGCGTGTTCGCCTTCACTCCAGAGGGGCGGCTCGTGGCGGCTCCCTCCGCTCAGAGCCAGGAGGCCGCGCATGGCCCGCATTGAGCTGCGCGGTGTGGCTCATGCCTATGTGCCGTCGCCCGTGTCCGACAAGGACTACGCCCTGCGACCGCTGGAGCTGACCTGGCAGGACGGCGGCGCCTACACGCTGCTGGGGCCGTCGGGCTGCGGGAAGACGACGCTGCTCAACATCATCTCCGGCCTGCTGCGGCCCACTCGGGGGCAGGTGCTCATCAATGGGGTGGATGTGACGGCGGCGCCGCCGCAGGAGCGCAACATCGCCCAGGTGTTCCAGTTCCCGGTCATCTACGACACGATGACGGTGTCGGAGAACCTGGCCTTCCCGCTGCGCAACCGCGGCGTGGGGCAGGCCGAGACGCAGGCGCGGGTGGAAGAAGTGGCCGCGCTGCTGGAGCTCACGCCGGACCTGAAGCGGCGGGCCAGCGGGCTGTCGGCGGACATGCGGCAGCGCATCTCGTTGGGCCGAGGCCTGGTGCGCAAGGACGTGGCGGCCATCCTGCTGGACGAGCCGCTCACGGTGATTGACCCGCACCTGAAGTGGCTGCTGCGCCGCAAGCTCAAGCAGGTGCACGAGAGCCTGAAGGTGACGCTGGTGTACGTGACGCACGACCAGGTCGAGGCGCTCACGCTGGCCGACCAGGTGGTGGTGATGAACCAGGGCCGGGTGGTGCAGGCGGGCACGCCGCAGGAGCTCTTCGAGCGCCCGGCGGACACCTTCGTGGGCTACTTCATCGGCAGCCCGGGAATGAACCTGCTCCCCTGCGCGCTGGAGGAGGGCGCAGCGGTGGTGGAGGGCCAGCGCATTCCGCTGCCGTCCACGGTGTGCGCGAAGGCGAAGGCGGATGGAGGCGAGCTGCGCCTCGGTATCCGCCCGGAGTTCCTCCGCCAGGTGCGTGAGGGCACTCCGTCCTCGGTGCGCGTGGAGGTGACGCAGGTGGAGGAGCTGGGCCGCTACCGCATCGCCACGGCGAAGCTGGGAACACACGTGGTGAAGGTGCGGCTGCCGGAAGAGGAGCGCGTCGCGGCCGGCGAGAGCTGCTGGCTGGAGTTCCCGGCGCAATGGACCACGCTGTACGCGGGCGGCCGCGCGGTCACGTAGAAGGGAGCGCACGTGGACAAGCCGACGAACAACCGCGCCTGGTTCCTGGTGCTGCCCGTGCTGGGGGTGGTGGCCTTCAGCGCCGTCATCCCGCTGATGACGGTGGTGAACTACTCGGTGCAGGACATCCTCGGCCCCGAGCAGCACGTCTTCGTGGGCACCGAGTGGTTCCGCAAGGTGCTCCGGGACTCGGAGCTGCACGGCGCGCTGCGGCGGCAGCTCGGCTTCTCGCTGGCGGTGCTGGCCATCGAAATTCCGCTGGGCATCGGCCTGGCGCTGGTGCTGCCCATGCGCGGGCGCGCCGCTTCGGTGAGCATCGTGGTGCTGGCGCTGCCGCTGCTCATCCCGTGGAACGTGGTGGGCACCATCTGGCAGATCTTCGGCCGCGGGGACATTGGCCTGCTGGGCGTGGCCATCAACGGCCTGGGGCTGGACTACAACTACACGGCGGACGCGCTGGATGCGTGGCTCACCGTGCTCGCCATGGACGTGTGGCACTGGACGCCGCTGGTGGCGCTGCTGTGCTACTCGGGGCTGCGCGCCATCCCCGAGCCCTTCTACCAGGCCGCGCGCATCGACGGCGCCTCGGCGTGGGCCACGTTCCGCTACATCCAACTGCCAAGGCTGCGCGGGGTGCTGACCATCGCGGTGCTGCTGCGCTTCATGGACAGCTTCATGATCTACACCGAGCCCTTCGTCCTCACTGGCGGCGGGCCGGGCAACTCGACCACCTTCCTCAGCCAGTACCTCACGCGGCTGGCCGTGGGGCAGTTCGACCTGGGGCCCGCGGCGGCGTTCTCGCTCATCTACTTCCTGGTCGTCCTGCTGTTCAGCTACATCTTCTACACCGCGATGACGCAGGCGAACGGGAGCCAAGCCCGATGAAGCCCTCCCGCCTGATTGTCCCCCTGTACCTGCTGCTCAGCCTGGTGCCCATCTACTGGCTGATTGGCATGTCGCTGAAGACGAACGAGGAGATCCTTGGCGGCTTCTCGTTCTTCCCGCGCGCGCCTACCCTGGCCAACTACGTCACCATCTTCACCGACCCGGACTGGAACCAGGGCTACATCAACTCGCTCACCTACGTGGCCATCAACACGGTGCTGTCCGTCATCCTGGCGCTGCCGGCCGCGTATGCCTTCTCGCGCTACCGCTTCCTGGGAGACTCGCACCTGTTCTTCTGGCTGCTGAGCAACCGCATGGCCCCGCCGGCCGTGTTCCTGCTGCCCTTCTTCCAGCTGTACTCGAGCATCGGCCTGTTCGACACGCCGTGGGCCGTGGCCCTCTCGCACATGCTCTTCACCGTGCCGCTGGCGGTGTGGATCCTCGAGGGCTTCATGTCCGGCGTGCCTCGTGAAATCGACGAGACGGCCTACATCGACGGCTACAGCTTCCCGCGCTTCTTCCTGCGCATCTTCCTGCCGCTCATCCGCGCGGGCGTGGGCGTGACGGCCTTCTTCTGCTTCATGTTCTCGTGGGTGGAGTTGCTGCTGGCGCGCACGCTCACCTCGGTGGACACCAAGCCCATTGCCGCCACCATGACGCGCACGGTGAGCGCGGCGGGCATGGACTGGGGCGTGCTGGCCGCCGCCGGCGTCATCACCCTGGTGCCTGGCGCGGTGGTCATCTACTTCGTGCGCAACTACATCGCCAAGGGCTTCGCCCTGGGGAGGGTGTGAGCGCCATGGACCTCAACTGGATGGCGTGGACGCTGGAGACGGGCGTGTTCTTCGCCGTCATCGCTTTGTTCATCGCCACCTATACCGTCTGGGGCGTGGTGTCGCCGTCCGTGCCCCGGCGCGGCCTGCTGCCCATGCCCACCACCCGGGGAGACCGGCTCTTCGTGGGGCTGATGGGCAGCGCGTGGATCAACCTCGCGTGGCTCGGGCTGACGGATGCCTCGCAGTGGATTGCCGTAGGACTGTCGTTGTCGTTCATGCTCGTCATCGGAAGATGGGGGTAACCTTGAAGAAAGTATTCAGAAGCGCCCTGGCCCTGGCCGTGGCTGTGTCCTTCACCGGCTGTAAGAAGGAAGAGCCCGCCAAACCGCAGCAGCAGCAGGACACCGCCAAGCAGCCGGCCGCCGCTGCGCCAGAGGACACCACCGCCCTGGAGAAGGCCGCGGAGAAGTGGGCGACCGAGGAGTTCCAGCCCTCCACCCTCACGCGCGAGCAGCAGCTCGAGGAGCTGAAGTGGTTCCGTGACGCCGCCAAGCCCTACCGTGGGCAGACCATCAACGTGGTGTCCGAGACGATCGACACCCACGTCTACGAGTCGAAGACGCTGGCCAAGGCCTTCGAGGAGATTACTGGCATCAAGGTGAAGCATGACCTGATCCAGGAAGGCGACGTCATCGAGAAGCTGCAGACGCAGACGCAGTCGGGCAAGAACATCTACGACATGTACGTGAACGACAGCGATTTGATCGGCACGCACATGCGCTACGGCTTCGTGGTGCCGCTGTCGGACTTCATGACGGGCGAGGGCAAGGACGTGACGCTGCCCACGCTGGACGTGGACGACTTCATGGCCAAGAGCTTCGTCACGGGCCCGGACGGGAAGATGTACCAGCTGCCCGACCAGCAGTTCGCCAACCTGTACTGGTTCCGGCAGGACTGGTTCAGCGACCCGAAGCTGAAGGAGCGCTTCAAGAAGAAGTACGGCTACGAGCTGGGCGTGCCGGTGAACTGGAGCGCGTACGAGGACATCGCGGACTTCTTCACCCACGAGGTGAAGGAGATCAACGGCGTCAAGGTGTACGGCCACATGGACTACGGGAAGAAGGACCCGTCGCTGGGGTGGCGCTTCACGGACGCGTGGCTGTCGATGGCGGGCGTGGGCGACAAGGGAATTCCCAACGGCAAGCCGGTGGACGAGTGGGGCATCCGGGTGGAGGGGTGCAGCCCGGCGGGAGCCTCGGTGTCGCGCGGCGGCGAGACGAACGGGCCGGCGGCAGTGTACGCGCTGACGAAGTACATCGACTGGCTGAAGAAGTACGCGCCGCCGGAGGCCTCGGGCATGACGTTCTCCGAGGCGGGCCCGGTGCCGGGGCAGGGCAACGTGGCGCAGCAGATCTTCTGGTACACGGCCTTCACCGCGCCGCTGACGAAGCAGGGTCTGGCCGTCGTGAACGAGGACGGGACGCCGAAGTGGCGCATGGCGCCCTCGCCGCACGGCCCGTACTGGGAGGAGGGCGTGAAGCTGGGCTACCAGGACACCGGCTCGTGGACGATGCTGACCTCCACGCCGCTGGAGCGCCGGAAGATGGCGTGGCTGTACGCGCAGTTCGTGGTGTCGAAGACGGTGTCGCTGAAGAAGTTCCTGGTGGGGCTGACGCCGATTCGTGACTCGGACATCCGCAGCGAGCACGTGACGAAGGTGGCGGACAAGCTGGGCGGGCTGGTGGAGTTCTACCGCAGCCCGGCGCGGGTGGCGTGGACGCCCACGGGCACCAACGTGCCGGACTACCCGAAGCTGGCGCAGCTGTGGTGGCAGAACGTGAGCCTGGCGGTGACGGGCGAGCAGACGCCGCAGGGCGCGATGGACAAGCTGGCCAAGGAGATGGACGACGTGCTGGCGCGGCTGGAGCGGGCGGGCATGAAGAACTGCCCGCCGAAGCTCAACCCGGAGAAGGATCCGCAGGAGTGGCTCAAGGCGGAAGGGGCGCCGAGGCCGAAGCTGGCGAACGAGAAGCCCAAGGGCGAGACGGTGCCCTACGAGCAGCTGTTGCAGGCGTGGAAGGAAGGCCGGGTGAAGTAGCGCCCGGTGCACAGGGGCGGCGGGTCCACGGGCCCGCCGCTCACCGGCTCATGCCGCGCCAGTGATCCGGCAGGCATGAATAGGGCATGTGGTCCGCCAGCCGGTGGCAGAAGTAGCCCTCGCCGCAGACCTCGGGGCCTTGCGGATCACAGGGCTGCACACAGTCCCAGCCATCGCAGACCCACCCCTCTTCGCAAGCGGGAGCGTCTTTGCCACAGCGGGCGACGCATGCCATCCATACTTTGCCAGGGTGCGGCGGCTCGTACTGCACGTCGCATTTGCGGCCTTGTGGGCAGGAGGTCTGGAGGCAATTGGAGCCGTACACTCGCGCGCATGTTGAAGAGCCCTCTTTGAAAGAGATGCACTGCTGTCCCGGAGGGCACCCCCGCGTCTCGCAGGTGGGCAGGCACAAGGGCTGGGGAGTGGTGTCAGTGCAGAAGAAGCCCTCGGGACAACCTGTCGTATCGCCCAGACGGCATGGCCGGGCGCACCAGCCATCCTGGCCACCGCACAGCAGCCCGGCCGCGCAGGCGTTCTCCTTATCCCTTGGCAGCTCGACGCAGCCCTCTCCCTCCTGGCGTATACCGATGGGGACGCAGACTCGCACCCGTGGTCCAGCTCCCCAGGAAGCAAGGCTGAGGCAGCGCTGGCCTTCCGAACAGTGCGCATCTTTCTCGCATTGGCTATCGGTGCAATATGATCGCGCGTACCGGACCTCGAACAGGCAGCCCAGGGGCGGCTCACACTCCGCCTCGGGCCCGCATGGCCGGCCGTAGGTCATCAACCGCATGCGTTGCTCGTTGTCGAGCATGGGGCTGATGCGTATCCCCGGTGGTATATCCGCTGGCACGTCCGGCCTCAGCAGTCCCCACAGCAGCAGCACCAGTGGCAGCGGCAGCAGCAGGCCCGTGCAGATCGCCAGGACTTTGCGCCAGCCGCTCCTCCGCACTTACCGCGCTCCTCCGAGCTTGCACTTGCGGCACTCGTCCGAGTTCTCCTTGCCGGGCGAGCAGGCCTCTCTGAGCTGCTTCTGCGAGCACCCCTTGATGGAGAGGACGTTCGCCTGCGTATCTTGGCTGACAGCCTGGTCCACCCGGCCGTCCTTACCGAATTCAGAGGGACAGCCAGGTAGCACCATGATCAAAAGTGCGCTCACTGCGGCCTGGAAGCAGCGCATGCGTCTCTCCCTTGGTGGGCGCTGGACGCTACCAACGCTGAGCCCGAGGCGTCCATGCCATGGGCAGCGTCCGAGGCACTACAGAGCGATGTCCTGGCGTTGGACGCAGCGGGGCTGCCGTCACGGTACCCTGGGCCCGGTTTGACGCCACGGAGACACCGGCCATGGAACACGTGAGCACGTCGGAGCTGGGCGCCCTGTTGTTGCCCGCGGGCAGCGAGATAGGGCCGTGGCGCGTGGTGCGTTGCGCAGGCCGGGGCACCTTCGGCACCGTGTACCGCGTCGAGCGGGTGGAGCCTGCCTCGGACCCCCGGCCTTTCGCGCTGAAGCTGGCGTGCGACCCGAGGGATCCGCGCTTCGAGCGGGAGGTGGCGTTGCTCAAGCGCATTCACCACGCCCAGGTGCCGCGAGTGCATGACGTGGGGTGGTGGAAGCACGGCAGTGGGGTGCTCCTGGCCTACTTCGTGATGGACTGGGTGGAGGGCCAGCCGCTGTACCTGTGGGCCGAGGCGCGGCGGATCAGCTCGCGTCAGGTGCTGAGGGTGCTGGGGCAGGTGGCACGCGCCCTGGAGGCCACGCACGCGGCGGGCGGAGTGCACCGGGACGTGAAGGGCCCCAACGTGCTGGTGCGAGCCGAGGACACGGCGGCGGTGTTGGTGGACTTCGGAGCGGGGACGTTCCGGGGAGCGCCGCCGTTGACGTGGCAGGGGTTACCGCCCGGGACTCCCCCGTACCGCAGTCCCGAGGCGCTGCGCTTCTACGTGAGGTGGAAGCCCGATGGGCGCGCGCCGTATGCGGCCGGGCCCGCCGACGATCTGTATGCGTTGGGAGTGATGGCCTACCGCCTCGTCACCGGCACGTACCCTCCGCCCCATGTGCAGGTGGAAGTGGGGCCGGTGGAGGGGGAGGAACAGGACAACGCTCCCAAATGGGTGCCTGCCGAGGAACGGGTGACGGTGAGCCCACAGCTGGCGGCACTCATCCGGCGGCTGCTCTCGGTGGAGCCCGAGGCCCGGGGAACCGCCAAGCAGGTGGCCGAGGCTGCGGAGCGCGCTGCACGGAGAGAGGGGAGGGCGGCGGATGCGCCCATCGTCCCGCGCGTCGCCCGAGCGGTTTCTGCGCGCTGGAAGTGGGGCAGGGCCCTTCGTCCCGTGCTCGCAAGGGCCGCTGGGCTTGCGGCGGCAGCCGTGGCGGGAATGGTGCTGACGCTGTGGGTGACGTCTCCTGTAACGGAGCAGGCGCACGCAGGGGGACAGGAGGCGGCGGGAGCCGGTTCGGCGGACGGGAGTGCGGTGGGGCTCGCGGAAGCGGAGGAGGTGGGGCAAGCGAGAGAGGCTGGGCCAGCGGACGTAGAGCGGACAGGGATCTCACTGGAGATGCCCCCAGGGCCACTTCCCGGTCAGCTCCGCCCGCCGTGCAAGACCGAGTACGAGGATGAGATTCGGGGCGGTTGTTGGGTGCCACTCGGGAAGAAGAAGCCCCCCTGCGGCAAGGGCTCCTACGAATGGAAGGGCGCCTGCTACTGGCCGAAGTACCCGCCCGTGCGCCCGGACACCTCAGGCACGCCGTAACGGTGGAGAGGGGCTTTACTGGGAGGCAAGAAGGCCGCGAAACGAACGATTTCTCCGATTTCCAATGGGCGCACTACAGTGCGCACCCAAGATGCGGAAGTCGAAACGGCAAGGGTCCGGTGAGGCGAGCCGGAACGTGGATGTATCGGTGCTTCTGCGCCCGGGTCCTGCGGCGATGGAATGGGCTGTGCCTGCCGCTGAGCTCGAGCGCCTCGCGGGCGGTCAGATTGAACAAAGGGACCTTGCTGGGAGCTATCCACAGTTCACATGGAGAGGAGCGAGCAGGAGCGCGCTCCTCCAAGCTGCCGAGACTGGGAAGGTCGACGAATGCCTGAAGCGGGTGAAAGCGCCACCCGTGCTCCAGATCGAGACCCTCGATGATCACGAGCGCCTCTACGAGTGGGTTCCCAACACGGAATTCCGCGATCTACCCACGCGGGACATCGATCGGAGCAACACAGAAGGGCTGCTTCGACGCGTTGATCTCCTCCTGGTGACAGTGACTCCCGTCGAGCGCCGCGCCGTCCTGTCCCATTTGTGGCCCTTGCCAGATGCTGACGCTGTCCTTACGGGATCTCTCGACCTCATCACCTATCGGTTCGGCCAGTTTGGCCGTTACCGGGCCGTGCACGTGCAGAGCACGATGGGAAGCGGCGGGAGCCGGGGGGCCGCTCTGACCACCCATGAGGCCATCCAGAGGGCCC
The DNA here is from genome assembly GCA_036389955.1 of Myxococcaceae bacterium. GTDB lineage: Bacteria > Myxococcota > Myxococcia > Myxococcales > Myxococcaceae > DATHBR01. Next base: position 23,024 of record DASVVJ010000874.1, read on the forward strand.
AGCCCAAGGCCGTCCTGGTCCTTGGGATCGCCTTTGGAGCCAGCCGTAGCAAATACCACTTGGGGGATGTGCTCGTGGCCGAGCGCATCGCACCCTACGAATTCGCCAAGCTCACTGCCGAAGACGCGCATCATCGAGGGCAGCATCTCAGCGCAGGCGTGTACCTCGCTGAGCGGTTCACCAACCGTCGAGACGACTGGCGGCACTCACGGGGCGTCGGCTTCGTCGACGTTCACCACGGCTTGATGCTGTCGGGCGAGAAGGTCATTGATGGGCAGACCTTCCGTGATGCGCTGCTCCAGCACTACCCCATGGCCATCGGCGGAGAGATGGAAGGCTCAGGCGCGTATGCAGCTGCCGAGCGTCACCGCACGCAGATCCTGCTCGTGAAGGGGATCTGCGACTGGGCGGACGGTCACAAGAACGATCGGGCACAGGCATTCGCAGCAGATGCGGCCGTCTCTCTGGCCGAGCATGTCTTGTCGAAGCCAGACATCCTCACGGAGCTCGGCGCCCACGACTGTGGTCTCCCACGCAAGCCGGCGGCAGCCATCCCGGTGAGACAGAGAGAGAAACGAAGCGATGCCATGGAGTTGCCCAGCGTGGCCGATGCGCCGAGCGATGGATCGTTCTCGCCTCCTCCCGCGGCCAAGCCGAATGCGGCAACTCCCGTGTTTTGGCGCGAGTACATGCGCGAGCAGATTCCCCCGCTTTTCGGACTGCAGTTCTCCGAAGCCATTTGGAACACGGGGTTCGTTGCCACGCCCAAGCACGTGTTCTTACTGGTGACGCTCGAGAAGAGCGGCATGGTGGAGAGCTTCCACTACGCGGACCACTTTCTCTCTCCGGTCCGTTTCCAGTGGCAGAGCCAAAACCGGACGACGCAAGAGGGCAAGCATGGCCAGCTCCTGCTCAACCACGTCAAAGAAGGTGTGCATGTGCACCTCTTCGTGCGTGAGGGCAAACGGGCCCGCTCCGGTGGTGCCGCCCCTTTCGTGTACTGCGGTCCCGTGAGCTTCGAGTCGTGGATGGGTGAGCGCCCGATTACCATCGTCTGGAAGCTTGCTGAGCCTGTTCCTGCAGGGCTTCGCGAGTCGCTGAAGGTGGATACCAAGTAGCTAAAGGCCAGGATGATTGGTTGGATACCCTAACGGACCTGGGGAAGGCGGTGCCATGGCGAGCGAAGCATGGAGGCATCGCGACGTCCTCCTCCTGATGCTCACCGTCGTGGTGAGCACCGGCTGCGTGACGACAAGGCCACCGGCGGCCCGTGAGAGGGACCTGAGCTATACCCCGACAGTCTCCTCCAGCTTGGAGCAGTCCGAGAGGCAGCAGGCGAGTGATCCGTTCTCTTCTCCGCCCTTCTCAGGGCAGGACAAGCCAGGGCGGCGCCGCAAAGTACTGCGCGGCGTGGCTTCAGACTTTGCCACGGCGGCCCAGCCCAGCGGGGACGCCGCCACCCCGGGAGCCACACAGGGGGAGGCCTGGGAGCAGCTGCTGGGTGTGGCCGGGTTGGAAGAGCGAGACGAGAGACCACCACCCGGTGGACCGCTCACGCCCAAGCAAGCAGAGCGGCTGCTGAGAGTGCTGCTGGGAAGGCCGGTGACGCAGGGCACGTTTCCAGCACGTATGGCGGTGGGCCATCTGCTGCGCCAGGTGCTGGAGCAAGGCGAGGTGTCCCGCGAGGAGTTACTACGCCGGGTAGCGCGCTTCTCCCGGGTGGCGGTGCTGCGGCCGGATGGCTACCTGGCCTGGGTCCGCGATGGACGCACGCAGCAGAAAGCCTTCGGCGGGGTGGTGCAATGGCGGGACGGGGCTTTTCGCGCTGGTCCCTTCGAGTTGGGGCGCTTCTATGTCAGCAACGGCTTCGTCTTCCGCCTGGCCGACGAGCAGTTGCAGCCGCTGCACGGGCCGGTGTTGGTAGAGGTGTACGACGACGCGGACTACCTCAGCCGCTCGCTGGATGGAGCCGAAGCGGCCTTCATCAAGCTGGCTCTTGCACTGGGAGAGTTCTTCACGCACCCGGTGGACAGTGTGGCTGCACTGAGGCACCTGCCCGCCGGAGTGGCCGCACTGCTTGCCTCCTCGCCGGAGTACCTGGAGCGCTTTCGGTACATGACGCGAGGCGAGCAGGTACAGGTGGTGGCCGAGCTGGCCACAGCGTTGCTGGTGACGAAGGGCACCGCTACGAGCGCTACGCGGACGATGACGGGGACGCTGGGGCGAGCGGAGGCTACGGTGCCGGTGCTTGCCCTGTCCGCGGATGGAGCGCTGGTGCTCAAGCGTGTGGCGGTGCCAGTAGGCCAGGCCGCCACAGTGGTGGGCGGCGGGCCGGATGCGGCGCTTTTGCTCCACAGGGCCAACACGACTGCCGGTGCTTCGCCTGCCGGCGGGCGTGGTCCGGGCCAGTGGGGGCCCTCCGAAGAAAAGGGCATGTCCGAGCGTGCCCGAGCCTATCAGGAGCAGATTTCGGGGCACTCCGTTGAGGATGCGTACTGGGTCGGCGGCGTGGGGAGGCAAAGCGGAGGAGTGAAGTTCGATGGCTTCAAAGACGGTGTGTTACTGGAGGCCAAAGGGCCGGGCTATGCCGAGTTTTTCGAGGGACTCCAGCCGAAGCCCTGGTTCGACCATTCAGGAGGGGCCGACGACCTCATCAAGCAAGCAAGACGTCAATCCGAGATGGTTCGTGGGAGTGGGATTGCCATCCAATGGCATGTCGCGGAGAAGAGGGCGGCGGATGCCATTCGGAAGTTGCTGAGCGATGCACGAGTCACTGGAGTCGAAGTGATTCACACGCCAGCGCTCTGAGGAGAGGACAGTGTGACCAGTCAGTCCGAGTCTGAGGAATACCCGGAGACCTACCACGCCGGTGCCTACTGGGGCCCGCGCAAGGAGTCTGCCGAGGAGTGCGCCCAGCGCACGGTGGCCTTCCTCCACATGCTGGCCTCGGCTGATCCCTTTCTGGCCCAGTGGTACAAGCCCGTCAGGTCCCGACAGAAGGGGCTCAAGCCCCCACTTGTGCCCGTTGACCTGCCCACGTTGACCGAAGCGTTCCGGCGGGGCGTCAACCGTGAGGGCAGAGGTCCTGCCATCGAGAGCTTGGGCTTTAACATCGGATTGAGCAACGGAGCGTCCAACCGGGCTTACGCATTCCTGAGAATCTTCTGCGGTGCCTATTCGGAAGCAGTGTCCAACTTCTGCTTACTGTCCCCGATCGAGCCCGGACCGGATGCGGACAGGGTGCTGTCCGCGCCCGTCCTGACGAGCGTGGTACGCAGCATGGTGCTGGCCTGGGAGCCGGATTGGGCCGTAGCGACATCGTCGAAGCTCAGTGAGGTCCTCTCCGATAAGGATAGGACAGGAGCATTCGTGGGGTGGGTGACGTACCTGTCGCGTCAACGGGGGGTGGTGCCGCCGTTGCCCGCTCCCGTGCGCATCGAGAAAGTGGAGGACAAGGGGACCCTCGTCACCCTCACTCCCGACCGCCTCACCGCGGACAACCCCGAGCACCTCGAGCTGGGCCGGCGTGTGGGCGAGCTGATGAGCCGGGCTGGCCTCATGCGGCCCATCGTCACGCCCCGCTGAGCACGGTCTCTCCAGAGGCCATCGCTTCCTGTAGACGCGGGCCTGCGCTCAGCAGGGTGAGCACCTCACAGCCCTCTCGCGTCACCAGCACGGTGTGCTCGAACTGGGCCGACAGGCTGCCGTCCTGTGTCACGATGGTCCACTTGTCCGGCAGCATCCGGATCTCCGGGCGGCCCAGGTTCACCATCGGCTCGATGGTGAGCACCATGCCCGAGCGCAAGGTGATGCCCGTGCCCCGCTCGCCCACGTGCGACACGTGCGGCGGGCCGTGCATCACCCGGCCGATGCCGTGTCCTCCGTACTCGCGCACCACGCTGCAACCCTCCTTCCGCGCCAGCTCCTCGATCGCCGCGCCGATGTCTCCCAGCCTCGCCCCGTGGCGCACCACCGCGATGCCCGCGTCCCGGCACCTCCGCGCCACGTCCACCACGTGCCGCGCCTCCGCGCTCACCTCTCCGATGAGAAATGTGGCCGAGGTGTCTCCGTGGAACCCGTTCAGGCACGTCGTCACGTCCACGTTGATGATGTCTCCCTGCTCCAGCCGCTCGTCCGCCCGAGGAATCCCGTGGCACACCACCTGGTTGCGGCTGGTGCACACCGCCGCCGGAAACCCGTGGTAGCCCAGCTGGCTCGGCGTGCCCCCTCGCCGCGCCGTGTCCTCCCGCACCCAGGTGTCGATGTCCGCCGTGGTAATCCCCGGTGTCAGCCGCCCCGCCACGTAGGCCAGCGTCTCCGCCGCCGCCCGGCCCGCCTCGCGCAGCCGGTCGATCTCCGTTCCCTTCAACAGTGGAATGCCCATGGCGCTGCAAGGTGCCTCCGCGCTTCTGTTGCGTCCAATGCTGTCTCGGTATCGGGTCCGCTCGCCTGCCCGGGTGCCCCCGTGCACCGCCGCCGGATCCGCGCTACCTTCCCGGACCGTGAGCCTTACGCACATCCAGTCCTTCGTTGCCGTGGCCGAGGAGGGCCATGTCGGGCGCGCCGCGCGCCGGCTGCACCTCACTCAGCCTCCGCTCAGCCGCCACATTCTCGCGCTGGAGGATGAGCTTGGAGCCCGCCTGTTCGAGCGCACCCCGCGCGGCATGCGCCTGCTTCCCGCGGGCGAGGCGTTCCTCACCCACGCGCGCCGCATCCTCGCCGAGGTGGATGCCGCGGTGCACCATGTGCGCGGCGCTGCTGGGGACCGCACGGACCGGTAGGTTTCACACCTCCGCACGGAACCCTCACCCCGTCCCTCTTCCGGTGGGAGAGGGAGAATGCGCCCGGATGCAATCGCCGGTGGCGTGTCCCGTAGACCCTGATGCGAACGCTCTCGCTCAGGTGCCCTATGAAGATCGCCTCCCGCCTCCTTCTGCCCTCTCTGCTGCTCTCCGCTCCCGCCGCCCTGGCGCAGGAGACGCCCGCGCCGGCTCCCTCCTCCGAGGCCGCCGCCGCTACGCCCGCCGCCGCCAAGGCCATCGACGTGAGCTTCCGGGGCACGCTGCGCGACGCGCTCAAGCGCATCGCCGAGGACGGTGGCCTCAACGTGGTCGCCACCGGTGAGCTGGACACCTCCGTCGAGGTGCACCTGCAGCGCGTCACCGCTCCTCAGGCCCTGCGCACCATCGCGCGCACCTACTCGCTGCGCCTGGATGAGGACGGCTCCATCTTCACCCTGCGCCCCATGACGGCCGCCGAGAAGAACGCGGCCGAGCAGGCTCTCTCCCAGGCTCTGGCCACTCCGCCCATGCCGGCCATGCCTCCGATGCCGGCCATGCCTCCGATGCCTCCGGTGGCCTTCTCGCCGCCGGGGATCGCCGCCGATGCGATGGATCCTCAGGAACTCAAGGAGCGGGTGCGGGATCACGTTCGCAAGGCTCAGCGCCGCGGCCCGCGTGGGCAGGGCGTGGTGGCCCGCGGCCAGTCGCTGGAAGTGAAGCAGGGCGAGACGGTGGACAACGCCGTCGTCTACGGCGGCGATCTCACGGTGAAGGGCCACGTGGAGGAGGATGCCGTCGTCTTCAGCGGCAACCTGGACATCTACGGCCACGTGGACGGAGACGCGCACGCGTTCGGTGGCAACGTCGTCCTCCACCCGGGCGCGCTGGTGGAGGGCGATGTCTCGTCCATCGGCGGCACGGTCATCCGCCATGACGGCTCCGAGGTGGAAGGCAGCATCGAGTCCTTCGGCGGCGGGCAGGTGGGCGCCCTGGTGGCCAGCGAGGTGAAGAACAGCCTCAAGTCCGCCGTGCCCAAGGTGGAGAAAGAAGCCGAGGTGTCCCGGAAGGACCATGGCGGCGGCGGAGGCATCGCCGGGTTCATCCTCCGGTTCGCCGCGCTGTTTGGCCTGGGTTTCCTGGGGCAGCTCTTCTTCCCGGCGCGCATGAAGGAGCTGTCGGCGGAGATCAAGAACCAGCCGCTCAAGAGCGGCCTGACGGGACTGCTCGGTATCCTCGCGATGGTGCCCATCACCGCCGTGTTGGCCATCACCCTCATCGGCATCCCCGTGGCGGTGGTGCTGTGGCTGGTGGTCCCCGTGGTGGCGGCGCTGGGTCTGGCGGTGCTGGCCGGTGAGATCGGCCTGCGGGTGCCGGTGCTGCAGGGACGCAAGACCCAGGCGCTGGTGCTGGCGCTGGGGCTCTTCATCCTGCTCGCCGTGGGTTCCCTCCCCGGCATCGGTCCGGTGGTGATGACCCTGGCCACCCTGGTGGCGTTCGGCGCGGTCATCCGCACCCGCCTGGGCAACCGGCCGCGCGGCATCCCCGAGCCCCTGTCCTCTCCGGTGGTGTAAGCCGCCCCGCTCCTCACCGCTCGGACGCGGTGTTCCTGATCCGGAGCGGCAGGCGTCATGGTGGAGCCAAAAGTGGGCAGATGTAGTGGTCTGCTATAGACAGCTACAGCGCTAAATTACAGCTTTCCAGTAGGAATAACGCTCAAGTCCGGTATATTCGGCCGGCTTGAAGGTCAGTGTCGCTGGTTTTTTCCGGTGACGCTCTCCTCCTGGAGGCCCGTATGAAGCGCTCGCAGACTGCCGAGGCAATCCCCCTGGAGCCGTCCACCCCGGACGCGAAGGGTATGCCCCTGCCGCCTCCGGCGCCGAAGCCCCTGCGTGGCCGGCTGGCGCCGGGGTTCGCCGCCAAGCTGAACATGCTGGTGGACCTGCTGCTGGTGGTGGGCGCGCTGTTGGGTTCGACGGTGCTGATGGGCCACTCGCTGCAGCTGGGCAACCTGGACTTGTGGCTGATGCTGGGCGTGGCCGGGCTGGGCTGGCTGCTGGTGGGCACCGCGCTGTGCCTCTATGACCCGCGCTTCTCGGACCGTGCGCCGCTGGATGACCTGGCGCTGGTCTCCATCACGGTGGTGGTCATCACCGGGGTGCTGTACCTGGAGCGGCTGCTGATCGCCGGGGGCATGCCGGTGGTGGCGCTGAGCTTCTTCCCGCTGCTGTTGTGGGGCAGCGTGGTGGCCCTGCGGCAAATGGTGTTCCGCCGGCTGGCGGTGCGCGAGGAGCCCGTGGACGAGGCGCTGATCCTCGGCGTGGGCGCCATGGGCCGGCTCACGGGCGAGGATCTGCTCAAGCGTGGCCGCCGCCGGGTGGCGGGCTACCTGTCCTTCAACTCGGAGCAGCCGCTGTCCGAGGTGCCCGGGCCGGTGCTCGGCAAGGTGGAGCGCCTGGAGGAGGTGCTGTGCCAGGTGCCGGTGGACATCGTCTACGTCGCCGGCAACGTGCAGAAGCACGGCCAGGAGATGCAGAACGCCATCAAGCTGTGCGAGCGCTTCGGCATCCCGTTCGCGCTGCCCGCGCACCCGTTCCGCATGGACCGCGCGCGCCCCGAGGACAACTACGCGGTGGCCGACGGCTACCTGCACTTCGTCACCCACGCGCCCGCGCCGCATCAGCAGGCCATCAAGCGCCTGTTCGACATCATCTCCTCGGCCGCGGCGCTGGTGGCGCTCTCGCCCCTGCTGCTCACGGTGGCGGTGGCGATCCGGGTCACCTCGCGCGGCCCCGTGTTCTTCAAGCAGAAGCGGGTGGGC
>DASVVJ010000875.1:0-4106 GCA_036389955.1 Myxococcaceae bacterium
GGCTGGCTGCTGGTGCGCCACGCCGCCGTGGCGCTCGAGCGCACCAAGTCCAACCCCGGTGACAAGGCCTTCTACGCGGGCAAGCTGGCCTCGGCCCGCTGGTTCTGCCGCGAGGTGCTGCCCGGCATCAGCCACGCCGCCCGCATGGTGGAGAACAGCGCGCTGGACCTGATGGAGGTGCCCGAGGAAGCCTTCTAGAACCCTTCTCCCGGACCAGGCGGGTTTTGTCCGCTCGTCAACGTTGACTCGCCCTGGCCGTACGGTGGTAGAGCCTCCCGGCGCCCGCGGCCCCTACGGGCGCTTTGGGAGGAGCGTAGAGATGTCGACGTTGAAGCAAGCCCCAGTCGCTTACGCGGTGGTGCAGACCCCCGAGCCGCACCCGGCGCGGACCATGGCCATCCTCAGGGCGCACCCCGAGGTGCGTAAGCTGTTCGGGCGTACTCCGTTCACCGCGGCGCTCGTGCCGCTGATCCTGGCGATCCAGTTCGGCGCGGCGTACCTGCTGAGGGATCAGCCCTGGTGGCTCATCATCCTGGCGGCCTACACGGTGGGCGCGGTGGTGAACAACACCGCCTACGTCATCATCCACGAGGCCACCCACAGCCTCATCTTCAAGGGCCGCATCGGCAACCTGCTGGCAGCCATCGGCGCGGACCTGGTGCACGTCATCCCCTCGGCGGTGACGTTCACCCGCTTCCACCTGGTGCACCACCGCCACCAGGGCGAGTTCGACCTGGACGCGGATCTGCCCTCGCACACCGAGACGAAGATGGTGGGCAACAGCACCCTCATGAAGGCGCTCTGGGTGGCCTTCTTCCCGCTGTTCCAGGCCACGCGCATGCCCCGGTTCTCGAAGCTGATCAGCTTCTGGGAGCCGTGGACGGTGGTGAACGCACTGGCGGTGTTCGCGGTGGACGCGGCGGTGCTCTACTTCATGGGCCCGTGGGCATTCCTCTATGTGGTGCTGAGCATCTTCTTCTCGATTGGCCTGCACCCGCTGGGCGGACGGCTCATCCAGGAGCACTTCATCATCTCGCACCCGCAGGAGACGTACTCCTATTACGGGCCGTGGAACCTCACCGCGCTCAACGTGGGCTACCACAACGAGCACCACGACTTCTCCGCGGTGCCGTGGAACAAGCTGCCCCAGGTGAAGGCGCTGGCTCCCGAGTTCTACGACACGCTGGTGTGGCACAAGTCGTGGACGGGCCTGCTGGTGCGGTTCATCACCGACCCGTCGCTGAGCCTGTACAGCCGCATCACGCGCCCAGGCCCCGAGAAGCGCCGGGTGCTCACCGGTGGCGTGGGCCGCGTGCCCGACTCCGTCGAGTCGCTCAAGCAGCCGCCGGCCGCCATCGACTCGGCGGCTTAAGGGCGCTGCTCCTCCAAGAAGCACCGCGCCCGTCTGGAACCTCGAGGCCAGACGGGCGCGGAAGCGCACCTGCCGCTGCGGTTACCGGCAGATGGTGTGCCCGGACAGCGGGTTGATGTGGCCTTCAGCGTTACCCGTCAGGGACTTCGCGTAGATGCCACCATCGAAGCTGCCGTTTCTGAAGGTGATGTCGGCCTTGGGCGCCAGCACCGTGCCAAAGATGCCGACATGGCTGGCGTTGATGGTCTCGGCATCCACGAAGTTATAGAGCACCCCGCGCTGATCGATGCCGCCAGCGAACGAGTAGCCGAAGCTCGACAACGTGACCGGGCTGCCCGTGATGTTGATCACCACCAGCGACCCGGCCGGCGCATTGATGGACATCAGCCTGACCTTGCTGAGGTCAGCGGCCTTCACATGGAAGACGTTCAGCTGGGCGTTCGAACCGTGCAGCATGAGGCCGCCCCAGGGCTCGAGCTTCGCGGTGCCGTTGACCGTCAGGCCCGCCAGATGCTCGGACAGCGAGAGCAGCCGGGCCTTCTCGGCAGCGAAGTCAATTGGCGTGCCCCGTGACGCGCGGCCCCGGTCATACGTTACGGTATAACCAGCCGAGTAGGTGCCACCGTACCAGGCGTTTCCCCAGATGCCTCCGTCGGAGAGGGTCAGGTCACCGCCGGCCACCAGCGTGTTGACGTTGTCGTTGCCCTGCAGGCCCATCCCCATCGAGAAGTATTGCAGGGTGATGTTGCCACCCGCGGCCACCTTGCCCCGCACATCCGTGCCCTCTGTGTAGTCGCCGAACACGAACACGTTGTAGTCGCTCAGGCGGAGCTGGCGGCAAGGGCCGCAGGACTGGCCGGCCGGAACCTTGACGGTGTGATTGGCTGTCCCCGTGGAGATGTTGCCTGAATTATCCTTCACCTGAAAGGTGATGACGTGCGTCCCAGCATCGAGCCGGGTGCCCGGCGCGGGCGTCTGCGTGATCTCCAGCCCGCTCCATGGTGTGCAGTCGTCGGCAACCACCACGCTGCCCTTGATGTCAGGCAACGTCCCCTTGCATGCTCCGTCCACCTTAGACTCGGTGTCCCGGATCATGAGGATCCGTGGCGGCAGGTCCTTCACCTCGACCATAAAGCCGCAGCTGGCAGTGTAGTTCTTCAGGTCGGTCACCGTGCATCTGACCTCGGTAGAACCGAGCGGGAAGTTGCTGCCTGAAGCAGGATTGCACGTGAGACTTTGCACACCGTTGCTCGCCACTACCCGGGGCTCGAAGGTAGGATTGCCTTTGCACTCGCCCTTGTTGGTGTGAACCACCATTTTCGGCGGGCACGTAATGGAGATGGTGCTTCCGTCGGCGGCCACAAACTGCGAGGTGTTCTCCACCGCTTCCAAACGCTGAGAAAGCTCCTGCTCCGACTCCGCCTCCGTCGCCCCGCAACCACAGAACAAGAATCCAAGACCCAGCACAAACGCCGCCCGCAGACCCCCGCGCCTCTTCCCCGTCAACCGCTGCATGGTGCTACCCCCCGTGTGTTGCTTTTGGACAACGACTCACAGCCTCGAAATGCTTTGATGTGGGTTTCATCCCTGCATTTCGTCAGGGCAAACTAAGAGCACTCTGTGTGGACGCAAGTGCAACCAGGAGACAAAGCCTTACACGCGGAGGAGCATCGCCTGCTCAACCGTTGCACCTTCGTGGGGCTGTGAATGACTCAGGGGCCCCGCGTTTTCCCAGAAAGAGGGAAAGGGGATGAGGGCGGCAGCCGAACCATGCGGTCCATCAGGTGCTCGAGGGCCTTCGCCGGGTCCTCGCACAGCCCCGAGTGCACCGGGGACGTCTGCAGAATCGTGCTGCGCGGCGCGACCAACCAGTGCCAGCGCTCCTTCTGAGGAAGTTGACCGATAGGTCCGCTTCCCCGGCCTCCCGCGCAGATGCGTGGAATGGCCTCCAGGTTGCCTCGCACCAGCTCCACGTCCATCTCGGGCGCCAGCGCCACCAGCCGCCGCTCGTCCAGCTCCACCTTCGCCGACAGGAAGCGGCTGGTGAGGCAGTAGAGAATCACGCCCACGTTGATGAACTCGCCGCGCTCCACCCGGGGCACCACGCGCACGATGGCGTAGTCAAACGAGCTGTGCGCGGGCACGCTCCGCCTCCTGGATGAACACCGGCGTTGCCTTCAGCCGCTCCCGGAACCAGGCCAGGTACGCCGCCCGGTGCTCCTCCTTGCTCTGGAACGCCTCCTCCGAGCCCAGCCACTCCTCCGGAATCAGCCCCACCGTGCGCTCGAGCACCTCGGGCGTCAGCCGCTCGCGCAGCGTGGCCTCCGCCTCGCGCAGCCGCGTGGCCCATGGCAGCAGCACGTGGTCCTTGATGGGCGCGAACGCGCTCTGGCTGCGCTCCAGGTACGCATCCCACGAGTGGTGGAAGTACAGCGCCGCCCCATGGTCAATCAGCCACAGCGCCCGGTGCCACAGCAGCATGTTCGGGTTCTTCGGCGTCCGGTCCACGTTCGTCACGTACGCGTCGAAGCAGACGATCGCCGAGGCTTCCGCCGCCTCCGGCGTCGGCCCTGCCACCGGATCAAACGTGATGGAGCCCGGCAGGTAGTCCATGCCCAGGTTGAGGCCTTTGCTCGCCTTGATCAGATCGCGGATCTCCCCATCCGGTTCGGCGCGGCCCAGGACGGGATCCAACTCCACCAGCACGAGCTCCGGCATCCTCAGGCCCAGGGCC
>DASVVJ010000876.1:0-8431 GCA_036389955.1 Myxococcaceae bacterium
ACGGGCCGTAGACGCCGTACGCGGTGAAGAGCTGGGCATAACCCTGCAGCGTCAGGTGCGGGCGCAGCACCCACTGCTGGCGCAGGGTGAAGGACAGGAAGTTGGACTCCAGGTTGGCCAGCAGGAAGCGGTGGTCTCCCAGGTTCTCCACGAAGCGCGGCCCGAAGGGGGTGCGGTCCGACAGCACCTCCAGGCGCGTCTCCAGCGCCGGGTGGGGCCGCAGCGCCAGCCTCAGGTTGGCGCCCCAGCCCCACGCCCCCGTCGTAGGGCCCCGGTCATGGTGGCCCACCGCCACGAAACCGTCGAGGGACACGGGCCGGTTGGCGTTGGTTTCCCAGAAGGCGACGAAGAAGCCCGTGTGCTCGTTCTCCAGGGGAATGCCGCTGCTATCCAGCTCGCGGACGTCATAGCCGCCCAGGTCCAGCCCCGTCTCCACGCCCACCAGGTCGAAGCTGGGCAGATGCACCGCGGCGTTGATGTTGAGCCAGCTTCCCCGGTTCACCCCGCGCCCGTCCGACGTCCAGCCCGAGCCGCCGCCCATGTTGCCGTAGAAGCCCCTGAAGGGCCCCCAGCCATTGGGGCGCTGGTAGTGCAGCCACACGCGCGAGGCGTGCTCGTTCTGCGTGCGCTGGAAACCGGTGGCGTTCAGGTTCAGCGTGGGGGTGGAGAAGTCATAGCCCACGTCCCACCGGAAGCCGTCCCCGCCGAACTTGCCCGCGCGCACGTAGCCGCCGTAGCCGGTAGCGCCCTGGCTCAGCACGGTGCCGTCGGCCAGCGTGCGCTCGGGGGGCCCGCCCGAGGTGCGGCTGGCATCCACCTGTCCCAGCACGCCGTACTGGCTGTCGCCCGTCTTGAGGTCGAAGTCCACCGCCGCGCCCTGTCCACCGCGGGCAAGGCAAGGCGCGGGCTGATCCTCCTCGTCCAGTTCGGCCTGCTCCGCGGTGCACCCGCTCACCAGGGGCGTGGCCGCCGCGAAGCTGCCACCCACGCGCGAGTTGTCTCCCACCGAGCCGCGCGCCACGGCGGCCAGGAAGTTGGTGGCCGGCTGCGGGTTGCTGGGCAGCGAGCTGTGAGGCCCCAGGTGCAGCGGCCGGTTGGAGTGCAGGCCCCAGCGGCGATCCGGGCGCTCCTCGTCCTGCTCCAGCCACGGCCCGGTGACGAGCGCGTCCAGCACGCCGATCTCCAGGCCCTTGGCCACCGTGCCCGTCACCTTCGCCGCGCCGAGGATGGGCGTCTGCAGGCCGATGCGCCGCGAGTAGAAGAGCGCCTGCGGCGACTGGCCCGCGCCGCCGCCCACCGGCTGGAAGAGTTCCAGGCCCTGGGTGAAGAAGGAGCGCCTCTCCGGGAAGAAGGCCTCGAAGGTGCTCAGGTTGAGGATGAGCTGATCAGCCTCCACCTGCCCGAAGTCCGGGTTGAAGGTGGCGTTGAGGGTCAAGTCACTGGTGAGCGCCGCCCTCACGTCCAGGCCCACGTCCAGCGTGGGGTCCATCAGCCGGGGCAGCGGCCGCTCGGCATCCGAGAACTGGGGCCTCAGCGTGCCGCGCGTGGCCAGGTACGGCGTCAGCTCCAGGGCACGCTGGGGCTTGAGTCCCTCCAGGCCCGTGAGGTGGCCCAGCCGCGAGACGTTGGCGTTGCTGGCGCGCGGGTTGTCCACCGACTCGCTCTCCTCGTTGAGCCGGGCCACCTGCCGGCGCACCGAGAAGCCCCACGTCTGCACCGCGGCCTCCGGGAAGCGCAGCTGGGACAGGGGAATGGAGAATTCGGCCACCCACCCGTTCTCCACGCGGCCCGTGGCCCCGTCCCACACGCCGTCCCAGTCGGTGGTGAAGTTGCGGTCGTCGAAGAAGAGCCCATCGCTGTGAACTCCGCCCGCACTCAGCGAGAAGGCGTACGCGGTGCGGTGGTCATGCGTGGAGTCGATGATGAGCTGCACCGTGTCCGAGACGGGGAAGCTGTCGCGGCGGCCCAGGCGCCGGTCGATCAGGGCCGGCTGCGAGTCCCGGGAGGTGACGCCCACGTAGAGCCGGTCCGAGTCATAGAGGATGCGGACCTCGGTGCGCTCGGTGGGCGGGGCGCCGGTGGAGGGGAAGCGCTGCACGAAGTCGGCGAAGACGGGAGCGTCCGCCCAGGCGGGCTCGTCCAGCTTGCCATCGTTGCGCATGTCGCCCCGGGCGGGAGCCGCGCGGATGAACTGGTTCCGGCCAGGGCCTTCCACCGCCGCGTCCGCCGTCATGGCGCACAGCAGCATCGCCAGTCCCCACCCCTGACGCAGCATGCCAAGCTCCGCTGTCTTCAATTCCCACTCCCGCTCGCGCACGCTGAACGCGCGAGCGCGCCTTCCATTTCACTATTTCTTGCGCGTGTCACTCCCACCCTTGCCGGACATGGAGCGCACGAAGGCCGAGTCCACCCCGTGGATGCGCAGCTTCACCAGGTCCTCCGCCGTGGCGTTGGGGAAGCCCGCGGCGCGCATCTCCTGAATGAAGGCGGGCGTCACGCCGTGGATGCGGAAGTTCACCAGCTCCTTGGCCGTCAGGTTCTGGAAGCCCAGGGTGCGCATCTCGCGGATGAACTCCGGCGTCACGCCGTGAATGCTCATGGACATCAGCATGTCGAGCTCCAGGTCCTTGAAGCCTTCGGCGGCCAGCGCGCGGATGCGCTCGGGCGTCACCTCGTGGATGCGCGTCTTCACCAACTGCTTGAGGGTCAGCTTCGAGTAGCCCGCCGAGGCCATCGCGCGGATGTAGTCCGGCGTCACCTGGAAGATGGCCACCTCGATGAGTTCCTTGACGGGGATGTCCTTGTACCCGAGCGCCGCCAGCTCCTTCACTCGCGCGGGGGTGAGGTCGAAGAGGGCCAGCTGGAAGTGCTGATCCGGGGTGAGCTGGGTGTAGCCCAGCGAGCCCATGGCCTGGAGGTACGCCGGGTTGGGCTCGAACTGGAAGTGGCCCGCGCCTTCCCCATCCGAGAAGCGGCCCTCGAACTGGACGGTGCCCGCCTCCCGCTCGAGCTGGAAGGGCGCGGTGCTGCCATCGGCGGTGGACAGGCCCTTGAAGGCGGCGATCGGCACGGGCATGCCGATCTGCCCGCCCTTCTCGCCTTTGTGCCGCAGGTTGAGCTGGAGCTGGTTCTGCCGGACGGAGCCGGTCCAGGTACCGGAGTGGGAGGGAGCGGCGAGCACGGGGGTGGCCAGGAGCAGGACGGCGAACAGCGAGGACAGAGACGAGGGTTTCATGGCGTGAGGCTCCTCGAGGCAAGGCACGGCCCACCGGCGCGCGCTCGGAAAGAGCGCGGCCGTGAGCACGACAGGTGAGAGGTCAGCGGAAGAGACTGCGGGTTACTGCCGAGGCTGCTTCATGCGGCGGATGAAGTCGGCATCGATGCCGCTGGAGCGCAGGCGGACCAGCTCGTCGACGGTGAGCGCCTCCAGGCCGGCGGCGCGCATCTCGCGGATGAAGGTGGCGTCCACGCCCAGGGCGCGCAGCTCGACGAGGTCATCCGCGGGCAGGTCCTTGATGCCCGACTCCTTCAGCCCGCGGATGTAGTCCGGGGTGACGCCCAGGGCCTTGAACTCCACCAGCCTGCGCGGGTCGAGCTTCGGGTAGCCCGCCTTGCTCAGCTCGGCGATGGTCTCCGGCTTGACGCCCACCGCGCGCATCTCCGTCACCGTGTCGAGGTCCAGCCCCGTGTAGCCAGCGTCCTTCAGCCCGCGCAGGTACGCCTCGTCCACGCCCACGGCGCGCGCCGCGGACAGCTCGTGGGGGCTGAGCTTCGTGAAGCCCTGGGCCTTCATCGCCTCGATGAAGGCGGGGGTGACGCCCAGGTGCTTCATCTCCGCCAGCGCCTCGGGGGACAGCTTTTGGCCGAAGCGGGTGTTCATGTCCTTCACGTACTCGGGGGTAATGCCGGCGTGGCCGAACTCCAACAGGTTGTCGACGGTGGGCTCGTAGCCCATGCCCTTCACCGTCTCCACCATCTCCGGCGAGACGCCGGCCACCTTCAGCTCGACGAGCTGATCAATCGACAGGGTGTCCTGGCCCACGCGGGTGGTCTGATCCACGTCACCTCCTCGCCGGCCCGGGTTGGGGGTGGGGCCCGGGTTAGGATTGGGGCTCGGGTTGGGGTTGGGGGTCGCGGCGAGCATGCGCACGGGGGTGGGCCTCACCACCGGAGCAATGACAGGCGTCCTCACGGGAGCGACCACGGGCATCGGCACGGGCAACGGAGTGGTCACCGCGGGCGCCGTCACGATGCTGACCGAGGGAGCGGGCTGAGCCTCGGGGAGGGCGGCGGTGCTCTGCTCGACAGGCAGCACGAGCGCGGTGAGGGGCGCGGCCACGGCGAGGCTGCTCATCAGGGTGAGCACGGAGGCGCCGGCCACCCAGCGGGAGGAGCAACGGGAGGCGGGGGAGACGACGAGCCGGCGCACGCGCTCGGGCAGGGAGCCACCCAGGGCGGACAGGGCGGGGCTGGGCGCGAGCGAGGGCAGCACGCGCAGCTCTTCGAGGGCGGTGAGCGCGCGGGCGTAGGAGAGGGAGCTGCCGCTGGTGCTCGCGGCGATGTCATCGCAGCAGTGCTCGCGCTCCACGCGGATGACGTGGGAGATCCACCACACGGCGGGGTGGTAGAAGAGCAGCGTCTCCACGAGCGTCTGCGCCAGGTTCACCGCGAAGTCGTAGCGGCGGATGTGGGCCAGCTCATGGGCGAGGATCATCTCCAGCTGCCGCGCGGGCAGGCCGGTGAGCGCGGAGGCGGGCAGCAGCACCACGGGCCTCAGCCAACCCACGGCGGCCGGCACATCGATGGCGGCGGACTGGAGCAGGCGCACGGCACGCTGGAGCCCCAGCCGCTGGGAGAGGGCATCCAGCCGCTCCTGCCACTCCACGGGAGCAGCGGAGGCCTGGCGCACCTGGCGGCGCAGGCGCATCCACCCGGACAGCAGGCGCAGCGACGAGAACGCCACGCCCAGGCCCCACGCGAGGACAAGCCAGGGCATGGAGGAGGCGAGGAGCGCCAGGGCCCGGTCCAGCAAGGGCTCCGGATCCGGCGGGAGGACGAAGGCGGGCAGAGAGGGGGCCAGACTCCGCACCGGCCTGTGCATCGCATCCTGCGTGGCCGGGGCCGGGGCCGCGGTCTCCGGCGCGCTCATCAGGGTGAGAGAAGCCTCGGCGGAACGGACCTGCGCGGCGCCGTAGTGCCGCCAGGCGGTGGTCACCGGCAGCACGAGCATCATCAGCAGCGCGGTGCACGCCAGCGCATAGCGCGCGGTGGCCGCCTTGCGCCCGAGCACCCGCAGCGCGAAGGCCAGCAGCACCGCCACGAGCGCTCCCTGCCACAGCAGGTGGATCAGCGCCCAGCCCAGGGACTCCAGAACAAGACCGTTCATCGCTCTCCCTCCTGCTCCAGCGTGTCGAGCAGCCGCCGCAGCTCGGCCAGCTCCTCGGGTGAAGTCTTCTTCGAAGACAGCGCCTGCATCGCCAGTTGGGCTGGCGAGCCGCCGAACGCGCGGTCCACCAGGTCCGTCACCAGCTGACGCTGCGTCTTCTGCTGTGTCGCCTGGGCGCTGTATACGTGCGCCCGCTGAGACTCATTGCGCGCCACGAGCCCCTTCTCGAACATGATCTGCATCAGCTTCAGGACGGTGGTGTACCCGCTGCCGTCCTGGAGGGCCTCGTGCACCTCGCGCACCGTGCTGGGCCCGCGCTTCCACAGCACCCGGAGGATGCCCAGCTCGGCATCCGTGGGCAGCTTCGTCTCGCTCATGGCTCCCTCGGCGTCCATCGTCTCCCGATAGATATACGAAGAGATTCGTAGATGTCAACGAAGACCTTCGTAGATGGGTGAAGCGTTGCCTGGTCCCTTGCCAGGCAGGCACCAGAGGGGTTGAGCGGCTGGCGGGGGTTTCCGGAGGGAGGGGCAGATCTCACCTTCCGGAGAGCGGCAGACTCTGGAGGCGTCGATGGCGGAGACGAAGAAACACAAGGCGGCGAAGCGGGCGGCGGGCGGGCGCAAGACAGCGGCGAAGCGGAACACGGGGCGCATCACGTTGCGCCGGGACACTGCGGAGTACCGGGCCGCTGCCGCGGATCAGTCCGCGCGGATTCGCGATGAGATTGATGCCGCGCTGGCGGACGGGCGCCGCACGCGCGAGGAGATTGAAGCGCGCATCGAGAGCCAGTGGCACAACCGCCCGCCCTCGGCTCCCAGGGCGGAGAGCCGTGGGGGCCGCGGCAAGGCGTAACTCAGCGCAGGGGCAGCTCGCGGAAGAGGATGTCCTGCTCGAAGCCCAGCTGGCGCACCGCCTGGACGAACCGCTCGGTGCCTACGATTACCGTCGTGAAGTCACCTACCCGGAACAAGTCCAGATCCTCAGGCAGCGAGCAGGCTTCCAACATCGGCTGCGCGGGCAGGCTCCAGCCCCTGCGGCCACATTTCTCACACGGCACGGGCCTGTCGGGTGGAAGGCAATCCGGGTGCAACCGGCCCCGAGGCAGCAGCTCCAATTCCAGCAACTCCGGCGGGTTCTTCTGCCGGAAGCGCAGCTGGGTGCGGCAGCCTTTCAGCCCCCGCACTCCCGCGGCTTGCAATGGCTCCAGCACCTCGCGCCTTATCAAGAGTTCCCACGGATTCTGAAGGAGCAACGGGCTGAACTTGCCCTGAGCCGTTCCCACCAGTGGGCCA
Source organism: Myxococcaceae bacterium (assembly GCA_036389955.1). Taxonomy (GTDB): domain Bacteria; phylum Myxococcota; class Myxococcia; order Myxococcales; family Myxococcaceae; genus DATHBR01. The sequence goes on from DASVVJ010000876.1 coordinate 6,682, forward strand.
AACCGTGCGCCCGGTTCAAGCCGCACGCCGGGCGGCGCCAGTAAGCGCACCTGCTCGCGCAGCCGCTCGAACTGTGCGTAGTCCTTCTCCAGTCTTGCAACGTACTGGGCCTGCTCGGACAGGTGCGACAGGTTCACCGAGGGGTACCACTCCCCGATATTCGCCCAGGTGGCATCACACAGTGGGCAGTGCACACCCGGTAGGCACCACCTGCTCGCCGCGTTGTATGAGCCCGAGCAACGTCGAGCCGGTACATGCTCCAGCGAGTAGAACTTCATGCGGCCTCACTCAGTCCGGGTCGAGCACGTTGGAGGGCAGCCTCAACAACCGTCGGCTGTAGGGTACTACCACGCCGTAGAGGTTGAACTCATAGATGAGTTTCCCCGCGTGGAGTTCTATCTCCAGCTTCGTCGCACCTGGATTGGCGCGCTGGAACTGTCGCCAGGCTTCGTTCCACGGGCCCCCATTCGGTCCCCGGTGGATGCGCCGGTGTTCCTCCACTTCCAGTGCCAGCGTCCACTGGTGGATGTCGATGCCTTGTTGCTCGAACCACTCCTTGAGGTCCTTGGCTTGAGGATAGATGTGGTGCTTCTCGTAGGGCTTGCCGTGCGGCGGCTCGTGGCTCTCCAGCACCAGCACCTTCCCAGGAGGCAGCAGCGGTAGCGAGGCGCCGTTCCACGGGATGATGAATACGGGCTGTAGTACTTGCTGTGCCACACCCTGGGGGCCGCTCCAGGGTGTGCCCACCTCGCGCCTCGTTTGCGGACTGGGGGCTGGCGTGGGCTGTGGCGGCCTGGCCCACCGCGCGCGCACCACCTGGCCTACCCTGAAGGACTCGGCCACCTCCGCACACCGGTAAGCGGCGCACTGCCCTCCCGCGCACAGCGCCAGCAGGGTGTCCGGCTGGGAGCACACCTGCTCGAAGGAGGCCGGCGCCTGCTCGCACCCGGCTTCCTGCGGCCCCACCGCATGAGGCGCCGCTGCGCAGCCCACCAGCAGTGCGCTCAACAGCAACCCCACCCAATCACGTGCTCTTTGGCTCATGGGCCCAGAAGTCTGCGGGCCAAGGCTGACGCTCAGCGCAGGGGCAGCTCACGCAAGAGGATGTCCTGCTCATAGCCCAGGTGCCGCACCGCCTCGGCGAACCGCTCACTGCCTACCAGCACCGTCGTGAAGTCCCCCACCCGGAACACATCCAGATCCTCGGGCAGCGAGGCAGCCTCCAACACCGGCTGCTCGGGCAAGCTCCAGCCCCTGCGGCCACACCGGGTGCACGGCGTGGGCCTGTCAGGCGGCAGGCAGTCGGGGTGTAACCGGCCCCGAGGCAGCAACTCCAACTGCAACAGCTCTGGCGGGTTCTTCTGTCGGAAGCGCAGCTCGGTGCGGTACCCCTTCAGCCCTCGCAGGCCTGCCGCATGCAACTGCTCCAGGGCCTCGCGCTTCATCAGCAAGTCCCATGGGTAGTACATGAGCAGTGGGCCGAAGTCCCCTTGGGCTGTGCCTACCAGCGGACCAAACTTCGTGCCTGGCTGGAGCGGCACGCCCCCGGGCACCAGGGGGCGCACCTGCTCGCGCAACCGCTCGAATTCGGCGTAGTCCTTCTCCAGCCTCGCAACGTACTTGTCCTGCTCGGGCAGATGCGACAGGTTCACCGAGGGGTAGCACTCGCCGACATTCGACCAGGTGGCATCACACAGTGGGCAGTGCACCCCGGGGAGGCCCCACTTGTTCGCGGCATTGTACGAACCCG
>DASVVJ010000877.1:0-4123 GCA_036389955.1 Myxococcaceae bacterium
GTGGGCGCCTGGGCGGTCATTGGCGAGGTGGGCGTGCGGCTGGAAGGGGGCTCGCGGCTGCGGGCCGCGGCGGGCGTGCGCTACGGCGGGGAGAATTTCGGCCTGGCCCTGGGCGCCGCCTACGTGAACCTGAATGACCCGGTGTTCCCCGGCGGGCTACCGGTGGCGCCCGTGCTGGATCTCTCCTGGACCTTCCGATGAGGCACCTCACCATGAACCGCCTTCTGCTGCCCTTCGTCCTGTTGCTCAGCGCGTGCTCGGCCGAGGTGTTCGTCGAGACCGAGCCCATCCGCCAGACCGTTCCCGTCACCTCACTGTTGGTGCCAGTTTATGCGGAGGTGGCCATCGACATTCCTCCCGAGGCGCAGGGCCTGGACGTCATCGTCCAGGAGATCTCCGCGGACCTGACGGTGGTGAACCCCACGCGGGCGTTGACGCTGGAGGCGGAAGCGCGGCTGTCGCTGGAAGGCCAGGAGACGCCGGAGGAGCCCAAGCTGTACACGAGCACCACCCTGCCAGCGTACTTCGCCGCGGCGGAGGTGCTGCTGCCCAAGCGGGACTTCGCGCCCGGGTCGCGCACGCCCTTCACCATCGACAACCCGGTGTTGGTGCAGGCGGCGGGCAAGAAGCGCATCTGGATCATCGTCAACAACACGGTGAAGGGGACGCTCATCGGCACGGATCCCCCGCCGTGGAACATCCTGCTGGAGAACATCGTGTTCCGGGCGAGGGTGACCAAGCCCTTCCCGGGCATCGGAGGAGGAATGGAAGTGGGAGGGCTGTAGCCCAAAACTCCCCTCTCCCTCCGGGAGAGGGACGGGGTGAGGGTTCCCGTGCACCAACAAGCGAGAGCCCCTGCGCTCAGCTACACTGAGTGCCCGTGCTCTCGCTCACCCTGCTGCTGTTAACCGCCGCTCCGGACGCGCCCACGCGTGTGGCCGCCGAAGCCCTGCTCACCCAGACGGCCGCGCAGGACGCGCGGGTGCCGCTGGAGCGCGCGCGCAAGCTCGCCGAGGAGCTGCGCTACGAGGAGGCGGTGGTGGAGTACCAGCGCTACCTGGGTGCCGAGGGCCGCCCCGCCACGGAGCGGGCCCAGGCGCTGCTGGAGCTGGGCTTCATCCACCTGCTGCTGGAGGACGAGACGAACGCGGAGCTGCGCACGGTGGAGGCGCTGGAGCAGGACGCCTGGGTGCGGGCTCCGGCGGGCGCATCCGCCCAGCAGGTGGCGCTGCTCGAGCGGGTGCGAGCGCAGCTGGCGGCCCGGCCGAAGCTGGAGGTGCTGCCGCGCGACGCCTCGGGAGATCCGCGGCTGGTACGGGCATCCCTGAAGGACCCACAGAGCAAGGCCAGCCAGGTGCTGCTGCGCCACGCCACCGCGCCAGACGGGCCCTACCGTGCCGAGCGGATGGCCTGCGCGCAGCACACGTGCGAGGGCGAGCTGCCCGTGCCGGGCAACTCCAACAACTTCACGGCCTGGTACTTCGTGGAGGCGCTGGACTCGCAGGGCCACACGCTGGCGCGGGCGGCCAACCCCCGGGCACCGCTGCAGCTGTCCGTCATCGAGCAGCGCGCCTGGTACGAGAGCCCGTGGGTCTACGCGGGAAGCGCGGCGGTCATTGTGGGCGCGGCGGCGGTGTTCTTCGTCGCCTCGGACCCGGGCTGACCTCAGTAGCCCAGCTCGCCCACCAGCTCTTCGCCCGCCAGCAGCCGGGGCAGGGCCGCGGCCTGGAAGCGCTCCCGCTGATACTCCGGCACCTTGCCCCCACAACGCACCAGGCCATTCGCCTGGAGGATCGCCGGGTCCCGGGGGATGACGAGGAACGTCCCCTCGCTGTCCGGCTTGCGCAGAGGCAGCACGGCCAGCTTCTCCGCGATGTCGCGCGTCTGGGGGTTGGCCAGGAGCCTTCCGGTGAGCTGCTCATCGGCCACTCCCCCCTTCGACAGGTCGAGCGCCTCACTACACAGCTCGGCGGCTTCGCGTGACTCCCGGAAGGCAAAGCCCCAGGAGCTCTCCGTCAGCGGCGCCCGGCCCGAGGCAAGCCAGCCCACGTGGTGGCCGATGCCCACCGTGGCCATGGTCGCCAGGAACAGGAGCACGAGCAGCGACAGGATCGACACGCTCCAACGCACGGGCCAGGGCCGGGGTTCCTGCTCCTGGGCGCGGAGCTGCGGCCACAGCCAGCGCATGAAGTGGTGGAGCCCCACGCCCAGCGCCGCGAGGACGAGCACCGCCTCCACCACGGGGCCCGGGCGCACACTCACCTCCGGAATGACGCGCGCGAGGAAAGAGATCCACCCGGTGGCGAGCACGATGGGCACTTCGGCGAGCCACATGGCACCAAAGGAGCCGATGCACGGCAGCACGACCAGCACGCCCACCACCCATGCAGCGATGCGCAGACCCTTCTTCATGGCGTCTGGGCTCCGAGCGCGGCGTGGACCTGCTCCAGCGGCATCTGGCGGATCTCTCCATCCGCGAAGAGCACCCAGCGCTCGCGGCCAAAGAGGCCGGGCTCATAGGCGAGCAGGGCGGCGGGGGTGTCCGCCTTGCGCCCGCTCACATAGATGAAGCGCATGCCCGAGCCGCCGAGCACGCGCCAGCGCTCCTCGGGGATGGCGGGATCGAACTCGTTGGGCGGAAAGGCGCTGCCGTGCTGCTGGGCATAGGCCCACAACGCGGTGCGCAATTCCTCGAGCCGCTGGCGCCGGGCTTGAAGCACGAGCTCCTTGTCCGTGGGGGGCTCGGAGCGCACCTGGTAGGTGGCGCCCTGCTTCTCCCAGGCGCCCGGCGTCATCAGCTCGCGCCCTCCGGCGATCATCGAGAGGACGAGCTGAAAGCCCAGTCCCCAGAGGAACACCACGGCCAGGGCGGCCTTGAAGCGGAGCTTCGGCAGCCGGGGCACATCCTGGCTCAGCCGGTTCCACAGCGCCTTGACGGCGAGTGTCACCAACAGAACGAGCAAGAGGAAGAACGAGATGGCCTGGATTCGCAGCTCGGCGAGTTCCGACAGCCGGAAGAAAGGCATGCCGGCCAGCGCCACGGAGGGCGCCAGCAGGCCGCAGACGAGCAGAACCCGGGGGAGCACGGGGGAAGTCTGCCCCATCCCACTTTCGGGGGCCATCCGCCCACCGGCTGACAGCCCTGAGAAGGGAAACGCCCAACTTTCCGTGGCTTGGCTAGATTCGCCGCCGCCATGGCTCACGCGACCGACGACAAGAACTTCCGCCTTCCCCGCACCGTGCTCCCTCGCCGCTACGCGGCCACAGTGACGCTCAACCTGGACGAGCGCACCTTCACCGGCGTGCAGACGCTGGAACTGGAGGTGGCCGCACCCACCGAGGAGATCATCCTCCACGGCATCGCGCTGCAGCTGAACAAAGTGGTGTTCCGCGCAGGCGGCGAGCAGCGCACCCCGGCCTCTATTCAGCCCGTGGCGCAGAGCGAGACGCTGGTGGTGCGCTTCGACAAGCCGCTGCCCAAGGGTCCCGCCTCGCTGGAGGTGGAGTGGACGGGCAAGTTCACGGAAGGGCTGCGCGGGCTGTACCAGGCGGGCAAGGTGGCGGCCACGCAGTTCGAGGCGGCGGACGCGCGGCGGCTGTTCCCGTGCTTCGACGAGCCGGCCTTCAAGGCGCGCTGGGCCATCACGGTGCGCATTCCCACCACGCCGGGGCTGGTGGCGCTGGGCAACGGCGCGGCCGTCTCGGACACGGTCGAGGGCAACCTGCGCACGGTGAAGTTCCAGGAGACGGACGTGCTCAGCTCGTACCTCATCGCGCTGGTGGTGGGGCCGCTGGTGGGCACGCCGGAGCAGCAGGTGAACGGAGTGCCGGTGCGCACGTGGGCACTGCCGGAGAAGGCGCACCTGACGCGCTTCGGACAGGACGCGGCGCTGGCGGCGCTGCCGAGGCTGCAGGAGTACTTCGGGCTGCCGTACGCGTACGGCAAGGTGGATCAGGTGGGCATCCCGGACTTCGAGGCGGGAGCCATGGAGAACGCGGGCCTGATTACTTACCGCGAGGTGGCGCTGCTGTTGGATCCGGCCACGGCGCCGCTGTCGGTGCAGAAGCGGGTGGCGGAGGTGGTGACGCACGAGCTGGCGCACCAGTGGTTCGGCAACTGGGT
>DASVVJ010000878.1:0-4388 GCA_036389955.1 Myxococcaceae bacterium
GGCGCCGCTTCACGCGCTGCTCGCTGCGGCTCGTCTTCCGGAAGACGGACGAGCCGCCTGGAACGGCCCGGCTGGTGAAGACGGCTCGGACCACGGCGTTGCAGCTCATCGTGGATCGGGCCAATGCCTCGCTCCCACGGGGAGCGCGCTACCCGGAGTTCTTCAACAAGGCCCGGTGGACGGTGCAGGAGAACGTCGCCGAGGGGTACGCCAACTGGCGCACTGCGGAGGAGCTGTTGAGGATCTGTGACGAGAGCCTCGCATCGCTTCAGCGGGAGCTGGGGCTGCTTCAGGCCGTGGTGATCGAACCGGCCGAAGAGCACCTCTCCCTGCCCAGCAAGCGCCGCTGACGGTGCTCGAGCGGGTTCAGGTTAAGGGTTCAGCCGGATAGAGCAGACCCGCGCGCCTGCACCTTCAGCCCCTGGGCCACCTGCCGCAGATGCGCGTGGCCGGTCTCCATGTCGCTGATGAGCAGGGGCAGGTCCTTCACGATCTCCGCGACGGCCTGGTCATTGTCCTGCGCCAGGTGCTTGTTCACGTACTGGATGACGGGAGCGACGTTCTGGCGCAGCGCGGCCACGTGTGGCGCGAGGGAGTCCACCGGCCCCGTCAGAACGTGGGCGATGTGGGCCAGCTCCTGCCCGAGCCCGGCCTGATGCTCGGTCTCCACCATCTGGCGCTCCAGCTCGCGGAGCTTCAGCTCCAGCTGCGCGAACTTCAGCGCCTCCTCAAGGGAGGCCAGCACCTCCGCGCGATCCCACGGCTTGAAGAAGCAGCGCGACACCTGGCCGCGGTTGACCGCGTCCACCATCGCCTTCAGGTCCGCATAGGCAGTGACGAGCATGCGCCGGGCGTCCGGCGCGAGCGTGCGGGCGCGCTCCAGCAGCTCCACGCCGCTCATCCCCGGCATGCGTTGGTCGGAGATGACCGCGCCAATCTCGCTGCTCCGCTGTTCCAGCACGGCCAGTGCTTCCTGGGGAGAGGCACATGGGAAAATACGGAAGTGCTGACTGAAACTGCGGTCGAACGCCTGGAGGCACAGGGCGTCGTCGTCACAGTAGAGCACTGCGGGAAGCGCGGACGGGCTCATGGCAAGAATCCACACCGAGGTGAGGCCCCGGCTAGAGTCACGGCAGCATACTGCTATCACCCTCTATGTCCCCTGACACTCTCCACGCGCTCAGACACGGCGACCCGCTGGCCCCAGGTACCCGAGCTGGGGCGTGGCGGGTGAAGGCCTATCAGGGCCAGGGCGCCTACGGAGCCGTGTACCGGGCCGAGCGGGTGGGCTGGAGGCGCTCGGAACCTGGCGCGCTCAAGGTGTCGCTGTTGCTGTGGAACGCGCGGATGGAGCGTGAGGTGGAGCTGCTCTCGCGGTTGAACCACCCGAGCATTCCGCGCCTGCTGGACCGGGGTGGGGCGCTGCTGCCTTCGGTGAAGGAGTACCCGTTCTTCATCATGGAATGGGTGCAGGGCCTGCCCCTGTATGCCTGGGCCGAGCAGCACTCGCCCTCGGAGAGGCAGGTGTGCCGGGTGCTGGCGCAACTGGCGCGGGCGCTGGAGGCCGTGCATGCCGCCGGAGCGGTGCACCGGGACATCAAGGGCGACAACGTGTTGGTCCAGTTGTCGGACAGGCGCGCGGTGCTCATCGACTTCGGCTCGTGCCACTTTCCGGGGGCACAGCGGCTGACGTGGCAGTCGCTGCCGCCGGTGACTCCAGCGTATCTCTCGCCTCAAGCGTGGCCGGTCTACCTCCGCGCGCAGCACCATGAGGAGGACTATTACGCGCCGACACCAGCGGATGACCTCTATGCGTTGGGAGTAACGGCCTATCGCCTGGTGATGAGCCAGTACCCAGCGCCCTTCGAGATGACGCGGGATGAGCAAGGCTCCTGGCAGGCCAGAGGCCCGGACATCAGGCCGCAGCTGGAGAGCAATCCCCGGGTGGAGCCGCTGCTGCGGGAGGTGATCATCCGCCTGTTGTCGGACGATCCGGAGGAGAGAGGAACGGCAGCGCAGGTGGCCGAGGCGCTGGAGGCCGGGGCAGGGGAGGAGGAGGGGCCTCGGTGTGTCAGGCCTCCTGTGCGGACACAGGCGTGGAAGCCATGGCTGACCCTGGCGGCAGTGGGAGCGTGCGCGGTGTTGCTCTGGTGTTCGCAGTGGGCCGGGCTCCACAGCTTCTCAAACGCCCAGGCCCCGAACGCGAGCACCACGGCAGTAGGGGACACCGGAACCACCGAGCCTCAGGTTGCCACTCCGTCTTCGGAAGAGAGCGGGCCCGTTGCCCAGGAGCCCCTCCCTGAGCCCCGTCCTTGGCAGGCCCGGTCCGATGAGAAGGGCCGGTGCCTGGGCCGCAAGCAGGTGCCCATCAACGGAGGCTGCTGGGTGGAGTTGCTGATGAGCACGGAAGATTGCCTGGAAAGCGGCTACGTGCCCTTCAGGAGCAAGTGCTACCTACCTGCGCCAGCGCCTCCCAAGAAGCCCGCGCCCACCTCGAGCCCTGGGCAGGCGCGTTAGCAGTCACTGCGTCAGTTCACAGCGCCTTTTCGAGCGTCTGCTTCTTCGGGGAGAACGCCCCCGGCGTGTAGCTGCCGGGAGCCGTGCGGCTGGAGATGGCGATCCGGTTCCACGCATTGATGGCGGCAACGGCCAGCGTCAGGTCGGCCAGCTCCTTCTCGGAGAAGTGAGGCTTCACGGCCTCGTAGACGGAGTCGGGCACGTGTCTCTGGACCAGATTCGTGAGGGACTCGGTCCACCGTAGCGCGGCCCGCTCGCGCTCGGAGTAGTAGGGGCTCTCCTCCCAGGCATTGAGCCCATACAGGCGCTGCTCCGTCTCCCCCAGCGCCCGAGCATCCTTCCAGTGCATGTCGATGCAGTAGGCGCAGCCGTTGATCTGCGAGGCGCGCAACTTGATGAGGTGGAGCAGGGGCTTCTCCAGGCCGCACGCGTGCAGGTAGTTCTCCAGCCCCAGCATGGCCTGGTAGCCCTGGGGCGCCACGGTGCCGACGTTCATGCGCTGCTTCATGGCTCACTCCTTGTTGAGCGGGGAAGTCTCAGCTCTTTGCCACGAGGGATCCAGAGGTACTGCCAGGGATATGCGTCACAACAGTGCCCCTGTTCCTCCTGTGTGTCCGCTGCTGTGACGCACGTCACAGGCTTCCTGTGAAGCCTGTCACAGCGCTTGCTCGCTCCGTGGGCTTTACTAAAGGGTTTGACGCGTCAGCCGTCGGCGTTTGCGCGTCAATTGACGCGAGCCCGGGCCCACGGGCCTCCAGCCCCAGTTCGCCGCCCCCTGTCTGTTTCGCCGCGAAGGAGCATGGGCGCGGACAGGCCTACCGCTTGCAGAACCTGCCGGTACCTCCTGCTCTCCGCAGCGCTCTGCTCCTCTATGCTCTCTTCTTCTCCCCCCAACAGGCGTACCCCCTCGCCACCCACCCGGAGCCCGGGAACAGGGTGCGCATCCCGGAAGAACGTCCTGCACACCGCCTTGCTGGCAGCTCTGGTGTGCACGCTGCCAGCCCTGGCCGGGCCAGACACGGTGGCGTTGGGCTCGGGGCGCGATGGAGCGCTCACCGTGACCACGGTGGGCCAGGTCGTCAATGTCTACGCCCGGGTGACGGCGCCGCTGCTACCAGGGGACACCGCGCTCGCCTTCGGTGGCGCCACGGGCATCATCGCCACGGGCGATCTGGTGATGGTGCTGCAGTCGACCGGCATCGTGCCCGAACCACCCTCGGGTGGACCCACCGCCTTCGATCTCACCGGCGATCCAGTAGGCAGGTGGGAGCTTGCGCGCGTGGCCGTGGCGGGGGGAGGGGTATTGATCCTGACGGAGCCGCTGCTCAATTCGTACGCGGCCGACGTCACACAGGTCATCCGGGTGCCGGAGTACACCTCAGTCAGCCTTACCGCGGGACGCAGCATCGTCCCGCTCGCTTGGAACGGGAGCGTGGGAGGCGTGGTGGCTTTCCTGGTCAATGGCACGTTCATGAACAACGGCTCGGTTGTCGCCACCGGAAGAGGCTTCCGGGGCGGGCAGCCCGTGGACGATCCCAACTGGATTGGGTGCTCGGGCTTGGACGAGCCGGCCCCCGCGGGCGCTCAAAAGGGTGAGGGCATCGCCTTCACGAAGTATGGGGCTGCGGTCACCGGCCGCGGTCACGTGGCCAATGGAGGCGCTGGCGGTGTGTGCTTCCTGGCGGGTGGTGGCGGCGGTGGCAACAGCGGTGCGGGTGGCCAGGGTGGCAACACGGAGCTGTCCGTGGATGGCAACAGGCCGATGGGAGGTAAAGGAGGTGCAGATCTGCGCTTCCCGCCGCTCAATCGCTTGATGATGGGAGGAGGCGGCGGCGCAGGACACTCCTCGGACGTGGCGGGCGGTGCGGGGG
>DASVVJ010000879.1:0-1575 GCA_036389955.1 Myxococcaceae bacterium
GGCCACCCCGGGCGCCGTGCCCAGGGTGGCCTCGAGTGTTTCAGGGGCCCCCTCGACGACCGGGGGCACGGACTCACACGGAGCCGAAGGCGGCGTCCGAGATGTCCAGGGGCGAGGTGTCCTCGGTGGCGAGCATCTTCGCGGCCTGCTCCACGCCGGGCAGCACGTTGCGGGCGTAGTAGAGGGCGCTGTACTTCTGGCCCTCGTAGAAGGCCTTGTCCGGGTGGTCCGCGGACAGGGCGGCCTTGGCCTTCTCGCCGATGAGGGCCGCCTCCAGCAGCAGCCAGCCCACCGCCACCTCGGACATCATCTGGAGGAAGCGGTTGGCGGACAGCGGAATCAGCGGGAACTTGCTGCCGTCCTGGGACCAGCCGAACACCGTCATGGCGCTGGCCATCAGGGCCTCCTGCGCCGAGGCCAGCGTCTTCACCGCCTCGCCGTACACGGGGTTCTCGCGGTTCGCCTCGATGAACGAGCCCACGTCGCCCATGAACTGCTGGAAGTGCGCGCCACCGGCCTGGCCCAGCTTGCGGCCCACCAGGTCCATGGCCTGGATGTGGTTGGTGCCCTCGTAGATGGAGAAGATCTTCGAGTCGCGCGTGTACTGCTCCACCGGGTAGTCCTGGATGTAGCCGGCACCGCCGTAGACCTGGATGGCCTGGGCGCACAGGCGGAAGGCCTGGTCGGAGGAGTAGGACTTCACCAGCGGGGTGAGCAGCTCCACCTGGCCCTTGTGGTAGGTGGCCGCGTCATCGTCCTTGCCCGCCAGCTGCCGCGCCTTGTCCAGGTGCATGGCCAGCTTGATGACGAGCGCGCGGATGCCCTCCACGTGGGACTTCATCTCCAGCAGCATGCGCCGCACGTCCGGGTGCTCGATGATGGCGGCGCGGGGCGCGGTGGGGTCCTTCCACTTGGTGAAGTGCGAGCCCTGCTTGCGGTCCTTCGCGTAGTCCAGCGCGTTGAAGTACGCGGCCGACGCCAGGCCCAGGCCCTGGATGCCCACGGCGATGCGCGCGCCGTTCATCATCCGGAACATCTGGCTCATGCCCACGTGCTCGACGGTGCCCACCAGCTCGCCCACACACCCGTCGTTCTCACCGAAGTTGAGGACACAGGTGGCCGAGCCGTTGATGCCCATCTTGTGCTCGATGGAGCCCAGGGTGACGTCGTTGGGCTTGCCGGGGCTGGCGTCCGGGTTGACGCGCAGCTTCGGGACGATGAACAGCGACAGGCCCTTGGTGCCGGGCGAGGCGCCGTCGATGCGGGCGAGCACCAGGTGGATGATGTTCTCCGCCATGTCGTGGTCGCCGCCGGAGATGAAGATCTTCGTCCCGCGGATGTTGTAGGTGCCGTCCGGGTTGCGGCGGGCGGTGGACTTGGCCGCGCCCACGTCCGAGCCGGCGTGCGGCTCGGTGAGGCACATGGTGCCGCCCCAGGTGCCGTTGAGCATGCGCTCCACGAACAGCTTCTTCTGCTCCGGCGTGCCGCACTCGGCGATCAGCTCCGCCGCGCCGAAGGCCAGGCCCGGGTACATATTGAAGGCCGAGTTGGCGCCCGAGAGCATCTCCTCGATGA
>DASVVJ010000880.1:0-1640 GCA_036389955.1 Myxococcaceae bacterium
CGAGCTGCTGCTGAACGGGGCGGGCGTGGACGAAGCGGCCGGCATGGAGGCCATCGAGGCACTGCGGCTGCGGCAGGTGCTCGAGGACACGGGGACGGGGCGGCTGCGCTTCGTCCACGACAAGCTCCGGGAGACCACCTACGCGGAGCTGACCGCGGCCCAGCTCCTGGCGCTTCACCGCCGCGCGGCGGAGGCAATCGAACGCCGCGGGCCCGTACCGCCCGGCCAGTACGGGGTGCTCGCCCAGCACTGGGCCAGGGCTCAGGAGCATGCCCAGGCGGGCGGCTGGTTCACCCGCGCGGGAGAGCAGGCCAGGGCCACCTATGCCAACGATGAGGCCATCGGTCTGTTCCGCGCCGCCCTCCAGGAGTTCCGCGCCCTGCCCCCTGCCGAGGCCACACGTGCACTCCAGCAGCTTCATGAGAGCCTGGGCGAGCTGCTGGCGCATACCGGACGCCAGGAAGAAGCGCGGGAGTCCTTGGGTGCGGCGCTCGCCTTGCTGCCGGAGCACGAGCGCCTCCAGCGGGCCCGCCTCCACCGCAAGCTCGGGAAGACCTGGGAGGCGCACCACCGCTACGACGAGGCGCTGAGCCTGTATGGCGTGGCGGACTCCTGCCTGGGAGCACCTCCCGCGGAGGGCTCCGCGAGCGCCTGGTGGCAGGAGTGGGTGCAGCTTCAGTTCGAGCGTGTCTCCGTGTCTTACTTCTCGGCGCGGATGGACGAAGGCAACGCCCTGATCGAACGGCTGCGGCCCGTGGTGGAGGCACAGGGGACGACGCTCCAACGTGTCCACCTCTTCCGGACACTCATTCAGTCGGGCCTGCGCAAGGATCGCTACCTCACCTCAGCACAGACGGTGGGCTACGCGCGGGCGTGCCTTGCGGAGAGCGAGAAGACCGGGGAGGTGGGTGACATCTTCAACACGCGCTTCGCGCTGGGCTTCGTGCTCCTCAACACCAGCGAGCAGAGCGCGGTGCTGGAGGCGGAAGAGCTGCTGCTCGAGACGCTGCGGGGAGCCGAGCGCTTCGGAGACCTGATGCTGCAGGCGCGCTGCCTGGCCTACCTGACGCTGTTGTACCGGCGCCTGAACCGGGCCGAGGAGACGCGGCGCTTCGCCGAGCGGTGCAAGCCGATTGCCGCTTCGGGGCAGTTCTCGGACTACCTGGGGCTGGTCCGGGCCTGCCTGGCGTGGAGCTGCTGGCGCGAGCAGCGGCTGACCGAGGCCGAGCAGGAAGCCCGCGCGGCGCTGGAACTCTGGCGTCCGCTCGCACTCGTCTACCCTTTCCAGTGGACAGCGCTGCTGCCGCTGGCCGCGATCGAGCTTCAACGCGGCCAGCTCGAAGACGCCGTGGCACGGGTTCACGCCGCGCTGGAGCCGCGACAGCAGCTCCTGCCCGAGGACCTGACCGGTTCGCTCGAACGCGTGCGTACATCCTGGCGGGACGGCCAGCACGGGGCCGCAGGCGAGCACCTCCTGCGCGCGCTCGAGCTCGCCCGGGCCCGCGGCTATCTCTGAGTCCTGGAGGACTCGAGCTCCTTCTGGAGGGCTTCGACCTTCCGTGAGAGGCCGCGGATCAACTCCAGCAGGTAGACCGGCAACAGCGAGTACTGCACGGCCATGGGCTTGCCCTCCTTTCCAT
>DASVVJ010000881.1:0-6922 GCA_036389955.1 Myxococcaceae bacterium
ATGGTGACGGTGCAGCTGGCCGCCTCGCAGTACACCCCCCGCCTGCTGCGCCGCTTCCTGTCGGATCCCACCACGCAGCGCATGCTGGGCGTCTTCCTGGCCACGGTGACCTTCCTGTTGCTCGTGCTGGGCTCGGTGGGCTCCGAGGAAGGGGAGCGCGGGCTGCGGCCGCTGCCCCTGCTGTCGCTCATGCTGGCCATGGGAGCCACCATCCTGTGCCTGCTGTTGCTGCCGCGCTTCCTGCACCATGCGGCGCGCTCCGTCGAGGCGGCCACCGTCATCTCCCACGTGGGCCGGGAGATCATCGCCGAGCTGGCGCGCATGCCGTGCCGGCCCGACGTGGAGCTGGGCCCCGAGCGGCCCGGCCCGGACGAGGAGCCCGCCGTGCTCACCGCCCAGGAGACCGGCTACCTTCAGCTCATCGACGAGCGGCGGCTGCTGGCCGCGCTGCCCCCGGGCACGCACACCGTCCGGCTGGAGGTGCGCCCCGGAGACTTTCTCTTCCCCGGCATGGTGCTGTTGTCGCTCTGGCCCCGCGTGCCGCTCGAGCCGCGCCGGCGCGCGCGCCTGCACGCGGCGCTCGCCGTGGGCCGCGAGCGCACCATGCAGCAGGACGTGCTCTACGGCGTGCGCCAGCTGGTGGACATGGCCCTCAAGGCGCTCTCACCGGCCATCAACGACGTGACGACCTCGCTCATGGTCGTCAACGAGCTGGGCGCGGTGGGCTGCGCCCTGGTGCACCGGGGCGTGCTCGGCCACGGCTGGTGGGCGCACCACCGCGGCCCCGTCACGCTGCTGACGAGCGGCTTCGGCCTGGGCCCTTTCCTGGACGAGGCCTTCTTGGAGATTCCCCGCGCCGCCGCCGCTCAGCCGCGCGTGCTTGCCCGCCTTCTGGAGGTGCTGGCGCAGCTCACCCTGCTGGCCAAGCACGAGCCCCTGCGCCAGGCACTCGTCCAGTGCGGACAGGCCGTGCGAGAGGCTTCCGAGCTGGAGCGGCTGCGCGAGGTGGACGCCCGCTTCATCGAGCAGCGCTGGCAGCAGCTGCAGCGGGCGTCACGCCACCCGGGGATGCTGCCCTCGCCCGAGGTTCACTGAGGCGTCAGGAGCATCCGGCCGGGGCAACAGCTACTTGGCCGCCTGGGGCGTGGTGCCCACGGCGCGGCCGCGCTTGTACAGGTCCGTCAGCTTCTTGGCCAGGTCAGCGCCCTGCACGCTCTTGCTGATGTAGCCGTCCGCACCGGAGGACAGCGCCAGCGAGCGCAGCTTCGACTCGTCCGAGGCCGAGTAGAGGATGAACTTGGTGCCCAGCGGCGCCTGCGCGCGCGCCAACGACAGCACCTTGTCTCCGCTCAGCGCGGGGATGTTCACATCCAGCAGCACGAGGTCCGGCGCGACCGAGCGCACCAGATTGGACACGCCCAGCGAAGAGCGGTGCGTGCGCACCTCGAAGCCGTATGAAGAGAGTGAGCGCTCTGCGAGGACAAGCTGATCCTGATCGTCGTCGACAACGAGGATTCGGATCTTGGTTTCCGACATGGTTCCCCCGGGGGGCAGGGTTGGAGATCTGTGACAACGAATTATGGCCTCCCCTGCCGACGATGTTGAAGGGGGGGCGTGTAGGAACCCTCAGAATCCCACCAGGCAGCCAGGCATTCCGAACGAAAGCAGTGTGGCTGTCAACATGAACATTCCGGATAGTCCGCGAGCCATGTGTCCTAAAGGGGAGGCAGGCAGCCAGGAAGGGGGGCTCGCCTGCCAACTTAAGGCGAACCCGGCTGCTCCGGCAGGGGGAAGGTGAGCGTGAAGATGGCGCCGCCCTTGGGACGGTTGGCGGCGGTGATCGACCCGCCCGCGCGCGATAACACCCCGTACGCCATGGACAGGCCCAGCCCCGTGCCGTGCTTGCCCTTGGTGGTGAAGAAGGGCCGGAAGAGGCTGCGCAGGTGCTGCTCGGGAATGCCCGTGCCATCGTCCTCCACGGTGATGAGGGCCTTGCCCTCTTCCCGGCGGCCTCTCACGCGGATGGTGCCCCCGTGGGGCATCGCGTCCCGCGCGTTGAGCAGCAGGTTGATGAACACGTAGCGCAGGTCCGTCGCCGAGACGTTCACCGGCGGGAGCCGGGCCAGCTCCACCTCGAGGTGGATCGAGGTTCCCTCGCGCGCCGCGCGGTGATCGATGTCGCTGCGGGCGATCTCCACCGCCTCGGCGATCACCTCTTCCAAGTGGGACTGCTCGTTGGTGGGCTCGGCGCGCTGGCGCGCGAAGTCCTGGAGCCGCTGCACGCGCGTGCTCGCGTCGGCGACGATGCGCGCCAGCGCGTCCAGGTGCCCGTACTGGCCCGGGGTGGCCTCACTGCGCTGGAGCAATTCCAGCCGCAGCTTCATGGCGTTGAGGGTGTTGTTGAGATCATGCGCCACGCCGGAGGCCATCTCGCCCAGGGCGCGCAGATGCTCCTGCTCGAGGAGGGCCGCCTGGGCTTGCGCCAGCTCCCGCTCGGAGCGGGCCTGCTGGGTGACGTCGTGCGCCACCACGAGCACCGTCCGCAGATCCACAGGCTTGCGGTCGCCGGTGATGTACTCGGCACGCACCTCGAGGATGCGCTCCTTGCCCTGCTCCTGGTAGCGCTCGACGATGGCGGCGGCCAAGCGGCCCGCGGCGAGCAGGCGCTGGGCCATGGCATCTCCCACCAGCCGCAGGGTGCGCAGGCCCGGGGCCTGAGGCTTGTCCACCGGCTGCCAGGGGCCGCCGTGCGACAGCGCGTGCCAGTGCGAGGTGGCCAGCAGCACCACGCCCTCGCGCAGCAGCGCGAACGCGCTGGTGCTCGTCTTCAGCGCCCAGACCGACAGGCGATAGGTGGACAGCCGCTCTTCGGTGCGCAGCTTCAGCTTGCGCACCAGGGCCTCGTGCTTGACCGTGAGTTCCCGGTACTTGGCCAGCAGCGAATCATGCCGCGAGGCGTAGACCTCGGCCATCCGCGAGGTCTCCGTGGGCTGCTCGCCGGGTGCCGTGGCCTTCTTCGCGGACACCGCGGCCTTCTTCGCGGACACCGCGGCCTTCTTCACGGGCGCCCCAGGCCTGCGGGGCCTCGCGGCTTTGCGAGGGGAAGGGTGGCGTTGGCGCGGGCTCATGGTGTGGGACGCTCTCTCAGCGCTTCAGCCGCCCCTGCTTGAGCTGGTGGTTCTCTTGCGCCAGGGCGCGCGGCGCGCGTGGTGTCCTCGAAAGGACAATGGCTCCCAGCGGGTTGGGCTCCATGAGCAGCGGCGTGGCCACCCGCGTGGCGCTGCCCTGGCCGCCGTGAGCTCGGTGTTGGTGACGATGAGGGGGCACATCTGCGAGTGGCGAACCCTCTCCAGGATGGCTTCCAGGTCGTTGTCCCGAGGGGGCTTGCTCGCCATACAGGCACACCTAACGCACTGTACCTGGGAGCAGCAAGGCTAGAGGCGCCGTGTCAGGTGGGCTGTTCCACGAGTAACCCGTGAGGGGCTATTGGCCCCGGGTACAGTTCATCTGTGGGGCCAGGCTCACCACGTTCAGGGCAGGTGGGGAAGGAGGTGCCTTTCTCGCCTCACTCCGTTGTATCCCTCCCGGACTGAATCCCCCATGCCCTACGCCCTCCACATCCCTGACGCGTTGTTTTCCATGATGGAAGAGCTGCCCCGCAGGACGTGCGCGAGCATTCACCTGACGCTCTCCCGCATCGCGGAACTGGCCCCGCACTGGCCGCTGGACGACCTGCGGTGGGAGCGGTTGGCGCGGCATGATGACGAGGGGCTGCACTTTTATGTGGATGGGTGCTGCATCCGCCTGAACCTGGACGTCGCCGCACAGTGCGTCACCGTGACAGAGATTGGCCGCATTCTCGTGCACTTGCCGGCCGAGCTCCTCCGTCTGGAAAGAGCACCCGAGGCTTCAGTTGTTGAACAGTGAGGCGCGGGTTTGTCGGGGTAGGCCTATCTCCGTGGGTAGACCCAGGTATTAGATTACCCGCGTCAGCCCTACCGACCTAGTGGGGCCCATCCCGTGCAGCCTCGGAGAACACCCATGGAATCCAGAACGATACGAGTCGGCATCCTGGAAGATCAGCAGGTCTTCCTGGAGAGCATGGCAACGGTGTTAGAGAGCGCGGGCATGGAGGTGGTGGCCCGCTCCTCGAGCGTGGATGAGTTCCTGGCGCGCACCCAGCAGCGGCCGCCGGACGTGGCGCTGGTGGACCTGCGGCTGGAGCGCTCGGGGTCGCAGGAGGCGGACAGCGGCTTCCGGGCGGTCGAACTGCTGCATGACTACCACCCGAACGTGCGCGCACTGGTGCTGTCGGCCAACCGGGACTCGGACACGGTGGAGCGCTGCTTCCGGGCCGGTGCGGCGGGCTACCTGTGCAAGATGAACGTGAGCTGCGCGGCGGTGGTGGAGGCGGTGGGGCGGGTGGCGCGCGGCGAGCGGCTGGTGCCGCCGGAGCTGTTCCCCGGGCCCGCGCCCAGGGTGGAGGGCTCACCGATGGGCGCCCTGAACCGGCTCACGCCGCGCGAGCGCGAGGTGCTGGGCTACATCGCCTCGGGCGCGGACAACTTGAAGATTGCCGCCTGCCTGAACATCACCGAGCGCACGGTGAAGGCTCACATCACCAGCATCTACCGCAAGCTGGACGTGGAGAACCGCACGCAGATGGCGATGCTGGCCTGCAAGCTGGGGCTCGAGCGCCCGATGAGCGTCTGAGACGCCCTCGAGGGCATTGCACCGGAGGCCAATGGGGGATCCGGAGTCCAGGCCCCATGTTCAGGGCAGCACCGGAGGTGGGGCTCTCCTTCCCTGCCTTCTCCCCACGGCCGGTGTGTGGTGAACGTCGTTCCCCAGGTGAACCGAGGCCGGACAAACCTCCCCTGCCTCGGTTCACTTTCCTTTTCTAGGGCTTGGTCGCGACGATGATCTCGAACGGGCCCGGCAGGACCTCGGGCTTGTTGAAGCCCAGCTCCTGGAGCGCCGTGAGGTAGTACTCCACCTCGCGCAGCCGGCTGACGCAACTGTCCACGCCCATGAGGAAGTAGGACCAGAAGAACTGGGCGGTGAGGCGCTCGGGGGTGCGGAACTCCTCACAGATGAGGATGCGGCCGCCCGAGGGCAGTGCCTCATAAGCAGACCGCATGAGGTGGCGCGCCGTCTCCGCGGGCCAGTCGTGCAGCACGCGCACGAAGGCCAGCGCGTCGTAGCCCTTGGGCAGCGGATCCTTGAGGAAGTCCCCGCTCACGAAGCCCAGGCGCTGACCCAGCTCATGCTTCTCGCGGGTGTGCGCCACCAGCTCCCTGGTGGCGGGAATGTTGAACACGTCCACCGTGAGCTTGGGGTTCAGCTTGAGCAGGTGCGCCGCCAGCGTTCCGTCTCCGCCGCCCACATCCAGGATCCGCTGGCCAGGGCCCCATAGTTTGGGCCCGTGAATCCGGAAGGCCTCGATGATGGGACCCAGGCCCGCAGCCATGCTGGCCTCGAAACCTGCCACCTGTGCGGGAGTGCTGGGCGGCCAGTCGAAGGACTCGCGCGGAATGCTCAGATCACCCTTCAGCACCGTGGGCAGCTTCTCGTACAGCGCCTTCCAGTCGTAGCGCTCCCGGTCTAACTCCAGCGAGTCGGCGCCTACCACTTTCTCTGCCGCCTCGCGCAGGCCCTCCACCGCCCTGTAACTGGCCGAGCCAAGCGCGTCCGTCTTCTGCTCGCGCATCACCAGGCCCATGCTCTCCAGGCAGTCGAGGAACTTGTAGAGCCGCAGCGGCTGCACTTTGTACGTCGCGCACAGCTCGTCCAGCGTCCTGGTGCGGGCCTCCAGCTCCTCCAGCATGCCCATGTCGTAGGCAGTCTTCACCACGTCGATGGCCCGCTTGCCGTTGAACAGCAGGTGCAGCAGGCCCCGCGGCGTCAGCTTCAGCTCCGTGGTGCTCATTTGGACTCCTTCCGGGCCTCTTCCACCAGCACGTCCATGAAGCGCTCCACCTCTTCCAGCGTGTTGTAGAAGTGCGGGGCCACGCGCAGCGCGCCGCGGTGGCTGCACACGAAGCCGCGCGCCACCAGGCGCTTGGTCACCTCCAGGTCTCCCGGGAAGCGCAGCGCCATCACACCCGCGCGCTGGGAGTCCTCACGCGGCGTCACCACCGTGAGCCCCGCCTCGTCCGCGCGCTCCATCACCCGCCGGGTCAGCCGCAGCGAGTGCGCGCGGATGGTGGGCATGCCCACCGAGGCCAGAAGGTCCAACCCCACCCGCGACAGCTGCGAGGGCAGCACCGCCGGCGTGCCGCTGGCCATGCGCCGCGCGGTGTTCGCCCACTCCTTCGCGGGCGCGAAGCTGAGCGGGTTCTCTCCGGCGATCCACCCGGTGGCCGCCGGTTGCAGCGTGGGCAGCAGGTCCGGCCGCACGTAGAGGAACGCGCTCTCGATGGAGCCGCACATCCACTTGTGCGCCCCACCCAGCAGGAAGTCCACGTTGAGCGCCTTCATGTCCAGCGGCACCACGCCCACCGACTGGTACGCGTCCGCCACCACCTTGGCGCCCACCTGGTGCGCGCGCCGGACCACCTGCGCCAGGTCCACCAGAGCGCCGCTGGAGAAGTTGGCGTGAGAGATGCTCACCAGCAGCGTGCGCTCGTCGATGGCTTCGCACAGCCGCGCCTCGTCCACCCGGCCGTTCTCGGTGGGCACCACCACCACTTCGGCGCCGTAGCGCCCGAAGCCGCGCCACAGGAAGGGCGTGGTGGGAAACTCCAGGTCCGTGATGACCACGCGGTTGCGCGGGGCCTTGAAGTCGAAGCACGTGGCCAGCCGGCCCAGCAGCGTGGTGAGGTTGGTGTCCGTCACCACCGAGCCGGCCGGCGCGTGGATGAACGCGGCGATGGCGTCCATGTAGCCGAGCCACTCGCCCCACCATTGCTCCCAGGCCTCG
>DASVVJ010000882.1:0-3796 GCA_036389955.1 Myxococcaceae bacterium
TGTCGGCCGTGTCCCTGCTGACGTGGGCCGTGGGCCACCGTGCCTTCGACCGGCAGAGCCTCACACGGCTGGGAAAGACGCTGGCCGTGTGCGCGGTGGTGACGGGGGCGCACGTGGCGCTCTCGGACCTGGGCCCCTGGCGGCTGGCGCTGAGCGCTGGGCTCTATCTCCTTCTTGTCTTCGCCGTCGGCGCGGTGCGCCTGGATGAACTGTTGGGCCTGGTGCGCGTGGTGCGCCGCCGGGGAGCGCCGGTGCAGCCATCGGCCGCCGCATGAGCGACAATCGAACGAACCCTATGCGCTGCTCGAACCTCTCGACTCTTTGCATGCTCCGCCCGCTGCTGCCCGCCGCGCTGCTGCTGCTGTCGGCCTGTTACACCCCGGGACGCTACATCTGGGTGGACGACTACGCTCCGCCGCCCTCGCTCGAGGAGGAGGGCTACATCATCCGCCGCGGAGATGTGCTCGCCATCGGCGTGTACAACAACCGCGAGGTGTCCACGCCGCAGACGCTGGTGCGCCAGGATGGGCGCATCTCGCTGCCGCTGCTCAACGACGTGGACGCCGCGGGCCTCACCCCGCCCGTGCTCGCCCGCCGCATCGAAGAGCTGCTCAGGCCCATCTTGAACAACCCCTCCGTCACCGTGACGGTGGTCCGGGCCGAGCCGCTCAAGGTGTCCGTGTTGGGCGAGGTGAAGGATCCGGGCATGAAGGAGCTGGAGCCCGGTTCGGGCCTGCTGCAGGCGCTGGCCCAGGCGGACGGCTTCACGGACTACGCCCAGCTGGACGGCATCTTCGTGCTGCGCCAGGAGCCCGAGTCGCCCCTGCCGCAGCGCATCCGCTTCAAGTACGAGTCCGTCATCCGTACCCAGGGCAAGGGGGCCGAGTTCCGCCTGCGCACCGGGGACGTGGTGGTGGTGGAGTGAGCCGATGAGCCTGTTGCCCGCGCTGCTGACGAGTGTGGTGCTGGCCGGTTCTCCGGCCATGCGCTACTCGTCCTCTTTGCGCGCGGAGACCTTCGTCCGCTCGGAGAACCTGACGGAGCAAGTCGACGCTCCCGTGCTGCTGGACCTCGTCATCACTCCCCGCGGGCAGGTCATCTTCTACACCGCGCGCATGGAGGTGAAGGCCATCCTCGAGCCGCAGCTGCTGCTGCGCCGCGCGGACGACGTCGAGGTGCTCTCCTTCGCCTTCCTGCGGGGCGAGTACAAGCTCACACGGGGCTTGAGGCTCTGGGCCCTGGAGTCGACGACGTACGGCGTCTTCCCCTTCGAGGACTTCCGCATCCCCCAGCCGACCCAGGACAACCCCGTTACCAACCTGGATGCCAGCCAGTACATGTACTCGGAGACCCTGGTGGGCATGGACTTCACCGGCATCCGCCGCACGTACATGGGCATCATGGGAGGTTTCGTCTTCAACGGCCTGTTGGATCCGCCCACCCGCTCGCAGATTCTGGCCGAGCGCCGCACCCCCGCGCAGTTCGGCCCGGAGATCCGCGCGCTGGCCTTCCACTCGCTCACCCGCCGCTTCGTCGTCGGCCTGCACCTCTACGGGCGCGACGTGGGCTTCTCCACCGATGCGCACCTGCGCGTGCTCCAGGCCATGCCCGTGCTGCAGTACAAGTTCCACCCGCAGGTCGACGGCCGGCTCGAGGCCGGCGTGGCGGTGGGAGACAGCCGCCCCCAGCGGTTGCTGAACGCCGATCGTGACCTGGGCATCGTGCTGCCCGCGGGCGACATCCTCCACCCCACCGGCGAGCTCTCGCTCACCACCCCCGTGCCGGTGGGCTATCACTGGCCGGTCAAGGCCAAGCTGTCAGCCCGCTATGTGCCCTTCGTGAATGTTTACTCCACGGCAATCTTCCCTCGCCTGGAGGGCGCCCTTGCCCTGGAGTGGAAGGGCCGGCGCGACGCGCAGATCAGCCTCGAGCTGGCCGCCGCTCAGGCGAGGACTGCCTCCTCCCACCGCCGTGATGGCGAAGAGCGCCTGTCGGCGAAGATCCAGTGGCCGCTTACTCGCTCGATGGCCATAGTGGCGTCCGGGCGCTTGTTGAGGCTGAGAGAATTTTTGATCGATGATGAACCCATCTATAGGTGGTTCTTGGGCACTGGAATTGTGATCCGTCAGGAGAATGGTAGGCTTTAGTCCTACCCGGCGATGAAGAAGTTTCTGCTGCTATCGGTGCTGTACGCCATCATCCTGTTGCCGGCTCTGGCGGCGCGTGAGCGCCACCCGGTCCGGGGCGTGAAGAAAGCCATCCTCATGATGGTGATCTTCAACGTTTGTTACGCGTTCGTCGCGCTCGTCATCTGGCCGCAGCTCGACGATTGAGGAGAGGACCCGGATTCGGCCCATGGACGTCTCGCAACAAACCGTCCTCGTGGTGGAGGACTCGCCCCTGTTCCGCAAGCTGGTGGGCGAGTTCCTGCACACGCTGGGCGTCCGGAACATCGTCGAGGCTTCCAATGGGCGCGCCGCCATCGAGCAGCTCGCCCAGAGCCGGCCGGACCTGGTGTGTCTGGATCTGACGTTGCCCGACGTGTCGGGCTACGACGTGTGCGAGTACATCCGCGGGCAAACAGAGCTGGCGGGGCTGCCGGTGCTGATGATCAGCGCGCGTGGCACACTGCTGGACCGGGCACAGGCGGAAGAAGTGGGGGCGGACGGGTATTTAACCAAGCCCTTTACGCAGGACGAATTCAACCAGCAGGTCGTGCGGCTGCTCGCCAGGGCCGCCGAGGCCGCCTCGGGAGGTAAGAGCGATGTCCGCACCCCATGAGCTGCCGGAAGCCGAGCGCAACAACCAGGCGCAGATTTTCGACTGGGCGCAGATCCGCGACTACCTCAACTACGTGAAGCACGCGGTGCTGCGTCACCGGGTGCTGGCGCTGTGCACCTTCCTGGTGACGGCGTCGCTGGCGCTGGCGGCGGCCAAGCTGTTGCCGCGCACCTGGTACTCGGAGGCCAAGCTGCTGCCCCGGCGCACGGCGACGATCGCCGCGCTGGTGAACCCCGAGCGCGCCAACGTGCTCAACCCGGATCCGCCCAACCCCATGCGGCCGGTGGGCGAGGTGGACCAGCACACCAAGGCGGCCGCCGACGCGGTGCTCAGCCAGGAGAACCTGGTCTCCATCATCAAGAAGACGTACCTGCTGGACCGCTGGGAGTCCACGCGGCCGCCGCTGTTGCGCTTCAAGGACTCGGTCATGGGGATGCTGGGCCCGCCCCCGGACGAGGACGCGAAGATGGACGCGATGACGGGCACGCTGGCCAAGAAGCTCATGGTGAGCACCGAGGACGGCAAGGTGGCCATCGGAGTGCAGTGGGGAGACCCGCAGCTGGCGTACGAGCTGGTGGCGGCCGCCGCGGTCAGCTTCCGCGAGGCGAGCGAGCGGCTGGAGCTGGCCAACATCAACGACGCCATCTCCATCCTCGAGGAGCACTCGGTGCAGGCGCAGGACGCGGTGAAGGAGTCCTACGACGAGTTCGAGAAGATCTTCTCGTCGATCATGATCGAGCGCCGGCGCGTGGTGGGGGACCCGCGGCTGCTGCCGCGCTTCTCCGCCACGGACCAGGAGCTGGCGCAGCTGCGCTTCATGATCCGCGCCAAGCGCCGCGCCATCGCGGACGCCAACGTGCAGCACAACCAGCGGCTCACCGAGATGCAGGACGAGCTGGCGCAGAAGCGTGAGGTGTACGCGCCGGACCACCCGGAGGTGGTGGACCTGGAGAGCCGGGTGGCCTCGCTGCGGCAGGGCTCGCAGCAGGTGAAGGCGCTGCAGGCCGAGGAGAAG
>DASVVJ010000883.1:0-1516 GCA_036389955.1 Myxococcaceae bacterium
CCCCACACCCAGAATTACAGCCCTGGTTTCCCTACCGCCCCGCCGATCCCCTTGAAGTTCCAGGAGAAGGGCACTTACCTACCCATCCTGGGGCCTGGTAGGAGCAACCCGTGTGCCATCCTTTCCCTTGAGCAGCCAAGCTTCCAGGGCGGCCTCATCTACCCGGTGTTTGAACGCCAGCTTGCCGTCGATGAGCACCACCGGGATGTCGTAGCGCCACGCGGCCATACCCGCTGGGTCTTCGAGAATGCTGATGATCCGCAGCTCGAAGGGGATGCGAGCACGCACCCGCTCGACTACCTCAATCGCCTCGTCGCACAGGGTGCAGGCGGGTTTCGAGTAGATATCGACCTTCATGCGTTGCAGGATGCTCAGCGATGCGCGGCTTGTCAGGAGACTTCTTGACGATGTCCCTCCAGGACGTCGTCAACCACCTCGGTAACCGCCGGGTGTCAGGCGTGCTCCGGGTGCACCGCGGCGGTGTCTTCAAGGAGCTGACGATCCAGGACGGATCGGTCGTCAGCGCCAGCTCGAACCAGCCGCGCGAGTACCTGGGCCAGTTCCTCATCAACATGGGGCACCTGACAGAGGACCAGCTCGGGCGGGCCTTCGAGAGCCAGCGCGAGACGGACATCCGGCTGGGCAAGGTGCTGGTGATGAAGGGCATGGTGCCCGAGTCCACGGTGCAGAGCACCCTGAGCCTGAAGTTCCGGGAGATGCTGCTGGACGCGTTCCAGTGGGCGGATGGGGAGTTCCAGTTCGAGGTGCTGGAGGTGACGACGCCCAGCGCCGAGGGGCTCGATGTGCGGGTGGAGCTGATGGACATCCACCGCGAGGGCGAGTTCCGCGAGACGGCGTGGCAGGCGATCCGGGCGGTGTTCCCCTCGGGCAAGGCGCGGCTGACGGTGGACGAGAAGAAGCTGCCCGAGCCCCGCCAGCCCGGCAGCCTGGACGAGCGCATCTCCTCGCTGATCAAGGAGGGGATGACGATCGACGAGATGGCGCTGGCGCTGCACGCGTCGGACTTCCACCTCTACCAGCGGCTGTACGCGCTGTACCGGCGCGACGCGGTGAAGGTGCGCGACGAGGCCGCCGCGCCCGAGCCCACGCAGAAGCCGTTGCCGAGCCCGCAGATCATCGGCTCGGAGTCTCCGGTGGACGAGATCCTCAGCGCGGCGCGCATGTTCCTGGACAAGAGCAACTTCCGGGACGCGGAGGTGCTGGCGCGCCGGGCCTACGAGATGGTGCCCTCGCCGGAGAACGCGGAGCTGCTCAAGCACGCGGAGACGGGGCTGCAGGAGTCGCTGCGGACGGTGCTGATGGATCCACCGCAGGTGCCCACGCTGCTGGTGCCGCAGGCGAAGCTCAAGACGATGCCGCTCAGCGCTCCGGAGCGCTACCTGCTGTCGCGCATCGACGGCAAGCGGGACGTGGCCGCCATCGTCCACGTGTCGCCGCTGCACGAGCTGGACGCGCTGAGGTACTTCCAGGGCTTCCTGGACAGCGGCTTCGTGAA
>DASVVJ010000884.1:0-19400 GCA_036389955.1 Myxococcaceae bacterium
GCGCACAGCAAGGTAGCGGGCAGCAGGTGGGACTGCGCCCGCCGCAGCATCACCAGCGGGGCCGCATAGCCCAGGCAGAGCAGCACCATGACCGTGCGCAGCGCGGGGGACGGAAAGGCGATCAGTCCCACCACCGCGAAGGTGAGCAGCAGGCAACTGCTGCCCGCCAGGACGCGGTTGCGCACCAGGTTCGAGGGTGTGCCCCGGCGCAACTGCTCGGAGAGCAGCAGGTCTAGACGGGAGAGGACCCAGGTGTGGGGTCCTCCAGAGGGCTTGAGGGAGGATGAGCTTGCCATGAGGGGGCCTGGCATCGGCACGGGGAGGAGGCAGCGAGTGCTGCTACCGTGCCTGGCTGTAGTCGTAATCCATGCCAGTCTGGCTCGTTTGGCAAAGAACACCTCGGTCACGCCGCCGCGCATGCCCGAGGGTGCTTCGCGCTCCCCACCCGCGAGGGAGCGCAACAGTTGCTGCGCTGTCCACCCCGATGGCGATGCGCGACGCGGTGCTGGCGAACTGCTGGAAGCCGCCCGTCGGGGGTTGCTGTGAGTGGGCCCGAGGCCCGGGCCCCGGCGCCCTACATGCGGTCCCGGAAGAAGATCCAGGAGTTGATGTCGGCCGCGTTCATCGCGCAGACATCCGCGGACGCGCCCGTGGGGCAGGACGACGAAGAGGGCCAGGTCTGGGACTCACCGTCGAAGCCATGGTTGGCGTCCGCGTAGGTGATTCGCAACACCTGACGCCCGCTGCCGGAGGTCGCGCCATACGTATTGATGGCGGTGGAGGCCCGCGTCTCGCAGTTGGCGCGCAGCGGGTCCAGCTCGGCCAGGTTCATCCGGAAGTCATGGTTCGGGCGCCAGTAGCTGCTGCTCGGGCTGCCAAAGCCCAGGTCCGAGCCGCAGCCAGGGTAGAACACCACGGAGAGGCGGAAGGGGGTGACATCCGAGCCACTCCTGGCCGAGTTGAGGTCCCTGTACGTCAGGGCGGACTCCACCATGACGGACTGCGCACCCTGGGACCAGCCCAGCAGGCCAATCCGGGTGGAGTCGATGCGGCTGTCCCCGTCCAGGTAGGCGAAGGCGGCCCGGGCATCCTGCACGCGCGTGGTGTAGGGGTCCACGTCGCCCGCGTAGGTGCTGCCGCTGCACTGGTTCTGCCAGTCTGACTCCGCCACGCCGGAAGGCCGGCGGCGGGTGAAGCTGTCGACCGCCAGCGCGACATACCCCTCGGAAGCCAGCTTCAAGCCCCACTTCTCGATGTTGTTCTGAAGGTTCGGCGTCCCGTTGCTGTTCGTGGCCCCCACCACGCGGTTGGACCAGATGCCCGAGCAGCCATGCATCATCACCACCGCGCGGATGTTGGTCCGCGTCGAGTAGTCCGCCGGACGGTAGAGCACGCCGGAGAGCAGCCCCGAGGACAGGCCCGTGCTGGCAGGCCCCGTGAACGTGACCGTCGTCACGGTTTGCGCGCTGGCAGGAAGGGAAGACAGCGAGAGCACCGCGAATGCAATACCCCAGATGTATTTTTTCATGCGTGCACCTCCAGATGAACTGCCATGCAACGACTAACGGCCTGCGCGAAAAGCATGCGAGCCGTTCAGCCTCAGCGCTGCTGCGTTCATCTGGCCGTGGACATCTGCTGACGGAACTCGCGGCGCAGGTGTCTGGTGTTCGCCTGGAACTGCCAGGGGCTGCGTGAAAGAAGACATCACCCGAGGTTGCGCCCTGGAGCCCCCGTGCTGCGGATTTGCAGGGGTACCCGGCAAACCTCGGCGTTTCCGCATGGAGCGGATTCAGGCACTTGTCCGTGCACTCAGGGCGCGCACCGCGCCCGAGTCACTTGAAAGGAAGCCTCCATGAAGACCTCCGTCCGCCTCCTCGTCGCCGCGCTCGCCACCCTGTCCGCCGCCTGTGCCACCACGCAAGGCTCGAAGACGGCCGTGAAGCCGCAAGAGCTGGCCGGCACCTGGAGCAGCCCCACCTGTGAGTCCATCGGGAACAACAACTACATCCAGCGGCACTTCACGCTGACGGACAACACCTGGGAGCTGAACCTGCACGCGTTCGGCGATGCGCAGTGCCAGGCGAAGCTGTTCACCGCGCGCATCCAGGGCCCGTACACGCTGGTACAGGACTCGGCCCTGGTGACGGGCGCCACCGAGGGCAACTTCGGCTTCGGTGAGATCTACATGACGCCGCACATCCAGCCGCTGGCGGACGCGTTCCAGAACGGCAAGTGTGGCTCGGGCACGTGGAAGGTGGGCGAGGAGCAGCGGACCACGGATACCGGCTGCCTGTTCTTCAAGCCCACGTCGGCGTGCGCCACGGACCACGACCTGGTCAAGGTCGAGGGCGACCAGCTCTTCTTCGGCCAGCGCCCGGCCGACAACGACATGTGCTCGGCGGACAAGCGCCCCACCGCCCTCACCGCGCTGCCCGTGGTGAAGCGCTAACGTCAGCACGGCTCTGGCGTGCTCGGCGTGTGGCCACCAGGGGCGGCGCGTCCAAAAGGAACGGGGGCCACGCCCCCAGGCGTCGCCCCCGCTCCACACCGCCGGCTCTGGTGCCGCGACTACCAGGTCTGCACGCGCAGCAGGGGCGCGCCGGCGGGGGGCACCGTGTTGTTCAGGCACGAAGTGTAGACGCCCGAGGAGTTGGTCCAGCCCAGGTGGGTAACGTTCAGGGTGAAGCCGCCGAAGCCGCGCACGATTCGCGTGTTGCTGCTCACGTTGAAGTACTCGGGGCTGGCGAAGCCGGCCTGAATCATCACATTGATGGTCGAGCCGTTGGTCGTGTTCAGGTTGTTCATGTTCACCGTCGTCTGGCCCCAGCCGGCCCACGTCGGGAAACCATGCGTCTTGCCACACTGGATGTCGGCGCTCGTCAGCGCCTGCTCCGCGGTGGCGATCTCCTCGGCCGTCTCCTGCGCAGGGGCCTCGGGGTTCTGCAGCTCCTCGCCCTCCATGCCCTCCATGCCGCCACAGCCCACCAGCGCGAACATCGACACGGCCACCAGCTTGCTCGTCAGGTTCATGGTCTGTCTCCGGTGCTTCGTTTTGAAGAAGAGGCGAGGCCCAGGATGGGGCCCGCCTGCTTGAATGCCTTCTTCAGCACGGGCCATGCCAATTTCACGTTCTCGCCTGTATTTCGTGAAATCGCGGATTTACGCTTCCGGGGCTCGGGAGGGGCACCCGGGGTGACGACGGGCGACGAGATGAGCGACGAAGAGCGACGAAACCTGACTTCCGGTGGCTCCTTGAGTTGCCATCAAGCCCTGAGTTACAGAGCTGAGTCGCATGCTACCCACGGTTTCAAGCGCTCCGGGCCCGCTGCTGTACGTGGACGACGAGCCGTCGAACCTCGAGCTGTTCCGCCTGCACTATGAGGAGGGCTTCGCGGTGCGCACGGCCAGCAGCGCGCAGGAGGCGCTGGGGCTGCTAGAGCGCGAGCGCATCGGGCTCATCCTCACGGACGAGCGGATGCCGGGGATGAGCGGCATCGAGCTGTTGGGCCGGGTGGCGGAGCGCTGGCCGGACACGGTGCGGGTCATCGTCTCGGCGTACGCGGACGCGGACCGGCTGCTGCGGGCCATCAACCGGGGCCACGCGCACGAGTACGTGCTCAAGCCGTGGGACGCGGAGGAGCTGCGCGCGTGCATCGAGCGCGGACTGGCCATGGTGGAGCGGCGGCGGGAGCTGGCCTCGCGCGCGGAGCTGGCCGAGGCGCTCGAGCGCGACGTGCGCGAGCAGCACCAGCCGGAGCAGGTGGTGGGCAGCCAGGGCGGGATGGAGGCCACGGTGAGGGCGGCGAAGCGGGCGGCGCAGTCGGACGCCACGGTGCTCATCCTCGGGGAGACGGGCACGGGCAAGGAGGTGCTGGCACGCTACGTCCACGAGCACAGCGCGCGGGCGCGGGCGCCCTTCGTGCGCGTCAACTGCGCGGCCCTGGCCGAGGGCGTGCTGGAGAGCGAGCTGTTCGGCCACGAGCAGGGCGCCTTCACCGGCGCGGTGCGCACCCGGCGTGGGCGCTTCGAGCTGGCCCAGGGCGGCACCCTCTTCCTCGACGAGGTGGGGGACATGTCGCCCAAGCTGCAGGTGAGCCTGCTGCGCGTGCTGCAGGAGCGCGAGTTCGAGCGGGTGGGCGGCAACCAGACGCTCACCGTGGACGTGCGCGTCATCGCCGCCACGCACCGCGACCTGGCGCAGCGGGTGCGCGAGGAGCGCTTCCGCGAAGACCTCTACTACCGCCTCAACGTGCTGCCCCTGCGCGTGCCGCCCTTGCGCGAGCGGGTGGGAGACCTGGGCGCGCTGCTCTCGCACTTCATCGCCCGCCACAGCCCCCCGGGCGCGCACCCGCGCGTGGCGCCGGACGTGGTGCCCACGCTGGCGCAGTACCGCTGGCCGGGCAATGTGCGGGAGCTGGAGAACCTGGTGCAACGCGCGCTGGTGCTCGCGCAGGGCAATGAGCTGACGGTGGAGGACTTCTGCCTGCAGTTCAGCCCGGCACAGGAGGTGGCCGCTGGGGGCGGCGTGCGCGAGCAGGTGCGGCAGACGGAGCAGGAGCAGCTGCGCCAGCTGCTGGTGAGCCACGGGGGCAATTGCGCGAGCGCCGCGCGGGCCCTGGGCGTGCCGCGCACCACCCTGGTCAGCCGGGCCCGGAAGTACGGGCTGCTGTGAGCCGGGCCATGGCGCCAGGGTGGGTGGTGTGGGTGGGGCTGGTGCTCGCGGCGGGGGCGTGGGCCGCGCCGGTGCCCGCGCCACCGGAGGGGGGCCGGCTGGAGCTGGCACCCTTCATCGAGGTGGTAGAGGACCGCTCGGGCACGCTGACGGTGGAGCAGGTGGCCACGGGCCCCCTGCCCCGCTGGCGGCCCGCGAGCGCGGGGGAACTCAACGTCGGCTTCAGCCCGAGCGCCTACTGGGTGCACTTCACCCTCGCCAGCGGGGCCCGCTGGCCCGAGGGGTGGCTGCTGGAGCTGGGGCGCACCATCGACTCGGTAGAGCTCTACGCGGAGCTGCCCTCGGGAGGCTTCGCGCGGCAGCACACGGGCCGGATGCTGCCGGTGCGCGCGCGCGCCGTGCCGGACACGCGGCTGCTGCTGGAGCTGCCCGTGCCCCCGGCCTCCACCGGGCGCTACTGGCTGCGGCTGTCGGGGGAGAACACGCTGGTGCTCGGCCCGGTGCTCTGGGAGCGCTCGGCACACTTCGGCTCCAGCACCGAGGAGTCCCTGCTGCTCGGCGCCTCCTATGGGCTGCTGCTGGGGCTGCTCATCTACAACCTGTTCCTGTTCCTCTCCACGCGGGACAGCGCGTATGGCGCGTATGTCCTCTTCCAGCTCGGGCTGGTGCTGATGCATGCCGGAGGCGACCAGCTCACCCTGCGCTATCTGTGGCCGGACGCCCCGGAGTGGGCCGCGCGCGGCGAGCTGATGTTCATCGGCACGGTGCTCTTCGCCGCGCCGGGGTTCGCCCGGCGCTTCCTCGGCCTGTCCACCTCGGTGCCGGCAATGGACCGGGTGCTCCGGGTGCTGATGGGCCTGGCCCTCGTTTTCATCGCCCTGGCGGCCCTGGGCGCCAGCTCGTCCGTCATGCGCTTCGGGGCCGTGCTGGCGCTGGCGTGCGCGGGGGCCCTGGTGGGCTCCGGAGTGCTGGCGTGGCGCGCGGGCAACCCCAACGCCTCCGTCTTCCTGGTGGCCTGGGTGCTGCTGCTGGCGGGCGCGCTGGTGAGCACCCTCATGCTGCTGGGGCAGCTGCCCATGACCCCCTGGACGGCCAATGGGACGCGGCTGGGCTCGGCGGCGGAGGCGCTGCTGCTGTCTCTGGGCCTGGCGCGCCGCATCAAGCTGCTGCGCCAGGAGAGCGCCCGCGCCCGCGCCGAGCTGCTGGAGAGCCGGCTGGAGTACGCGCGCACGCTGGAGGCCCGTGTCGAGGAGCGCACCCGCGAGCTGAGCGCGACCCTGGAGGAGCTGCGTGCCACGCAGGCGCGGCTGGTGCAGCAGGCGCGGCTCGCCTCGCTGGGCCACCTGGTAGCGGGCGTGGCGCACGAGGTGGGCAACCCCCTCAACTTCACCAGCGGCGGGGCCTCCGATCTGGCGCGCAGACTGCGGGCGCTCCAGACGGAGTTGGAGGCGCAGCCGCTGCCCGCCGAGGCCTCGGAGCGGGTGGGAAGAATGCTCCAGGGCGCGGGGCGGGCGCTGAAGCTGGTGCTGGACGGCAACGCGCGCATCCGCACCATCGTGGAGAACCTGCGCGGCTACGTACGCTCGCGCGACGCCTCGCTGGAGGAGGTGGACCTGGTGGCCGAGCTGGAGACGACGCTGGGGCTGCTGCAGCCGCAGTTAGAGGCGGCCGGCATCCGGGTGGAGCGCCGCCTGGAGCCGCTGCCCCGGGTGGCGTGCCGTCCCGGAGAGCTCGGGCAGGTCTTCATGAACCTGCTGCTCAACAGCGCCCAGGCGATGCCCGGAGGCGGCGACATCGTCCTGGCCTCCCGGTGCGTGGAGGGACGCCTGGAGCTGAGCTTCCAGGACAGTGGGCCGGGCATTGCTCCCGAGCACCGCGAGGCCATCTTCGACCCGTTCTTCACCACGCGCCCGCCCAACGAGGGCACGGGGCTGGGGCTCTCCATCTCACATGAAATCGCCGTGCGGCATGGCGGCGAGCTGCGGCTGGTGGAGTCGGAGCGGGGCGCGCGGTTCGTCCTCACCCTTCCCCTGCCCGCCGGGCGCTCCTCGGTTCAGGCGGGCTGACATGAGCGAGCTGAAGGAAGAAGCGCTGCCGTTCGTCGGCGGGAGAGCGCCGTTCGTCGGAGCAGCGCTGGGCGGCGGCGCGGCCGTGGAGCTAGGGTAGCCCCATGGAAGATCGGTCGATGGAAGGGCGGGGGCACGTGTCCATCGCGCTGCCCGCCTCGGAGAATCCCCCGCTGCTGCCCCGGGAGCTGGTGTGGATCTATCCGTTCGCGCCGCTGGCGACCGCGCCGCTGCTCATCGACGGCCTGTTCTCCATGCCACGCGAGCAGGCGCTCCTGCAGCTGGCCGCCTCGTGCATTCCCTTCTTTGCCCTGTCCGCCACGTTCCACATCCTCTACCTGACCGTGATGCCGGCGCTCGTGCGGCGCATGCGAGGCCTGGCTCAGGAGGTGGTGCTGCACCTGTCCGTGGTCACCGCCGTGTCCATCGTGGTCTCGGCGCTGGTGCTGCCGGCCCACAACTGGCTGTGTGAGACCGGCCCGGGCCCGCTGGAGTTCGGGGTGATCTGCACCGTCATCTCCACGGCCTTCGTCCTGCCGTCGCTGATCATTCAGCGGCTGCGCGCCCGGGCGCTGCGCACCGAGCGCCAGGCCCATGCCGAGCGCCAGGCCGCGCTGCGCTCCCAGCTCGAGGCGCTGCAGGCGCGCACCAACCCGCACTTCCTGTTCAACAGCCTCAACCTGGTGGCCACGCTCATTCCCGAGGATCCCGAGCTGGCCGAGCGCACCCTGGAGCGGCTGGCCGATCTGTTCCGCTATGCCCTGGAGAGTTCGAAGACGCGCCTGGTGCCTCTGCAGCGCGAGGTGGAGATGGTGCGCGATTACCTCGCTGTCCAGCAGGCGCGCTATGGCCCGCGGCTGAAGTCCTCGGTGGAGCTCGACGACCGGGCGCTCGCCGTGCAGGTGCCGCCGCTGCTGCTGCAGCCGCTGGTGGAGAACGCCATCCTCCACGGCCTGGCGAGCCGCAAGCAGGTGCATGTGCTCGTGCGCGTGCGCTACACCCCGGAGCGCATCCTGCTGGACGTGCAGGATGATGGCCCGGGGCCCGGAGCTTCGGAGCACCGGGGCAGCCAGACGAGCGTGGAGGATCTCCGCGCCCGGGTTCACCTGCTCTATGGAGAGCAGGGTGCCTTCACGCTCGAGCCCGCGCCTGGAGGAGGGTGCGTGGCACGCATCGCCCTTCCCGCCGGAGCCGCCGCATGAAGGTGTTGGTGGTGGATGACGAGGAGCCAGCGCGGCGCCGCCTGGTGAGGATGCTGCAAGGGCTGCCCGGAATCGAGCTCGCGGGAGAGGCCGAGGATGCCGAGGAAGCGCTGCGGCAGGTGGCCGCGCTCCGGCCCGACCTGCTGCTGTTGGACATCCGGATGCCAGGCATGGACGGGCTGACGCTCGCGCAGCGGCACGCGGACCTGCCCCCCATCGTCTTCGTCACCGCGTATGACGCGCATGCGGTGCAGGCGTTCGAAGTGAACGCCGTGGACTATCTGCTCAAGCCCGTTCGTCCGGAACGGCTCGCCGCCGCCATGCAGCGTGCACGGCAGCGTGAGCTGGCGTCGCGGGGAGCCGTGTCCCAGGCGCTGGAGACGCTGCGGCCCACCGCTACGTCCACACGCATCGTCACGGCGGCAGCGGGCACGGTGCGCTTCTTCGACGCGCGGGACATCACCCGCTTCTGGGCCGCGGACAAGTACACGGTGTTCCGGGCGGACAACGCCGAGCACATGACGGAGGAGCCGCTCTCCACGCTCGAGGAGCGGCTGCGCGAAGCGGGTTTCGTGCGCATTCACCGGGCGGAGCTGGTCCACCTGGGCAGCATCAAGGCCCTGCGCGGCGCGGACGGTTTCCATGAGGTGGAGCTGCGTGACGGCCAGGTGGCGCGGGTGAGCCGCCGCCTGCTGGGGCAGGTGCGGCGGGCGCTCGGGCTCGAGGGCGCGCAGGACTGAGCGCGGCCCCGGTTGCCGTTCGTCGGCCCGCGGCTACCGCTCGGCGGCGGACCGCCGCCGCTCATCGGGCCCGGACCCGGCGCTCAGCGGACTCCCGTACCTTGGGAGCATGAAACGCAAGCTGCTGCTGACGCTGACGGCTCTGGCCGTACTGGGGACTCTCACCGCCGCCTTCCGCCCCGCGAGCGCCGGGGGCAACCCGCTCACCCGCTACGCGTTGGATGCGGCCTCCCGCTACACGCTCTGCGGACACGTCGAGGAGCGGATCCAGGCCGGCAGCTATCTCTACCTGCGGGTCCGCGACGACGCCACCGGAGCCACCCATTGGGTGGCCACGCTGCGCGCCACGGCCTCTTCCGCCTCGCCTGTGCAGGTGCGCGTGATGGCGCGCGCCGAGCGCTTCACCTCTCCGAAGTTGGGGCGCGACTTCGCCCCGCTGCTGTTCGGTGCCGTCTCCGAGCCCTCTTCCTGCCGTTCTCAGTCCCCCCTCACCCTGGAGTCTCAACCATGAAGCGCAACCTTCTCTCCCTTCTGCTGGTGCTTGGCCTGTCCGCCTGTGGCGAAGAGCCCGTGGCGCCTCCGCCCACTCCGGCGGATCCGCTGGCCAACTGCACGCGCGGCAGCATCGAGCCGGATCTCACCTTCCTCGCTCCGCTGGGCGGGCCCGCCCTGCGCGCGGATGGC
The DNA here is from genome assembly GCA_036389955.1 of Myxococcaceae bacterium. Lineage (GTDB taxonomy): Bacteria > Myxococcota > Myxococcia > Myxococcales > Myxococcaceae > DATHBR01. The sequence continues at coordinate 9,365 of DASVVJ010000884.1, forward strand.
ACGCTGACGCCTGGCCGCTACATCGTGAGCAGCACCTACCTGGCAATGAAACCGGAGCCGCAGGCCCAGCAGCACTTTGGAGAGCTCATGGGCCCGATCCGGCAGACGCTGCAGCAGCAGCAGGGGCTGCTGGCCATTCAGCTGGGAACCTCCGAGAGCTGCGCGACGGCGCGGACACTCACGGTGTGGAAGGACGAGGAGTCCATGTACAGCTTCGTCACCAGCGATGCGCACCTGGCCGCCATGTCCGCCGTGGGCGAGGTGAGCCGCGGCAGCAGCGTCGTGACCCACTGGGCGGACGATGAGAACGGCGTCTCGTGGACGAAAGCAGCCCAGCAGCTCGGCGCCGATGAGGGGCCGCTCTACTGAGCCTCGGAGCCGTGAAGGGCGGTGTCAGCCCGGCAGCAGCCCGTTCTCGCGCCAGTCAGCGTCGGCGCTGGACCGCGAGAGCGTGAGGGCTGCGCGGGCAACGGGCTCGATGGCGCTCTGGGCTTCCGCCACATCAGGCTCGCGAGCGCGCTGCACCGTCCAGTGCGTCACCCCCCAGATCAATGGCTTCCAGGATGGCGGCTTCCCTGATGGCTGGTAACGCGCCGACGCAAAATGACCTTGGTGGACAAGCGACTCTCGGCCGCGGCGTGAGGTAGAACATGGCCTCCGCGCCGCTCGCCGGTGCTTTCCCTGAGGCCAGTGACGGATGACCGTCCCCCAGAATCCGCTGCTCTTCCTTGCCCTCGCAGGAGCCCACAAAGGGCTCGCCAACGATGGGGATCAGGGTTCGGAGCCCGCGTCCGGGCCCGCCCCCACCCGGAGCATGGCGCCGCTGCCTCCCGAGCCTCTCCCCGCCGGGTTCACCGCGCCCGAATTCCGTGCCCCGGAGTTCCAGGCGCCGGAGTTCCGTGCTCCCGAGTTCCGTGCCCCGGAGTTCCGGCCTTCGTAACAACGCCAACGCGGGCGCGCCTCTGTTACACCGCGTGGCTGGGGCGGCTCTGGCTGACGTTCAGGGCCCGGCGGCCGCTCACCGCCCTCACGGAGCGGGCGCCAGCTTCAGGTAGAGCAGGTCGCTGGTGCCCTGCGGCGTCTGGGTGTTCCCCTCCAGCTCGAGTTCCCAGGCGAGCGAGCTTCCCAGCAGCACGCCACCGTCGGGCTGGAGCGCCAGCTTGAAGTCCCGATCGTGGTCGAGCACGCGGGACCACTGGTGCTGGCCGTTTGGCGAGTAGCGCGCCACGAAGCCGCGCTGGGTGCTGAACCAGGGCGAGAAGCCCAGCGAGAAGCCCAGCGTCCCGCCGCCGAGGTTGAACACGCCCTCGCCCTGGCCCGACACGGTGAGCGAGCCGTCCTCACTCACGGCCACCTCGTTGAACCACAGCGAGAAGCCCGTCCCCGCCCCCACCGGGCGCATCCAGGCGTCCTCGCCCGAGGCGCTCATCGCGCCGAGGAAGCCGTTGGTGTTGGGCACCTCGGGGTAGCTGGCCTCGGGGTCTCCGCCCACGTAGCGCTGGCCCGCGAAGTGGAACGCGTCTCCGAAGTTACCCATGAAGACGACGGTGCCCGAGCCCTGGGGCTTCACGTCCGCCACCTCGCCGTAGGCGCCCTTGAAGATGCGCTGCCACAACAGGGTGCCCGTGGCGCTGTACTTCGCGAGGAACGGAGCCCGGTGGCGCACCCTCCCATCCCCCAGGTCCGTCGAAGCGCTCGCCGAGCCGCCCACCAGCACATTGCCCTGCGCGTCGGCCGCCACGGTGCCGCCGTAGATGAGCCCGGAGAAGGAAGGCTCGTCACCGCTCTGGAAGGCCCGGGACCACACGTGGTGCCCCTCCCAGGAGAACTTCGCCAGGAAGCCTCCCTCGCCCCACGAGAACCCCGTCCGGCCCTTGGCGTTGGACTTCAGCACCGCTCCGCCCAGGTTCATCTCCCCCGAGAAGACGCCGGTGACCAGCAGGCTGCCGTTGGCATCCGTGGCCACCGCGTAGGGCTCCACCGGCTGATACCGGCCCAGGTCTCCGCGCGAGGCAAAGCCCTTGGCCCACACCGCCTGGCCCTGAGGCGAGAATTTGGCGACGAAGAAGCCGGCCCAGAGTTCCTCCTCCAGGACGGCGGGCAGCGCGCCGGAGCCCAGGTTCGGCGCGCCACGGTAGTTGCCCACCACGAGGATGTTGCCCACGGAGGTGACGGTGACGTGGGACACGCGCACCTTCTCGGTGGCCACCACGCGGCTCCACAACTCGCCGCCCGTGGCGCTGTAGCGCGCCAGCGTCAGCCCCTCGCCCTGCGCGAACGACGCCTGGCCGAAGCGGCCCGCCGCCACGAAGCCGCCCTCGGGGTGAGGCGCCATTGCATCCAACTCATCGTGCCCGGAGCCGCCATGCTGCCGCACCCAGCCCGTGAGGCCGCCCGCGCCCCGGTACGAGCAGAACGCGGGGGTCTCCAGCACGTAATTCAGCGTGGGGCCTTTGGCTTCGTCCTCGCCCTCGCTGGAGGCGAAGGCCACGCTGTCTCCCGACTCGGCGAGCAGGCCGAAGCTGTAGAAGTCCGAGTCCGTCACCGTGCCCGTGAGATTGAACCTCACCCGGCTGCGGGCGCTGACGGAGCCCAGGTCTCCCAGGGGCCGCGGCGAGACCGTGGGCCGGTTGTCCCAGGTGAGGCTCCGCTCGGTCCAATCATTCTCCGCCCGGTACAGCCGGGGGCCGTTGCCGGTGGCGCTGGTGGCATGGAGCTCCAGCCAGGCCTGGCGCACGGCCATGCCGCCGGTGTTCACCGGGAACTGAAGGTAGGCCTCGTGCTTCGGCACCCGATCCGTGTTGAGCGTGGGCGCCGAGCCGAAGTTCTTCCGGGGCTCACTCTCGGAGACCGAACCATCCATGGAGGCGCCGACGGCCCGGAAGTAGAGGTCCTTGCGCGGCATACAGTCGGCCAGCGCTGAGCGCTGCTCGGACAGCACCGCCTCCAGCCCCTGCGCCTCCTCGGTGCCACCACACCGGGTCAGCAGCACCAGCGCGGCCAGTGCCGCCACGAACCTGTCCCGCGAGCCCCATCTGCGTTCCAAATCGAACCTCCTGGCAGTGGAAAGTGCGTGGACACGTGTGCATGCGGTGTACCCACACCAACGCCCGCCAGTGGACTGCCCAGCCCCAGAGGAGCCGAGCATCCGCCGCGCGCGGGGAAAAACATTTCCCAGTCAGGGTAATTCGCAGGTGTTCCCGGGTAATCGGGTTCAGCATCTGGGCCGCTTCAGGTTCCTGCCTTTGGAGGGGCGCTGGCACATAATGCGCGGATGACGCAGCGCACAGACGTGGTCTTCGTGCCCCGGATCAACTTGAGCGAGGGCCTCTCGGCGGGTCAGGTCACCCAGGCTTCCCTGGTGGGCACGCCCAACTTCCTCTTCATCTTTCCGTACGAGGCGCGGCAGTTCCTCGAGAACACCCCCACCAGCAACCGCTGGAAGGTGGAGCCGCATCAGATGGCTCAGGCGGTCGAGACGTTCCTCGCGGAGAAGCTTTCCCTGGAGAAGCTCGAGAAGGAGCTGACGACGGTCCTCTCGCGGGACAAGTCCCAGCGGCGCGTCTTCCCGGTGGATCAGCTGGAGCGGCTGGCCATCAAGGTGGGCTTTTGGATTTTCGGGGGCATGTCCATCCAGCTGGCCGGCGAGGAGAACCGGGTCATCAACGTTCCCGGCACGGCCATGCGCCGCAAGCTGCACGACTTCTACGCGTCCCGGTTGAAGTAGGCGGGCCGCCCCACCCAGGAGAGCACGGCGATGGGCACCCCGAGCGTGGTCACCCTTCCGGCCGCACTGTGCTGGCTGCTCGTCGCCACGGCCGCCCTGGCGCAGCAGGCCCCCAAGGCCGAGCGTCTGGAGCACCAGAAGGCGGAGAAGAAGGAGCCCAACCCCCGTCCACCGGCCCCACTCTGTCTGACGCTGGTGCTCCGGCCCACGGGGCTCGTGGTCGCCTCGTCCACCAGCTCCTTCACCACGGAGGAAGCCGAGCTGAAGAAGCAGCTCCGGCGGTTCCGCGAGGAGCTGCCGGAAGAGCGCGCGCTGGCGATCACCGTGGGCAAGGGAGTGACGGCCCGGCGCCTGGCACGGGTGCTGGACACCGCCTGGCGGGTGGGCTTTGGCCGTTTCTACTCGGTACCGGTGGAGCCGTTCGTTCACGCCAGCCGGGAGGGCGCCCCGAAAGAGGAGCTCACGGGGCTGGTTCGCCAGCACTGCGAGGCATCCCGGGCCCAGGGCCCGGGCGCCACGTACTTCGAGATGATCGATGAGAGCCAGCTGTGCTCCGAGGCCCCCGTGGCCCAGGAGTCCAAGCCGCCGCGGCCCTCGGGACAGGAGGTGCTGGACGGCATCGTGCTGTGCAAAGCGCTGCCCAACGTCCCGTGGGAATCCCAGGCCCATCTGATGGCGTCGGAGTGCGCCAAGATTCCGAGCTGTGCCCTGGAGTGCGCCCAACCCCTGGCCACCTGGTTGGGCACGGCCTCACTCGATGCGCTGGCGGCCTGCACCGGGTTCGACCTCGCCGCCGCTCGGGAGACGGGGGAGGCCGGTGAGCCCTACCTGCGCTGCTGGCTCAAGCGCAGGGTGGGGCGCTTCGTCCAGACGGCGAAGTCGAACCTGCTGTTCGGTTCAACCCTGGAGAAGGACTGCCGCCCGGCGCTGTTCGGAACCGGCAGCCGCTGAGGCCAGGCCGGGTACGCGGCCCCCGTTGCACAGGGTTCGGCCACCCGTTGGCCTTCTGTGGGCATCTCCCGCGCCGCCGCGCGGGCTACGAAGGGGTCACTTCCTCCCGACAGGAGACACCCCATGCGTAAGCCACTGGCTCTCACGTTGCCCCTCGCGCTGCTCACCCTGCCCGCCCACGCCAAGGATCCCGCCGAGGGCGCGACGACCTTCGTCACCTACGAGGCCTTCCTGAGCCCCGCCCAGGAGCCCGGCGAGGAGTCCGAGGTTCCCAAGCCGCTGGAGAAGAGCTTGGGGGCCACCGCGCCCTCCACCCCGCGCGCGGAGCGCAAGTCCCGGGGCTGGGGCCAGGTCCGGTTCACGCGGGACATGAGCAAGGCCTTCGTGGACGTGCAGATCACCGGGGTGAAGCCGGAGGACATCCTCATGTTCCACATTCACTGCGGACCCACGGACGCGCTGGGCCCGGTCATCGTGGACTTCGGTGAGTCCGGCAGCCCGGGCAAGAAGTTCAACAACGGCAAGTTCACGGTGGAGCTCACCAACGCCAACGTGAAGTTCGTCAAGGACATGCCGGGGCTGAAGCCCTCGCTGCCGGAGAGCTGCCCCGTCGAGCCGGGAATGCCCTTCCAGACGCGGACGCTGGCCGGCCTGGAGCGCCTGGCGGGCAAGGGGCTGCTCTATTTCAACCTCCACACCAAGGCGCACACCTATTACGGAGAGATGCGCGGCCAGCTCTACCGCGCCAAGGAGTAGCCGGGTCCCCCCGAGGCGGGCATGGCGGCGTACGGGCTACACTCCGGGTCACGAGGCAACCTCATGGACCTGGAAGAGCTGCGTGCCTTTCTGGATGTCGTGGAAACAGGCTCGTACCTGGCTGCCGCGGACTCGCGCGGCGTCTCCCGCACCACCTTGAGACGCCGTGTCGAGGCACTCGAAGCCCGCGCCGGTGTGCCGCTGCTCAAGAGCACGCCCCAGGGCATCGTCCTGACCGAGGCCGGTGAGGTGCTCTCGCGCCGCGGGCGGATCATGATGCAGGAGACGAGCGCGCTGCTCACCTCCATCCGCGAGGTGGGCCAGGCGCCCTCGGGGCTGCTGCGGCTGGTGGTACCGGTGGGCCTGCCGCCGCAGGTGTTCGCGCTGCTCTTCGGGCAGCTTCGGACCACCTATCCGCTCCTGCGGGTTCACGTGCGCTTCAGTGACGACCCGCTGAATGAGCCGCTGGACAAGGTGGACATGGCGTTCCACTTCGGCGGCAACCTGCCCCGGGGCCCCTGGCTCTCGTACGCCATCATCCGCGTGCACGAGGGGCTGCTCGCCACGAAGGACTACCTGCGGCAGCGCGGAGTCCCCCGCTCCGTGGAGGAGCTGCGGGACCACGAACTCTTCGCCTGGGAGGCTCCGGGCGAGGATGCGACCAACTGGCCCTCGCTGCGGGGAACACCGATCCCGGTTCAACCCGCGCTCGTCGCGACGGACATCCACATCATCCGTTCGTGCTGCCTGGCGGGAATGGGCATTGCGCTCATCCCCAGTCTGCCGCTGCCGGATCCGGGCATGCCCGAGGAGCTGCTGGTGCCGGTGCTACCGGACGAGGTGGGACGCGAGCGCCCGTTCCTCGTCAGCGTGCCCGAGGCGCTGGCGGAGATTCCCAAGATCAAACTCGTGCTCGGGCACCTGCGCCGGGCCCTGGGGCAGCTGTAACCGCCAGCGCCTCAGCGAGACGCCGCGGCCATCAACTCGGCCACGGTCATCTGCTCGGTGGGCTCCGAATTGATCGACGCCGAGACCTCCGTCGAGCACTCCGGCGCCCTCATGCTGGCGGAGGTGTCGATGGCGGGGCGCCGCTCGCTCGAGGCGCGCGTCTCCACCAGGTTGGCACGCCTGGGAGCCGGAGGCGTGGGCTGGGGAGCCGCCGGGACCGCCGCGCTCACCTGCGTCACGAAGCGGGCCAAGTGCGATGAGTTCACCGGCTTGCCCCGCGAACGGATGAAGGCCGCGAGATCCGCCTGAAAGGCCCGGCAGTCCGGGTAGCGCTTCTCGCGATCCTTGGCGAGCGCGCGGTCGAGAATCGTCTGCAGGGCCTTGGGCAAGTCCGGCCGGCGTTTCACCGCAGGCACCCACGGCTCGAAGAGAATCGCCTTCGCGATGCTCGCCTCCGTGGTCGCGTCGAAGGGCTTGTGGCCCCCCGTGAGCAGCTCGTAGAGAACAACCCCCAGCGCGTATACGTCCACCCGTCGATCCAGCTCCTGAGCCCGGAGCTGCTCGGGCGGCATGTACGAGAGCTTGCCCTTGATGATGCCCGTCTGCGTGCGGTGGACCTGGTCGGCCGCCTTGGCGATGCCGAAGTCCACCACCTTCACCGTGCCCTCCTGCGACACCAGGATGTTGTCCAGGCTGACGTCCCGGTGGACCAGGTTCAACGGCTTGCGCGTGGCCGGATCGCAGTACTCATGGGCGAAGGCGAGCCCTTCACAGGCCTCCGAGATGATCCAGGCGCACAGCTCCAGCGGCACCGGGACGCCCTGCTTGCTGGCATATCGCCCCAGCATCCGCAGGTTGGGCCCGTCGATGTACTCCATGACCAGGTAGTAGGTGTTGCCCGCCCGGCCACAGTCGAAGATCTGCACGATGTTCGTGTCGTGGAGCCGCGAGGCCAGCTTCGCCTCGGTCAGGAACATGGCCGCGAAGGCGGGGTCCTCCGCCAGGTGCGGCAAAATACGCTTGAGCACCAGCGTCTTGGCGAAGCCTCCAGGCCCCTCGGCCCGAGCGAGGAAGACCTCGGCCATGCCCCCCTGAGCAAGCTTGCGGATCAATTCGTACCGGCCCATTCGCATCACGAACAAGCTGGATCCGAGGCCCACCCAAGGCGAGCCTGCCAGGCTGCCTGGCAAGTCCCACTGTGCGCTCACGCACAGAGTGAGCCACCCACCTGTGGCCTGGAAAGCACAAGGGCCAGAAACCGCTGAGCAGTTCAGCCGAGCCCGGCGTCTGAAACTCCACCTTCGAGGCATGTCTTCGCCTTCGCCGCGAGCCTACCCTGGCTCTGGACTGCACCGTCCCTCTTCATCTTCAGGTCGCAGAAGGCGTTCGTTCACCGCCAGCGCGCACCGTGCATGCGACTCAAGGACCCAGGAATTCCATCATGCCTCAATACTGGAGACTGACCGCACACGACGCTTCCAACTATGTCGTCGTCCGCCAAGAGGACAAGGCCCTCCTGGCTCGATACCCGCTGGTGGAATCTTCCTCTATCGAGCCAATGCTCGACTACTGGCTCGGTAATCAGCAGGAGAGGACCCTCCTCCGGAACATCTGCGCGGCTGTTTCGAACGCTGTCTCAACGCCGGCTTCCATGAAGGATGACTGGATAAAGAGAACGCTCATCGCCGCACTCAAGGACCAAAGGCTGCTTGCATCGCAAGTTCCATACGCCGTGGCTCCCCTCGAAGGACTGTCGATCATTCCCCTCAAGGATGTCCCCCTCGACGTTCAGGGCGAAGACCTTCAGGTCTTGATTGCTCTGAGAGTGAGCAGAGGCGCCCTGAACCGCGGGCAAGCAATCGCGCTCATCCGAAGCGGTAGAATTTCAGACCTCAAGGATGTCAAGAACCCTGGGACAGGAGAACTCCAGGTCGGCATCCGGGACAGCCAATACCTCTTGCTGACGGGCCGGGACGCCTCCGCCCCATCCAAGCCCTACCTGCCCATTCAGATTGGATTCATCTGCCACAAGGATGGCGCCAACATCCGGACACTCCCGGCCGAGCAGCCTGGCTCTCAGTGCCTGACGACTGTGCCCCTGCCCCCCAGCACGCGGGTCATCGTGCTCGGCTCCGCTTCGCCCTTTCCGGAATGGGCCTTTGTGGCCGCCTCGGTAGGAGGCAACATCCTACGCGGATACGTGCAGCGCTTCCGCATCACCACCGACCTTCCCGAGCCAGCCGCGACGCTCTATCGTGTCAGGCAGAACGATACGCTCGAGCCCATCGCGGCACGCATCTACCATCAAGCTGTCCGGCCGGGCCGTGATCTGCGCTTCTACGAGAATGTCGTCCTCTACGTGAACCAGCAGGCGGGCCGCTCGGGTGTGCGCCGGGTCAACAGGGACGTGCAGCTCGTTGCGGGGGAATGCATCTGGCTGGTCAGTGTCGCCTTCGCCAACGAGCTCCAGGGCATCGTCCCCAGTGGCTCCTTTACAGGCGGTATGCTCGCCCGAGCCCGGGAAGTGGCACGACATCTCGAGGACCTCCTGGAGTCCGTGCGCAGATCACCCGAGTTCTTCAAGAGCGTGGCCAAGGAGTACTACGACGCCATCCTGCAGAACCTCATGGAGATCATTTCCGTCATCCTGGCGTTCATCGCGGCAGAGGCCTTGTCGGCCCTCCTGGCAGCGACGCCTACGGGCGTGGGACAGCTCGCGGCGGCCGCCATCCAGGTCGGTCTGGCAAGCCTCGCCACCGAGGGGGTAGTCCAGGCTGGAGCCAAGGCTCTGGAACACGCCACGGACTGGCTCAACCTCGCCTGGCAAGCGAATGGGGACGCCGTACAGATTGGTGAGGCCAGCAAGGCCTTCTGCCACATGGTGGTGAACATCGCCCTAGCCGCGCTGGGAGCTGCCGGCTTGAAGTCCAATCTCGGCCGAGGCCTGAAGTTGGCGCAAGGAGTGAAGTTCACCCCTCCGAGCCTGGCGGTGATGCGGGTCGCGGGGGGGGGAACGGTTGCTGTGTTCAACTCGCCGATTCAAGCCGTGGCGGCCGCTTCTGTTCCCATCAACCCGCTCACCGGCGCCACTGCGGGAATCGTCAAGAAGGCCAAGGCTTCGCCCAGGGAACCACAGTTCTCCAAGGGCACGTCCTCAGAGCAGAAGCTCACCAAGCAGCCGCTCAAGGACACGGAGCTTGAGAAGCTGCTGGAGAAGCTTCCGAACTGGGAGGGCATCAAACAGTTCGTCGGCCGCCCCATCCCGAAGCCCAACACGCCGGAGTTCGAAGCACTGAAGATCAAGCTGAAGGAGGCCGGCTATCAACTGGAGGTGCTGACGGAAGGCAAGCAACCCTTCCGGCTCAAGCGGCCGCCAGGGCAGGCACTGGGCGACGAATTCGCGGCGCTCACGGTGACAGAGGACGGAATCATCGTGCTTCAGAACGGCAAGACCAGCCGTATCAGCGTATACAGCCGCTACCGGGGCAACTATCTCGAGTGGCTCAAGCAGACCCATGGTGAGGACGCCATGCAAGCTGCGGAGATTCGTATCGCCAGCGGCCACCAACTGCACCATCTCATCCCAGACGAGATTGCCCAGAGCCACGCTCTGATCAAGGAAGCGCTCAAGCGCATCAAGGACTACACCATTGA
>DASVVJ010000885.1:0-3950 GCA_036389955.1 Myxococcaceae bacterium
ATCCTTCTGTTTGAACCACAGTCGCTGGTGGCCAGGGACAGGCGCCGGTCGTACGAAGACATTTGCCATCTCCGGGAGGCAGCGGGTCAGGAAGCTTTGGAGTGCCTCGGCCTTCTCAGGTACAGATCCTCGCCAGAGCCCCAGAACAGCTGCCAGCCCTCGGCCATCAATCCCGATTTGTGGTTCCGGCACGACCTCGGAGTCTTCACGAAGCGCCCCGAGCGCAAGCTTGATGGCTCTGGCACTCGAGAAGGGCTTCCAGACAGAGCGAAGCACGTCAGCTACTGCAGAGGACGGGCTCAACTGGCGAACAGCAAGAGAGTCCCGCTCCTCCATATATAAGTGATGGGATAGGCCATAACGGAGGTCACCACCGCCTGACCTGGTAAAGCTCGCAGCTGTATTGGAGCTGTCCAGCTGTTCTGTTTGGAGCGGCCTCCCTGTGGGAGAAAGCGTCGCGGTGTAGGCTCCTTCTGGAGTGGTCCAGCTGATGGTGCAGGGGTGGTCCTTAAAGAGCGGGCGATGGAAGAAGAACCCCCCCTCTTGGCGGATGGCTTCGGGCACATCCACCACCAAGCTGTTGGTGAGGAACCGCCCCACGCTCATGAAGTTCGACTTGCCGGAGTTGTTGGGGCCAACAAGCACCGTGATGGGCTCGAGCGGAACAGTTTGTTGCTCGCCGAAGCTCTTGAAGTTCTGGAGCGTGATGGATTCAACCATGCAGCCACGCTAGCACTGCCTACCCACAGCGTCCGTTACAGCGTGAGCTCCATCTCGATGTCCGCGCGCGCGTAGCCGGCCTGCTGGCTCACTTCGGGCCCTTCGCGCGTGGTGACGAAGCCGTGCTTGCGGTACAGGCCGATGGCCGGGGCGAGCTTCGTGTTCGACACCAGGTACACCCTGCGCGCCCCCTGCTCGCGGGCGAAGCCGAGCACCGCCTCCATGAGCGCGTCGCCCAGGCCCAGGCCGCGCGCCTCGGGGGACACCGCCATCTTGCACAGCTCGTAGGTGTCCTCGCCCTCGCGGCGCAGCGCGCACGTGCCCAGCACCTGGCCCTCGTGGAGCGCGAAGAACACCTCGCCCCCGCCCGCGATGAACGTGCCGTGTGGGTCCGCGAAGGAGGCGAGATCCGCCGGCTCGAGCCGGAAGTCCTGTTCGATCCACTGCCGGTTGAGCCGCGCGAAGTGCTCGCGCAGCGGCTCCTGGTAGCGGACGACCTCGGGCCGGGGAGGGCTCATGGCCCTCCAAGGTAGGCGAAACGCGAGCTGACCTGTCAGCTGACATGTCAGCCGCTGGCCGCTGACATGTCAGCCCGTGCCGGCTGACTCAAGCGCAGTTCTTGCGCCAGCGGCGCCTGATTTGCGCCATTGAGGCAAAATGCCACGGTCTTGCACTGACGCTGCGTAAATCCTTGAGAGCACAGGGGATTTGGCGGTCCGGACCAGTGTGGCGTTGTGTCACAGTGCACAGGGCGAGCGTCCCGCCCAGGCGGCCAAAAGGGACCCTCGCCGGGAATTCCGAGGGCTTGGCGCCGTGAGCCGCGCGGCATGAACCTTGCGTTGGCCGTAGGCCATGCACCCCCACTGCTCACCCTTGAGGCCTTCAACATTGCCAGCCCTTTCGGGAACCAGTGTTGAGTTTGACACATTCTAAACCGTCCGTAAGTATCCCGACTTTTCGTACATCCCACCAGAAAGTGCGAGTCCCAGAGCGTCAGGGCTGTGTCCGCCCGGGCCTCGCTCGTCTTGCCCCCGTCCCCATGAACTCACCCTTCGTATCGACCGCGCTGAAGTCAGCGCTTCTGCTGTTACTGAGCGTGTGGAGCGTCGCATGCTCCACCGAAACTCTCTCCCCCAGTCCGGCCGCTTCCAATAAGGCGGCGGCGTCGAGTTCGGCGCTGGTGGGCATGGACGGTCCCTATACCGTCACCATCGCGGGAGAGGTGCTCAACCGGTACACCCGGCTGGGCGCCAACGCGACGGCGGGGGCCGCGAGCATCACGGTCAACGATGTCACCGAGCTCAACAGCACGCAGTTCGGCCCCTTGGAGTCGGGCGATCTGCTGATGATCATCCAGATGCAGGGCGCCACCATCAACACGTCGGACACGGTGGACTACGGCTCGGTGACGGCGCTCAACGGCGCGGGCAACTACGAGCTCGTCACGGTGGCTTCGGTGGCGGGCAACACCATCAACCTCAACTCCACGGGGTGCAGCGGGCTGCGCAACAGCTACCTGGCGGCCAACACCCAGGTGGTGCGTGTGCCGCAGCTCACCACCCTCACCGTCAACAGCGGCGCGAGCGTGGCGGCGCTGCCGTGGAACGGCCAGGTGGGCGGCGTGCTGGCGCTGCATGTGCAGAACACGTTGACCCTCGACGGAACGCTGGATGCCGAGGCCAAGGGTTTCCGCGGCGGCGTGAAGCACGACGCCTTTTCGACCATCAGCATCGTCAGCTACCGCACGGCAGAGCCCATCGAGGGCGGAGAGAAGGGTGAGGGCATCGCGGGCTTCCAGGCGGAGTACGACGCGCTCAACGGCCGTTATGGCCGTGGCGCGCCGGCCAACGGCGGCGGCGGCGGCAACGCGCACAACGCGGGCGGTGGTGGTGGTGCCAACGGTAACAACGGCAACGCGTGGACGGGCCAGGGCGTCATGCGAAGCACCGTCCCCGGCGCGGCGGCCTGGGCGCTGGACCCCGCCTACATCGCCAACGGCGGCCTGACGAACTCCTCGGGCGGTGGCCGAGGCGGCTATAGCTGGTCGAACTCCGATCAGGACGCGCTGACCGTGCCGCCGGGGGATCCCCGGTGGAGCGGCGACACCCGGCGTGAGGCGGGCGGCCTGGGCGGGCGGCCGGTTTCGAATGACCCGGCCACCCGGCTGTTCCTGGGCGGCGGTGGTGGTGCGGGCGACAGCAACAACGGGGCCGGCGGCAGTGGTGGTAACGGAGGCGGCCTGGTGTGGGTGGTGGCGGACACGGTGACGGGCGCCGGCCGCATCGCGGCCAACGGACAGCAGGGAACGGACACCGAACCGGTCCACAACGACGCGCCCGGCGGTGGTGGCGCGGGTGGAACGGTGGTGGTGGCGGCGCGGGCTCTGAGCAGCATCATCATCGACGCCAACGGTGGACGGGGCGGCAACCAGGGCTCCGTCCAGGTCGAGGTCGAGGGCCCGGCCGCTGGCGGCGGCGGTGGCTACATCGCGGTGGCGGGTGGAACGGTGGTGCGCAACGTGGCGGGGGGCCTGGGCGGGACGACCGGCTCCAGCGCGGTGACGGAGTTCCCCGCCAACGGCGCCACGGATGGCGCGGCGGGTGAGCTGGGCAGTGCGGTGACCGCGGTGCCGCTGTGCCTGCCCTCGGACTTGAGCATCACCAAGACGAACAATGCGACGAGCGTGGTGCCGGGCAGCACGGTGACGTACACCATTACCGTCACCAACAACGGCCCCAACCCGGTGACGGGCGCGACGGTGACGGACGTGCTCCCGGCGGCGCTGACGGGGGTGAGCTGGACGTGCGCTCCCGCGGCGGCGTGCGTGACGCCCAGCGGCACGGGCAACATCAACGCGGCGCTGTCGCTGGCCAACGGAGGGACGGCGACCATCACGGTGACGGGCACGGTCAACCCGGCGGCCACGGGCACGCTGAGCAACACGGCCACGGTGACCACGCCGCTGGGCAACAGCGATCCGTCGGCGGGCAACAACACCTCCACGGATACGGACACCCTGACGCCGAGCGCGGACCTGGCGATGGTGCTCACCGACACGCCGGATCCGGTGAACGGGGGCAGCACGCTCACCTACACGATGAGCGTCACCAACGCGGGCCCGAGCACGGCGGCCACGGTGACGGCGACGCTGACGCTGCCCGCCGGGACGACCTTCGTCAGCGCGGCGGGCACGGGTTGGACGTGCAGCCAGGCGGCAGGCACGGTGACGT